>CAVRZY010000179.1:0-9615 GCA_963725415.1 uncultured Acidobacteriota bacterium | reverse complement strand
CTTATCCGGTTGTTTCAGCATACCCCAAGCAGTAGTATATGGGCGTGCCGCGCCCAGCGTTTCCGAAAACCTTGCGCGAGTTCCAGTCGATGTTCGCTACCGAAGCGGCTTGCCAGAAGTATCTGGCTGAGTGCCGCTGGCCGGACGGCTTCATCTGCCCGCGGTGCGGGAACCAGAGTTCTTACGAAATCGTGAAAGCGCGGCGCTGGCAATGCACTCGGTGTCGGTATCAAGTCTCCCTTACGGCAGGGACGATTCTGCATAACACGAAAACGCCGCTGACGGTTTGGTTCTGGGCAGCTTACCTCATGACCACGGATAAACGTGGCGTCTCGGCGCTTCTCTTGCAGCGCCAGCTTGGTCTGCGACGTTACGAGACGGCATGGATGATGTTGCACAAGTTGCGGCAAGCCATGGTCAACTTGGCCCGAGAGCCGCTGCGGGGGGAAGTGGAAGTGGACGAGACCTGGATTGGGGGTACCCAAGCGGGTTTGCGGGGAAGCCGACAACTGCGGGGCCGGAAGGCCGCCCTCATCGTGGTAGCGGTGGAGAAGCGTGGCCGCGCGACCGGGCGCGCTCGCATGGCGGTCATCCCGGATTTCCGCGGCGGAACCCTCATCGCGTTCCTGCGACAGAACGTGGCCCCGGGCTCTCTCGTGTACACCGACGCCCTCAACAGCTTCGCCGGATTGGAGGAGGCGGGGTTTCGCCATGTGTCCCGCAGTCAACCCTCGCGAGCCGACCTCCATAGAGGCGCGAAGTCCGCCGTGCCTTTGGCAGACCGCGCCATCGGCAACCTGAAGCAATGGTTGCTCGGAACCCATCACGGCGTAGGCCGCAACCAGCTCCAGGCTTATCTTGATGAATTCGTATTTCGCCATAACCGGCGCAAGCAACCTATGGCTGCGTTCCAAACCTTGCTCGGTCTCGGGACCGGGCACAAATCCACGACCTATAAGGAGATGCGGAGCAGGCGGAGCTTTCCAATCCGCCAAGCCAAGACTGACCCCAACATATTGGGGTATGCTGAAACAACCGGATAAGCATGAGTCCGCTAGCCACCCCGCCACAGATCTCACCTTTTCTCTCCGTACTGGATTCCCTGGGTCCAGTTCCAGACGTACGGTTCTACCCAATCGATACTCTCGCCGGACTTACGCCTGGCAATAACATTACTTACGATTTTGATTGTCGAATCAACAGACCGGGAAGCGTCGTCCATGTCCACTGTTCCGTGACCGGGCAGGAGGATGTCGAACCGAACCTCCTTCCCGTTCACTGCATAGGGGGCAAGCTTCTGCAACGACCTGAGATACTGGTCCCAATCCACGTAAGGATTGCCCATCCAGGCATGCCGTCCAGCATGTAATGTGATGTCACCCGAGAAGAGAATGTGCTTGCCGTCGTGGTTCAGGTAGAGACACGTTGAGCCCGGCGTGTGGCCGGGCGTGGCGATGGCATAGAGGGTTAGGTCACCGAATTGCAACCCGTCACCATCGAAGATGTGCTGATCAATCGTGCAGGGCATGAACTGGCGTTCCGCGTCCGGCATCAAGTAGGCGGCTACAAGCTGGTTGCCGCTTTCGACGGGATGAGCATCTCCGTCACCAATCAAGATCCTGGGCGCCCCGCTCCCGCCACGAGTGCAACGACTGAGCATGGTCCACATGACAATGGGTTGCCAGGACCCAACGAACCTGAGAAGGCTCGTAGCCGAGCTGCCGAATCTCCTGAATGATGGTGTCCTGCCAAGAGTCATAGCTGGGGTCGATCAGCAAGAGCCCTTTGCCGGTATCTACAAGGTAGATTTGCTGTTCATCATCGTCGCGGCCCAAGACATAAATGCCGGCGGTAACTTGCCACGGAAAGCGACGAAGTTTCAGTTGTCCTGACTTATACTGCTCCCTCAACTTTTTTCGAACGGGTTCGCCTGCCAACCACCAGTTATCACCTGGCTTCAGGAGCCTGTAAACCTGCATCTCGATAAAAGTTTCGACGTCTGGCACTGTGTGCTGGCCCCAGGGTGTTTCGACTATCACCGGAGCATTGCTTCTACCTCGAGTCTTGACTCAACCCACTGATGGAAGTTCCCAATACTACAGCGGCTACCAAGGCTACCTCGAAGCCTCGCGGATTATGGCTCATATGCCTCTCCTTTCTTGGATCGAATCGCGAGTCGGATCATAACCTAGCAACGGCAGGGGTGACCAGCCCGAGATTTTGTACCACCACAAGTGAGAGAGTCTACATCACAGCTTGCGGCTGTGAGATCTGATTTGCTGCAACCAGAGGGCTATAGAGTCTGTGTGATAACCGGCGTTTTAGACGCGTCAGATTGCGAATTGGTTCTATGAAGCTCCGATCTTGTTTCTTAATCCTGTCGGGCCGGGGGCTGGGGCGGCCGCGGGGTCTGATCCGCCGCCTAGGCCAGGGCCCTTTGGTGATTCCACAGCCGGGTCAGGTTGTAGGCGGTGGCGGCCAGAGCCATTTCGACGCCCACCTTCGCCAAGCCGCGCAAGCGGAAGCGGCGCATGCCGCGTTGTTCTTTCAGCACTCCGAAGACCGGTTCGATGATCGCCTTGCGCCGCTGATACACCGCCCGCCCGGCGGGGCTCCGCAACCGCCGGCGCATGCGTCGCTGCTCGGGATGACGCAGACGACCGGCGTGGTGTCGACGCCCTTGTCCCTTCAACTCGTGCGCCAAGTTCGAGTCCGGCACGTAGCCCTTGATGCCGCGCGCTTCCAAACCCCGGAGATTCTCCAGCGAGAAGAAGCCGCTGTCGGCGCTCACCTTCTGGGGCGATTCCCCGCAGCGCCGCTCGACCGCCTCGACCACGGGCAGCAAGCTGGCGTTGTCGGTGGCCTCCTGCGTCACCCGCTGTTCGAGAATCACATGATCCTCACTGACCGCCATCGCCACCGTATAGCCCAACGTGAAACCCTGCCGCTCGCGCCGGAAGCGGCTGTCGGGATCGGTGCGCGAGCGCTTCGCGAGCCCCCCCTTGCGCAGCTTCTCCAGGCGCCGGGGAATCTCCGCCAGTTGCGCCTCCACGGCCTGCTTCTCCTGCGCCGCGAGCGCCGTGCCCGGGGTTTCGTTGGGATCGGCCGCGTCGCACTGCTGCTGCCAACGCCGTACCTGGCGTCGCAACTTCGCCCGCTCGCGCCGCAGCGCCTCCTCGCTCTCCACCCGGTTGCGCGAAGCGTTCGCCGCCACGCGCGTCGAATCGATCACCACGTGCCCCAGCCGCCCCAGACCCGCCGCGCGCGCCAGTTCCAGCACCTGCGTGAACAGATCGTTAATCGCCCGCCGGTGCTGCCGCCGAAACGCATTCAGCGTCCAGTGGTCGGGGCTCGCTCCTCCCGCCCAATAGCGGAACGCCAGGTCTTCTCGGACTCGCTGCTCCAGCCGCCGCGACGACGTCACCTGCAACGTGTACGCGTACAGCCACACCTTCACCATCAGCGCCGGCGCGTAGGCGGGTGGCCCCTCTTCCCCGTAATCCTGCTCGAACCCGCTCAGGTCCAGACACTCCACCACCCGGTGCAGGAAGAAACACAGATGCTCCTCGCCCAGAATGTCTTTCACGCTGGGCGGCAACAAATAGGCTTGATCGGGATTGTAGGGAAGAAATCTCATCGCGGCCTCCTGACCGCATTATACAAATGTGTCAAGCGCCAGTGGTCCCGTCCCGATTCTTGTAGAAAAAGGAATGGCGTATTCTCCTGAAAGCCATGGAAAGAAAAACCTGACGAGCCCTGGAGGGCGGTCAGGAACAGGAGGAATACGCCATGCGGAAAGCTACCACTGACGGAGGGGAACCAAGCGCGTCTCTGGCGAGAGGGCTTGGAAGCAGCGATCCGGGAACGGGTGCGAGAGGTGATCGAAAAGATTCTCCACGAAGAAGTGGAAGAAGCTCTGGGAGCGGGGCGGGGCCAACGCGCGGTGGGGCGTCGGGGCTACCGGCACGGGACGAAGGCGCGCGGGCTGGCGCTGCGGTCGGGGGCGGTGAAGTTGGCGGTTCCCCGGGCCCGGCTGGTCAACTCCGACGGGGACGAAGGCGAGTGGCGGAGTGTGCTGTTGCCGCGCTATCGGCGCAGTTCCCCGGAGGTCGAGCAAGCGGTGCTGGGCGTGTATCTGTCGGGCGGCAACACGCGCCGCATCCGGGGAGCGTTAAAGCCGCTGCTCGGTGGGGCGCCGCTCTCGAAAAGCGCCGTGTCGCGGCTGGTGAATCGGCTGGAAGAGAGTTACGAGCGCTGGCGCCAGCGGGACCTGGCCGAGGATCACATCGTCTATCTTTACTTGGATGCGATCTATCCCAAGGTGCGCAGCGCGGGCAAGGTGGTCTCGCTGCCGGTCCTGGTGGCCCTCGGCGTCAAGCCGACAGGCGAGAAGGTCTTGTTGGCGCTGGCCATGGCGGGCGCCGAGACGGGAGCCGCTTGGCAGATGATGCTGGAAGACTTGGCGGCGCGGCAGCTGGGGCGGCCGCGGCTCGTCATCAGCGACGGCAACGCGGGGCTGCGCAGCGCGCTGGAGCGGATCTGGCCGGGCGTGGCGCATCAGCGTTGTACCGTGCACAAGCTGCGCAACCTGCTGGCCAAGGCTCCCGAGCATGCCCAGGAGGCGGTGCATGAAGACTATAACCGGATCATCTATGCCGCCGAATCGCGCGGCGGCGGAAAAGGCGCGCGACGGCTTCCGGGCCAAGTGGAAGAAACTGTGCCCGTCGGTGGCCGCCAGTCTGGAAGAGGCCGGCGAGGAGTTGCTGACCTTCTACGGCTTCCCGGCGAGCCAGCATAAGTCGTTGCGGACCACCAATGCGATCGAACGGCTGCAGGAGGAGTTCCGACGACGCGTCAAGACGCAGGCTTCGCTGCCCTCGGAGAAAGCAGCCTTGCTGCTGTTCTTCGGCTTGTTCGCCAGCGGCCAGGTGAAGATGCGTCGGATCGAGGGCTGGTTCGATCTGGGTGAGACCGCAGCCGTGGCCGCGTAGAAGAAACCTATGGCTTCGCAGGAGAAAATGCGCTATCTACTTTTCCACAGAATTCGGGACACAACCGCGCCAGTTATCACACAGACTCTATAGGCCGCCGGTACCGGCGGCCTATAGCCGAGCGCCGAGTGGGGTCTCCGCGTGTTGTACTCCACCCGCCACTGCTCGATTACAGCCTGCGCCTCCTTCAGCGAATAGAAGATTTCTCCATTCAAGCATTCATCTCGCAGCTTACCGTTGAAGCTCTCACAGTAGCCATTCTCCCAAGGGCTTTCTGGTTCGATGTACAGTGTCCCGGTGCCCAGCTTGGCCAGCCAGTGCCGCAGTTCCCGGGCCACGAACTCTGGCCCATTGTCCGACCGCAGGTATTGCGGGATTCCCCTCACCAGCATCACTTCCGCCAGCGTGTCGATCACTTCCTGGCTGCCCAGCCTCCGGGCCACCCGGATCGCCAGGCACTCCCGTGTGTATTCGTCGATCAGCGTCAGTAACCGCAGGCTTCTCCCGTCGTGGGTTATGGCGCTCACAAAGTCGTAGCTCCAAACATGGTTCGCCCGCTCCGGCCTGAGCCGTACGCAGGAGCCGTCGTTCAGCCACAAGCGCCCTCGCGGCCTCTGTTTCTGCGGCACTTTCAGCCCTTCCCGTCGCCAGATCCGCTCGACCCGGTCCTTGCCGACCTGCCATCCCGCCCTTTGCAGCAGCACCGTGATCCGCCGATAACCATACCGCCCGTACTGACTGGCCAGCGTGATAATGGCCCGCGTCAGTGCATCCTCGTCGCTGCGCAGGATCGGAGTATACCGTTGTGTGCCTCGCCCTTGCCCCAGCAGCCGGCAGGCCTGCCGCTCGGAGAGTCCGTACTCTTCCCGCGCACGCTCTACCGCACAACGCCGCCGCTCAGGGCTTAGAAGTTTCCCTGCGCCACCTCGCGCAGTACCTGCTTCTCCAAGGAAAGTTCAGCCACTAACCGCTTCAACCGGCTATTCTCTTTCTCCAGCTCCTTCAGCCGCTTCGCCTGGTCGAGCTTCAACCCGCCAAACTCCTTCCGCCAGCGATAGTACGTCTGGGCCGTGATCTCGGCGTCCCGGCAGGCTTGCGGCGTCGTCTTGCCGTTCGCAATCTCCACTTCGACCTGCCGGAGCAGATTCACAATCTGCTCCGGCTTATACCTCCTCGTTGGCATGATCGGGTCTCCTCCTCAGGTGAATTCTCTCTCACTTCACCTGGTACAAGAAACCCCGGTCAGGTCAATGATGGATTATTCGAACTCCCTGCATTCCGGGAGGCGGGTAGCCTATTCAAGCGGCCGGTTACGATACGCAGAACCATTGTTGTAGGCAGGCATCCCCGCACGGGCACCACTGCTTTTCTGCCGCATCTGTCCGCGACGGCAGAACTCCTTGTAATCGATCTGGTCGCGCAACATGATCCAGAGCCGAATCCCCAGTTTGCGAGCCGCGGCGATTCTGGCCTTTCCCAGTCCTTTCTGCACCAGTTTGCGCCGGTAGAAGCGTTGCAGTTCCGGATCTCGCTGTACGGCTTGTATCGCCGCCTCGCACCACAGAAATCGCAGCAGAGCGTTGCCTTGCTTGCTGAGTGCGCCGAGCCGCTGCCGGCCACCGCTGGAGTGTTCGCTGGGGATCATCCCCATGTAGCTGGCGACTGCTTTGCCATCGGCGAACCGCGTCGGATCGCCCAAGAACACTTCGGTGGCCAGCGCCGTGATGGGCCCGACTCCCGGATGGGTCATCAACCGTCGCGCCTGGGGACGTTGCCGGGCCTGCTCGCCGACCCGCTGGTCGAGTTCGTCGATCTCTTCCTGCAACCGAGGGTACAAGGTCAGCAGCTCGGCTCGTCGTTGGGCGGTATGCGGAGCTAGGGGCAACGCCTCGAGCGCCTGCTGCCCGGCCTGGCTCCACAGACCGTGTCCCCGCCGCAGACCGTGACTGAGCGCCATGGCTTGCAGCGTGTTCTGCACTCGCGTCCGCATTCCTACCCACTGATGACGGTGCCGCAGCAACGTGCGCAGATCTCGTTGCTCCGTCGAGGGCATCCAAATCGAGGGAAAGCGATTTTCTGCTAGCAACTTCAGCAGCAATCGCGCGTCCCGCCGATCGTGCTTCTGCTGGCGTGTCTCGGCCTTGCGGATCTTCGCCGGATGACCCACTCGGCAGTCAATCTTCAGCTCTTCCATTAGCTTCAGAAACCACGGCATCGATCCGGTGGTTTCGATCCCCACCAGGACCGGGCCGGGTAGTGCGGCATAGAATTCCCGCACCTTCTCACCTTCGTGATCGAGGGGGTCTTCCGTGAGGATGTCCGTTTCCTTGTTGAAATTGGGCGGCTCTCCGAAGTACGTCAAATCGCATTGCCTATCATCTTACCCCTATCGTAGTATTTTCATTGACCGTGACTCCTCCCCGCGTCTCTTGACATTTCCGATGGCACAAGCGACAATCTTTACTCATAGCGCAGCGCCACGATGGGGTCGACCTTCGTCGCCCGGCGCGCAGGGAGGTAACAAGCGAGCAGGCCAACGATGATTAGCAAAGCGCTGACACCGCAGAAAGTCAGAAAATCGGTTGGTGTAACACCAAAGAGCAGGGTGGCGAGCACGCGCGTTCCGGCCAGCGCCCCGGCGAGGCCAACGACAGGCTCCAGCCAGCGCGAATTTCAATCCCTGGGCCAGAATCAGCCGTAAAACGTCTCGAGATGCTCGGCGCCCAGTGCGATGCGAAATACCAATCTCGTGCGTGCGGTGGGCCACGGAATACGCCAGGACGCCATAGATACCTACCGCCGCGAGCGTCAGCGCCAGTGCTGCGAAAACCACGAGGAGAACCATCAAGAAGCGATGGTGCGCTCGCGAACGAGTGAGGATTTCCTCCAAGGTCATGACGTCGGCGACGGGCAGCCCTTTGTCCAAGAGGGCTACACGTTCGCGGATGGCGTGGAGAGAGCGCGCCGGATTGTCGGCTGTCCGGACTACCAGGACACGCGGACTGGAGATTGAAGGGTACTGCTTATACGGAACGTACAATTCGACATGGGCCTCGACTTGCAAGCCAATATTCTTGATGTCTTTCACAACTCCGACGATCGTAAACCAACGCGAGGGCTTTTCTGCCAAGGCAGGAAACTGGATACGCCTTCCGACCGGGTCCTGGCGGCTATATCTGCGCTGTCCGCTCGTTGATGACGACGACTCCAGGTGTCCCTTGTTCGTCGCTCTCCTCGAGTAGCTGTCCGCGCGCAAGCTCGATGCCCATCGCGCGGAAGTATCCCGGGCTAACCACTCGATGATATGCGTCTGGATCTGTTTGGGAGGGGGAACGGGACGTCCATCAATGAGGAAGCCATAGCCGCAGCCCCCCCCGGGGCGGCAGCCCACCACATTCATCGATCGCTCCGACCAACCACCACGTTGGGAAGCGTTTCCACTTGTCGAATGAGTTCCTGAAAGAACACTGCCTGCCGGTCCTGGTCCGCGTACGTGGTCCGTTCCAGGGGATGGAGGGTCAGAACATTCCGAGGGTTGAAGCCAAGGTTGACTCGATGCAGGAAAATGAACGTGCGGATCAGCAGACCGGCCGTCGCCAGGACGATCAAGGCGAGAGCGAATTCAGAAGCGACGAGCAGGCCGCGGAAGCAGTGACGGCCCGCGCCCTCGCTGGATGTTCGTCCGCCTTCCTTCAGCGATTCGTTGACGTCGGGGCGGGAAACAGACCAGCGCGGGAACCAGTCCGAACAGGACGCCGGTCAGCACCGAGATCGCCAGCGAGAATCCCAGCACGCGCCAATCCAGGCTGACCTTGTCAAGTCCCGGAGACTCCAGGGGCCAAGGCCGTCAGGACGTCGATGCCCCAAATGGCCAAC
This sequence comes from uncultured Acidobacteriota bacterium, assembly GCA_963725415.1. Lineage (GTDB taxonomy): Bacteria > Acidobacteriota > Terriglobia > Bryobacterales > Bryobacteraceae > CAVRZY01. The sequence continues at coordinate 748 of CAVRZY010000179.1, read as the reverse complement.
AGTAGCCCGAGGCCCGCCCCCTGCCAGTGCGAGCAACATGCTCTCCGCCAAGAGTTGACCAATCAACCGACCGCGCCCGGCGCCCAGCGCACTCCTTATGGCGATTTCTCTCTGCCGGTCGGCGGCACGCGCGAGTTGCAGATTGGCTATGTTGGTGCACGCGATCAGCAGTACCAAGCCCACGGCACCGAGCAGGACAAGAAGCGCCGGGCGAGTGTTTCCAACAACTTGGTCATGCAGGCTGATCAAACCCACGCCCCACCCTGCGTTCTCGGGGTACTCCTGTTCGACGCGGCGGGCGATCGCGTCCATCTCCGCCTGCGCCTGCTGAATCGAGACACCTGGCTTCAGCCGGGCGATGCAGCTGTATATGTGATTAGTGCGGTGGGGTTCACTGAGATCCAAGCCGGCGACCAGAGTTCGGCTTTCTCCCAAGGCGCGAAATAGAAGCCCGCCGGCATGATGCCGATCACCGTGAAGCTGTTCTGGTTGATGATGATTTGTTTGCCCACGAGGGTCGCATCGGCCCCGTACCGTCCCTTCCATAGGCCGTGGTGAAGACCACGACTCGCGGACTGTCGCGGCTGTCCTCCTCAGGCAGGAACGTTCGGCCCACGGCAGCGCGCGTTCCCAGAAGATCGAAGAAGTTGGCCGTGACGCGGTCCGCCTCGAACCTCCTTGGGCTTGCCCGTTCCGGTAAGAGTCAATGTCTGCCTCCTCAATGGCCGCCATCTCAGTAAAGACTGTG
>CAVRZY010000178.1:0-88293 GCA_963725415.1 uncultured Acidobacteriota bacterium | reverse complement strand
CATGTTCCCGGAATCCGTCGGCACTTCCGCGATCAATTGATCGCGGCCCCATTGAAGCAAGGCCACCGAACGAAACAGGCGCCGGGCCGAGGCGACTTCCGCGATCAATTGATCGCGGCCCCATTGAAGCGCCGACCCGCAGAGCGGCCGCACTTATTTGCGCCTACTTCCGCGATCAATTGATCGCGGCCCCATTGAAGCATCCGCCGCCGCGCCGCGCGCCGCGCGCGCTCATCCACTTCCGCGATCAATTGATCGCGGCCCCATTGAAGCATGCAGCTGGGACAGTCGGAGAGCGGGAACCGCGCAACTTCCGCGATCAATTGATCGCGGCCCCATTGAAGCCGACGAGCATGGCTGCTCAGTGTGTCGTTGCGCGAAACTTCCGCGATCAATTGATCGCGGCCCCATTGAAGCGGCGTCCGACCTGACGGGAGCCACGATCTGGCGGGGAACTTCCGCGATCAATTGATCGCGGCCCCATTGAAGCACACAACTACGTTGTTGTGTAATAGTGGTCTCGTGGTACTTCCGCGATCAATTGATCGCGGCCCCATTGAAGCATCGAGCAGCCCGCGCGCCTTGAGACCTTCGATGAACTTCCGCGATCAATTGATCGCGGCCCCATTGAAGCATCGAGCAGCCCGCGCGCCTTGAGACCTTCGATGAACTTCCGCGATCAATTGATCGCGGCCCCATTGAAGCTCCAGAGCCTGGCGGAAGCGATCGCGCGCTTTGAAGGTACTTCCGCGATCAATTGATCGCGGCCCCATTGAAGCACGGCGCCCCCGCGCGCCTTGCGCAGAATCGGCAGGTACTTCCGCGATCAATTGATCGCGGCCCCATTGAAGCCTGGCCACATCATTATTTGATAGATCACTGCCTTGGACTTCCGCGATCAATTGATCGCGGCCCCATTGAAGCAAGTCATTCCAGACGAACAGCTTAGGCTTTGCCGGCCACTTCCGCGATCAATTGATCGCGGCCCCATTGAAGCCCGCGTCAACTCCACAGTACAGTGAAGCTGGAGGTGTACTTCCGCGATCAATTGATCGCGGCCCCATTGAAGCTCCAAGCCGCTGGTGGTGAACTGAAAAATCTTGTAGACTTCCGCGATCAATTGATCGCGGCCCCATTGAAGCAGCGGGTGCAGTGACAGGACGACCGGGGCGTTTTGCACTTCCGCGATCAATTGATCGCGGGCCCATTGAACCACCCGCGAAGAACGGACAGGCCATGTGCCTGTCCTACATTTGCGCCCCATCCCACCGCGCGGGATGGCGCTGGCGCTGTCGGGCGTGCTGATCGGGTTGGCGGCGGCCTTCGGGCTGACGCGGCTGCTGGCCAGCCTGCTGTTCGGTGTGCGGCCCACAGAGCCTTCGACGTTTGCCGGCGTTTCGGTGCTGCTGGCGGCGGTGGCCCTGGCGGCCAGTTACATCCCAGCGCGGCGGGCGATGAAGGTCGATCCGATGGTGGCGCTGAGATACGAGTGATGACAGGCCATGGGCCTGTCCTACGTGAGCTTCGACTTGTTCAACCGCCAGTGCGCCAGAAATAAGATCCCCGCCAGGAGCGGCGGGACGGCCATGGTGAGGAGGACGAAGATAGTGGTTGGCAGGGGCATGCGCCGGAAGACCAGGGGGTAGGCCACGGCGACGGAGAGGCTGGCCAGGACGAGCAGGATGCCGCCGACCGCTTGCCAACGCCAGGCCACCAGCAGTAGCAGGACGAAGAATAGGCCGGGCACCGCCGTGTGCACCAACACGCCAGCCGGACTCAATCCCTCGGCGATGCCGGAGGCCAGGCCGAACCAGGTCCAGAAGGCGGCCCACAGTATCGCGAGGACGCGGGCGCTGTAGAGCAGCGCTGGATAGGTAGAGCTTTTCACATTGCACCTTTCTACCGGGTAATTCGGGTACAGGCAACGAATTTCGCAAAGACGGCGAAATTCGTCGCCAGTCCCCGAATTACGCGGGTGGCGATCACCGGCATGGGTCAGACTGTCCCCCGCTTCTCCAGAGAGACTATAATCGCTTATTCGCATGAGCGCACACGAACCGTTTCACTTTCAAAGCCTGGATCAGCTTTACCGCCAGATTGTCGAGATGGGGCTGGATCTGCCGGTGAGCGACGACATCGCGCCGCTGCTGGAGCCGCTGAAGGCCGGGTCGTTGGATCTTCCCAACCGGCTGGTGGTGTTGCCCATGGAGGGCTGCGATGGGAAGGCCGACGGGTCTCCGGACGAACTGACATTTCGCCGCTACCGGCGCTTCGCCGCGGGTGGCGCGGGCTTGCTGTGGGTGGAAGCGACGGCGGTGGTCGAGGAGGGTCGGGCCAATCCGCGGCAGCTCTGGATTCGCGAGGCTACGGTGGGAGGCTTCGCGGCGCTGGTCGAGGAGACGCTCAAGGCGGCGTTGGAAATCTTCGGGGCGCGCCACCGGCCCATGCTGGTACTGCAACTGACGCATTCGGGCCGCTATAGCAGGCCGCTGCGCAACCCGGCGCCCATCATCGCGCATCACTCGCTGTATCTGGACCCGGCGATGAACCTGCCGGCCGACTACCCGCTGATTTCCGACGAGGAGCTGGAGCGGCTGGAGGACCGCTACGTGGAGGCCGCCGAATGCGCGCGCCGGGCGGGCTTCGACGCCGTGGACGTTAAAGCCTGCCACCGCTACCTGATCTCCGAGCTGCACGCTTCCTTTACGCGGGAGAACAGCGTCTACGGGGGGCCTTTCGAGAACCGGACCCGCTTGTTCCGCAACATCGTCGCCAAGATCCGTGACGCAGTGCCCAGGCTGATCGTCACCTCGCGAATGAACGCCTACGACGCCATGGCCTATCCCTATGGCTTCGGGGTCGATGCGACGGATCCGTCCAAGCCGGACCTCCGCGAGCCGATCGAGCTGGTGCGGTTCCTCCAGTCGCAGGGCGCCCCGCTGGTCAACATCACCATCGGCAATCCATACTTCAACCCGCACGTGAACCGGCCGTTCGATCTGCCGGTAGCGGGGGCGCCAATGCCGCCCGAGTCGCCGCTGGCCGGGGTGGAGCGATTCGTCGGGATCGTGCGGCAGATCCAGGCGGCGTGTCCGGGAATGGCGGTGATCGGCGGCGGATACTCCTGGCTGCGGCAGTTGTTCCCGCACGTGGCTGCGGCAGCGGTACGGAACGGCTGGGTGTCGCTGGTGGGCGCCGGGCGCATGGCATTCGCCTATCCGGATTTTGCCCGCGATCTGGCCGAGCGCGGGCGGCTCGACCCGCTGCGCGTGTGCGTGGCCTGTTCGGCCTGCACGCAGATCATGCGCGACGGGGGACGCTCCGGCTGCGTGCCGCGGGACGCGGAGATCTACGAGCCGATCTACAAAGCGGGGCGCGCCGAGGCGCTGGACACCATTCTGGAGATGGCCAAGACCTGCCGGCAGTGCAACGATCCGACCTGCGTGACCGGTTGCCCGGCACGGGTTAACATCCCCAAGTTCGTGGGCCACATCGCCGCGGGCCGCTTCCGCGCCGCTTACGAGACGCTGCGGGAGGCCAACGTGCTGGCCGCGGTGTGCGGCTACGTCTGCCCGGCCGAGACGCAGTGCGAGGCCGCCTGCATCAACCAGCACTATGGTTCGAGCATACCGATTCGCCACTTGCAGCGCTGGGTGAGCCGCAAGGCGGTCGAGGAGGGGTGGGCGGCGGAGCCCGGCCGGCCCGAAGCGCCACCGGGAAGCGTGTGGCGGTGCTGGGCGCGGGCGCGGCCGGGATTTCGGCCGCGGCGGCGCTGGCTTCCTACGGCCACGAGGTGACGCTGCTGGACCGCGGGGCCGCGCTGGGCGGAACCGCTCAGGCTACGATTCCCGCCGAGCGGCTGCCGGACTTTGTCATCCACCGCGAGATCCACGACGTGCTGGCTTCGAGCGGCGTAGTGTCGCATCGCCAATACGTGCGGCTGGACGCCGATTACAGCCTGGACGATGTCCTGGAGGAGGGCTTCGACGCCGTGCTGGTGGCGCTGGGGCTGAGCGAGTCGGTTCCGCTGCCGGGTTCGGTCAAGCCCAAGTCGGGAGTGGCCGGGGCGCTGGAGTTCCTGTCCGGCATGAGAGGCGGCGCGGAGGTTTCCGGCACCGTGCTGGTGCTGGGTGGCGGCAACACGGCCATCGATGCGGCGCTTTCGGCCAAGCGCGCCGGGGCGAGCGACGTCTCGATCGTCTACCGGCGCTCCTTCGTCGAAATGCCGGCCTGGCCGGAGGAGCGCGATCAGGCCATCCGCGCGGGCGTCAACTTCCTCATCCTCACGCAGCCGGTCGAATATGTTTTAGATGCGGAGGGCGGGCTGGCGGGGTTGAAGGTGGTGCGCACGCGGCTCGGACCGCCGGGGCCGGACGGTCGCCGCACCCCGCAGCCGATCCCGGGATCCGAGCATGTGCTTCCCGCCGATTTGGTGATCGAGGCCATCGGCCAGCAGGTCAGCGAGGAACTCAAGCAGGCGTTGCCGGGCCTGCGCTTCACCAGCCGCGGGCTGTTGTGGACGCGCGAAGGGACGCTGGAAACCTCGCGCCCCGGCGTGTTCGCTGCCGGCGACATTATCAATGGCGGGACCACGGTGGTACAGGCCGTGGCCGAGGGCGCGCGCGGGGCACGGGAAATCGATGCTTATTTGCGGGGAAGCCTGTAGCCAGTAGCCTGTGGCTTGTGGTGGCCCACAAGCTACGAGCTACAAGCTCTTTGGAAAGGAGTACTGGTATGTCTTGCACAATCGGCTTCATCGGCCTGGGCATCATGGGCAAACCGATGTCCAGGAATCTTCTGAAGGCCGGGCACAGCCTGGTGGTCTATGACATCGTGCCGGCGCCGGTGGAAGAGCTGGTGGCGGCGGGGGCGGCGCGCGGCGCTTCCTCGAAGGACGTGGCGGCACGCTCGGAGATCATTATTACGATGCTGCCGGACGGCCCGGATGTCGAGAAAGTGATGCTTGGGTCCGAAGGCGTGTTGGAGGGCGCCAAGCCCGGCGCCATCGTGGTTGATATGAGACTCGATCAGCCCGCTGGTGGCCCAGAAAGTGGGCGCCGCCTGCGTCGAAAAGGGCATCGAGTTTCTGGACGCGCCGGTCTCGGGCGGCGAGCCCAAAGCCATCGACGCCACGCTGGCCATCATGGTGGGAGGCAAAGCCGAGACCTTCGAAAAGGTCCTGCCGTTGCTGAAGGCCATGGGGACGAGCGTTACGCTCACCGGCCCGGTGGGCGCGGGCAACACCACCAAGCTGGCCAACCAGATCATGGTGGCCTGCAACATCGCGGCCATGGGCGAGGCCCTGGCGCTGGCCACCAAGGCCGGGCTCAATCCCGAGGTGGTTTTCAACGCGGTGAAAGGCGGGCTGGCCGGCTCGACGGTGCTGAACGTGAAAGCGCCCATGGTGATCAGCCGGAACTTCAAGCCGGGCTTCCGCATCCGGCTGCACCAGAAGGACCTGCGCAACGCGCTCCAGGCGGCGGAGGCGCTGAAGGTGCCGCTGCCCTATACCAGCCTGGTGCAGCAGGCGCTGGTGGCGCTCATCAACGACGGCAAAGGCGACTGGGACCACTCGGGCATCGTGACGTTCACGGAGAAACTGGCGCAGGTGGAGATCCGGAGAGAACAGTAGAGTGCCAGACGCAGCTATGGGCCAACGAAGCCGATCTTCAGCTATCAGGTTGACTCGCGCCGTTTGGATTCTGGTCATTCTGATCGTACTGGCTAACGCGGTCTACTATTCTGCGGCGTACCTTCATCCGCCCCTCGTCGCTTATGGCCTCGCAATCATCGGGCGCAGCCCGACCTGTCCCATGTCGCAGGCCGCAATAGGCGTAGAAAACCACGTGCGCCAACGCAAAGCCGCAGCGCGCATTGCGAGTGGCCTGCGCCTGGTGGAAGAAGATGCGGCCGGGTTCGAACTCTGGGAGACGCCGCACGGCCGCTGGTGGATTCCCAAAGGCCGTAACGCCGAAGCACTGCCCACGCTACTGGCGCAACAGGAGGTGAAGCTCTATGGGGCCGGTGCGAGCGGAGTGCAACGCGGTGACACGGTCCTGGATTGCGGGGCCCACATCGGCCTTTTCACTCGGGAGGCAATGTCGGCCGGGGCCCGGCTGGTGATTGCGGTCGAACCCGCGCCGGAGAATGTTGAATGTCTCCGCCGGAATCTTGGCGGCGAGATCGCGGCCGGGCGCGTGGTGGCTTACGCAAGAGGGGTCTGGGACAAGGACGACTTCCTGACACTCCATCGCCCCCGCAGCAGTTCCGCAGCGAGTTCCTTCGTGGCTTCCGCCCCGGGACAGGATGTGGAGATCCCCAAGGTGCCTCTCACCACGATCGACAAGCTGGCGGCTGAGTGCGGGCTGGAACGGGTGGATTTCATCAAGATGGACATCAAGGGGGCGACGGAGCGGGCGCTTCGGGGGGCGCAGCACACCCTCTCGAAACACAGGCCCCGCTTGGCCATATCGACAGAAGAGCCGGAGGACGATCCGGTGAAAGTCGCTGAAGTTGTGCGGCGGCTCTGGCCGGGCTACGCGATGCAATGCGGGGCCTGCATTGTGCGGGATTTCCGGATCTATCCCCTGGTCTTGTACTTCCATTAGGGACCTCCTTCGTCGGGACCGCGCTCCAGGAACCGGGTGCGCATAGTGTTATGGCAAATTCGGGGACAGACGGATCTGTCCACGACTATGCGTCCGAGGAGAACGCCAACCCGGTAGTCGCTGGGACAGATCCGTCTGTCCCAGAATTTGGGGGCCGCCCTACGGAGGCAGAACCGGTATCATGAGTTACTTCGGGGGTCTTCATGCGTCGTCTCGGACAAGTAGTCTTCATGGGTTTGACAGCGTTTCTTTTGCGGGGGGAGGGACCGGCGCCGCTGCGCGGTTATTCGGCTGAGGCGGCGCGCATCCAGCGCGAGTGGGAGGCGAAGTTTCGCGCCATTCCGAGCCCCGAGAATCTGCGGGCCTACGTGCAGCGGCTCTCGGCGCGCCCGCATCACGTCGGCTCGCCCTATGACAAGGACAACGCCCAGTGGATACTGTCCAAGTTCCAGGAGTGGGGCCTGGAGGCGCGCATCGAGAGCTTCGAGGTCCTGTTCCCGACGCCCAAGGAGCGTCTGGTCGAGCTGGTCGAGCCGGTTCGATTTGTCGCCACACTCCAGGAGCCAGCCGTGGCCGAGGATCCCACCTCGAACCAGCAGAGCGAGCAGCTTCCGACTTACAACGCCTTTTCGGCCGATGGTGACGTCACCGGGCCGCTGGTCTACGTCAACTATGGCATGCCGGAGGATTACGAGCAGCTCGAGCGGTTAGGCATTTCGGTGAAGGGGGCGATCGTGATCGCGCGCTACGGCGCTTCCTGGCGCGGGATCAAGCCCAAGGTGGCGGCTGAACACGGCGCGGTGGGCTGCCTGATCTACTCGGATCCTCGCGACGATGGTTACTTCCAAGGTGACGTGTTTCCGCAGGGGCCGTATCGCCCGCGCGATGGCGTGCAGCGCGGCAGCTTGCTGGATATGCCGCTGTATCCCGGCGATCCGCTGACTCCGGGCGTGGGGGCGACGCCGGGGGCGAAGCGCCTTTCGCTCCAGGAAGCCAAGACCATTGCGAGGATTCCCGTCCTGCCCCTCTCTTATGGCGATGCGCAGCCGCTGCTGGCGGCGCTGAAGGGGCCGGTGGCGCCGATGAACTGGCGCGGGGCTCTTCCGATCACCTACCACGTGGGCCCCGGTCCGGCCAAGGTGCATCTGAAGGTGAAGTCGAACTGGGATCTGAAAACGGCCTACGACGTTATCGCCCGGATTCCCGGCTCGACCTATCCGGATGAGTGGATCGTCCGCGGCAATCACCACGACGCCTGGGTGAACGGAGCGGACGATCCGGCCACCGGCGTGAGCGCTTTGATGGAAGAAGCGCGCGGGTTCAGCGAGCTGCTCAAGCAGGGCTGGCGACCCAAGCGCACGCTGATTTACTGCGCCTGGGACGCGGAGGAACCGGCTTTGCTGGGTTCGACCGAGTGGGCCGAGGCGCATGCCGGCGATTTACAGCGGCACGCTGTGGCCTACGTCAACACCGACTCGAACGGGCGGGGGTTCCTGATGCTGCAAGGCTCCCACACTCTGGAGAAATTCATCAACGGGGTGGCGCGCGACATCGAGGACCCCGAAACCAAGATGACGGTGTGGAAGCGCAGCCAGTTGGCGCGCATCGCGGCCGCCCCGCCGGATCGCCAGGAACTGCGCCAACGGCCGGACCTGCGGGTCGGGGCGTTGGGTTGCGGGTCCGACTATTCGGCTTTCGTCGATCACCTGGGGATCGCCTCGCTGAACCTGGGCTTTGGCGGGGAGGACGGCAGCGGCATCTACCATTCCATCTACGACGACTTTTACTGGTACATGCATTTTGCCGACACGGATTTTCGCTACGGACGGGCGCTGGCGCAGACGGTCGGAACAGCCGTGATGCGCCTGGCGAATGCGGAACTTCTGCCGTTCGACTTCACCGGCCTGGCCGACACGGTTCGGCGATACATGGGCGAGCTCGAGAAGCTGGTGAACGACAAGCGGGCGGAAGTCCAGGAGCGCAACCGGCAGATCGAAGAGGGAGTCTTCAAAGCCACGGCGGATCCGAAGAAGACTTTTGTGCCGCCGGCGGTCGAGCCGGTTCCGCCTCACCTGAACTTTGCGCCGCTGGAAAACGCCGTAGACGCGCTGGCGCGCAGTGCGGAGCGCTACGAGAAGGCGGCGGCTCGCGCTTCCTTCCAGTCGGTCGAGTCCGTCAATCAGAAGCTGATCCAGAGCGAGCGGAGGCTCACCGATCCGGCGGGCCTGCCGGGCGGCCCTGGTTCAAGCATCAGATCTACGCGCCGGGGATCTATACGGGCTACAGCGCCAAGACCATTCCAGGGGTGCGCGAGGCCATCGAGCAGAAACAGTGGCAGGAGGCCGAGGCGCAAATCGTTCGGGTGAGCAAGATTCTGGCCGACGAGACGGCGCTGGTCGAGTCCGCGGCGGCCGAACTAGAGAAGGCTTCTCGATGATAATGCCTCAGCCAGCATCTGTTGGTGGTGGCGGTGAAGTGGATCGCGCTACACTGTGAACCAAATGACCCCTGGGGCCGCCTTGGCGGGGTTCGCATCGATCGATGAACTGGCGCGGGCCAGGGGGGTGCGGGAGTGTTTGCAGTGGTTCACGCGGGAAAAACAGTGGATCAACGAGCAGCACCTCCAGCTCTGCCGCATCCCCGCGCCGACGTTCTTGGAGCAGAACCGGGCACAGTGGATGGCCGGACAGTTCGAAACTCTGGGCTGCGATGTCGAAATCGACCGGGCCGGCAACGTGATCGCCCGGCTCGAGCCGGAGGGCGGCCCGGAAGCGCCGCTGGTGGCGCTGACAGCCCATCTGGACACGGTCCTGGCCCCCCGGAGCAAAGAGGAGATCCTGGTCGAGCCGGACGGCAAGTTGTGCGGGCCGGGCGTTTCCGACAACGGGGCCGGGCTGGCGGCGCTGCTGGGGGTCGCTCGCGCGATGAAATCGTCACCCGCCATTGAAGACACGCGATCCGCGTTGGTCCTGGTGGCCAACGTGGGCGAAGAAGGCGAGGGCAACCTGAGCGGCATGCGCTACCTGTGCGAGCGGTCCCCGCTCCGCGAGAGGATTCGGAGCTTCCTGGTACTGGATGGCGCCGGCACCGATCGCATCACCAACCAGGGGCTGGCCAGCCGGCGCTTCGAGGTGACCTTCACCGGGCCCGGCGGGCACAGTTGGAACGATTACGGCAACGGCAACCCGGTGCACGCCCTGGCACGGGCCATCGCCCTGCTCTCGGAAAAGTGTCCGAACGGATCGGCAGGCGGCAACGGGCCTCGGTCCTCCTTCAACTTCGGCACCGTTGAAGGCGGTTCCAGCGTCAATTCTATCCCCGCTATGGCGCGCGGCAAGGTGGATGTCCGCTCGGAGAGCAACGGCAGAATCGACGAACTGGTCGAGTGGCTGGGCGCAGCGGTGGAACGGGCGCGGGAGATTGAAAACCAGCGTGCCACTGGGGGAAAGCTCAGCGCCAAGATCAAGGAGATCGGTTGGAGGCCCGGCGGGCGGCTGGCGGAGGAGGCGCCGCTGATGGTTTTTCTCCGGGCCGTGGACGCTCACCTGGGCATCCGCCCGCGCCTGGACTCGGCCTCCACCGACGCCAACATCCCCCTGTCGATGGGGTTGCCCGCCGTGGCCATCGGGGCCGGAGGCCAGGGTGGCGGGGCCCATACGCCCACCGAATGGTTTCATCCCGACGGCCGCGACTTGGGTTTGAAGCGCATCCTGCTGACGCTGGCCTTGCTGCTGCGAGAGGTTTCGCGCCAAGACGCAAAGTAGGAGTAAGAACGCAAGGAAGACATTGGGGGCTTTGCGTCTTGGCGCGAAACCTCTCCGCCACACGCTACAATCGCCTTTGGCCCCAATGCGCCTGAGTGGTAGCCCGCGCCGCTGGCGCGCTGACCTGGCTCTGGTGGGTGTCGCCCTGATCTGGGGCGCCACCTTCGTGCTGGTGAAGCAGGCGCTTCGGGACGTCTCGACGCTGCTGTTCTTGGCATTGCGGTTCAGCCTGGCCTCGATTGCCCTGGCGCTGGCATTCCGGCCCTTGGCCAGCAAGTTCGGTAATGGCCGGATCTTGCTCCGCGGCGGCGGGCTGGCAGGTCTATGCCTATTTGCGGGGTACCTGTTTCAGACCTTTGGCCTGAAATACACCACGCCCTCGAAGTCGGCCTTCATCACGGGCCTCTCGATTGTGATGGTGCCGCTGATCGGGGCGGGCATCGAGGGAAAATTGCCGCATGTCTCGGAAGCGCTGGGGGTAGCCGTCGCCACCCTGGGAATGGGCCTGATGACGCTGGGGGGAGAGACGCTTGGCATCGGGTACGGGGACCTGCTCACGCTGGCCTGCGCAGTCGGATTCGCGGCGCACATCGTGGTGGTGGGACACTACGCCCCGCGGGTCAGCTTTGAGGCCCTGTCACTGGTGCAGATTGCAGCGGCGGGCATGGCGGCGCTGGGCACCTTCTGGTGGGCCGAAGCCCCGCTGGTGCGCTGGCGGCCGGGCGTGTTGGTCGCACTGATCGTGACCGGGCTTCTAGCCACGGCGCTGGCCTTCTCGGTCCAGGCCTGGGCGCAGCAATACACTACCGCTACCCACACGGCCCTGATCTTTGCCCTGGAGCCGGTGTTCGCCTGGCTGACCTCCTTTCTGCTGACCGGCGAGATCCTGTCGCTGCGGGCCAGTCTGGGTGCGGTGCTGATACTCGCCGGGATCCTGCTGGTGGAATTGAAACCTGTTGGTCCGGGAAGGCATCTGAGGTTCTAGAACTGGTAAAATAGGTCAGGATAAACGTGCCTCGGAGAGATTGTCGATGAGAATTTTAGATGTGATGAGACGAGAGAAACTGCTCTCTGTCAGCCTGCTGATTTTCACGCTCTCGATCGGTATTCTGATCGGGACTCTGATCAACAGCGCGGTGCGCGCTGAAAAAGGTCAGGGAGGTGCGCCGGACGCCACCCCGTTGACCATACCCAGTCCCAGTCAGCTTTCCACCGCGTTCACACAGCTTGCCAAGCAGCTCGAGGCTTCGGTGGTGAACGTCACTTCGACCTACGGCGTGAAAGAGGCCCAGATGTCCCAGCGGACTCCCCGGCGCCGGCAGGACCAGGAGGAGGACCAGGGCGGAGACCCGGGCCTGGACTTCTTCCGGCGCTTCTTTGGGAACCCGTTCGGCGACCTCCCGCAGCGTCCTTTCCGGCGCCAGGGCACGGGTTCCGGCGTCATCGTTGACAAGAACGGCTACATCCTGACCAACCTGCATGTGGTCCAGGACGCGGACCGCACCCCGGACCGGATCCGGGTGAAGCTCACTGGCGACCTCAAGGAATACGACGCCAAGCTCGTCGGCGGCGACCCCGAGATCGACGTGGCTGTAATCAAGATCGACACTGGCAGGTCGCTGCCGGTTGCCAGGATCGGCAATTCCGATGGGGTTCAGGTGGGAGACTGGGTGGTGGCCATCGGGTCTCCCTTCGGGCTTGCAAGCCACCGTGACGGCGGGAATCATCAGCGCCAAGGGACGGGAACTGGGAGACCGCCAGCATCAGCTCCAGAGCTTTTTGCAGACTGACGCCGCTATCAATCCGGGCAACAGCGGCGGCCCGTTGATCGATCTGAAGGGCGAGATCATTGGGATCAACACCGCCATCGCCACGGAAACCGGCACCTACAATGGGATCGGCTTTGCGCTGCCCATCAATATGGCGGCTAACGCCTACAACCAGATCATCAAGACCGGGAAGGTGTCGCGTGGCGGCATCGGGGTCACTTTTCCGAAAGGCGCGCCTCCGGAGTTGCTGAAGACCTACGGGGTTTCCGAGGGGGTGTTCGTACAGACCGTGGAGGCCGGCGGGCCCGCCGACAAGGCCGGCATCAAGCCTGAAGATGTCATCGTGGCTTACAACGGCCAGCCCATCAAGAATGGCGATGACCTAGTCAGCCGGGTCTCGGTTACGCCGGTCGGCTCGCAAGCCACGGTGGACGTCATCCGCGACGGCAAGAGAATGCAGTTCAAGTTGACGGTCGGCGAGCGGGCCGAGATTTTCGCGGAGACGTTGGGCTTGCGCAGAAGCCCGCAGGGGCCCGGCAAAGTCGAGACCACCGAGGCGCTGTTCGGCTTCTGGTTCCGCAACCTGACTTCCGGTGACCGGGACCGACTGAACTATGACGAGAAGGGCGGCGTTCTGGTGACCCGCGTGGACCCGGGCTCCTTCGCCGAGGACATCGGGATGAACCCGCGCGACATCGTCACGGCTATCAACCGGCAGCCGGTCAATTCGGCCGACGATGTGCGGCGTATCCAGAGCGGTATCAAGCCGGGCGGGGCGGTGGCCTTCCGGATCATGCGGGCTACCCTCGGACCAACCGGGCGCGCGGAGTGGCAGGCGGGGTTCTTGGCTGGCACGCTGCCCGCCAACCCGTGATAGCATAGCTGTCGGTGGCTACGGGCTTCGGCCTGGCGTTGGCTGCCAGGCAGTGAGGACTACCTTAGGAGAGCGAGTCTTGCGGAAACTCGGCGTTCTGGCGGCTCTATTGTGTTTCGTGGCGACAGGTTTCCAGACTCCACCGCAGTCCAAGAAGCCGACTACGAAGCACAAGTCCTCGACAGCCTCGAAAAAGGTCCCCGCACGGACCAGAAAACCCACGACCTCGTCGGCAAAGAAGCGGGTGACAACCAAGAGGCCAGCGGTCTCCTCAGCCAAGAAGCCGGTTCCGACAAAGAAGAGCACCAAGACGGCTAAGAAATCCAGGTCGAGGAAGCGGGCGCCTTCCTGGCGCACCAGCCAGCAGGTTCCCACCTCGGACCGGTACCATCAGATCCAGCAGGTGCTAATCGACAAGGGGTACCTCGGAGGCCCGGCCACGGGGGCCTGGGGGCCGGAATCGGTGGCGGCGCTGAAGAAGTTTCAAGGGGATCAGAATCTGGAACCGAGCGGGAAACTGGATTCGCTGTCTCTGATCGCCCTGGGGCTGGGGCCGCGGCGGGAACTCAGGGCTTCCTCCTCGGGGGTTGGATCGGTGACGGCTCCGGCCTCCAGCAACGGGTCCTCGCTGGCGAGTCCAACTAACGAGACTCCTCCCACAAATCCCCCCAATCGGCCATGATCGTTGGCGTTCCTAAGGAAATCAAGGACCACGAGACAAGAGTGGGGCTGGTCCCCAGCGGTGTGATTGGACTACGTGAAGCCGGCCACCAGGTTCTGGTCGAGTCCGGCGCGGGGCTGGGCAGTTCCATTACCGACCACGAGTACGAAGAAGCCGGTGCGCGGTTGCTGGGTTCAGCCCGGGAGGTCTGGACACAAGCCGACCTGGTGGCCAAAGTCAAGGAGCCCCAGGCGGCGGAGTACGAATATCTGCGTCCGGGGCTGATCCTGTTCACTTATCTCCATCTGGCGCCTATGCCCGAATTGACCCAGCGACTACTGGAGGCCCGGGTCAGCGCGGTGGCATATGAGACGATCCGGGAGAAGGACGGCTCGCTACCCCTGCTGACGCCCATGAGCGAGGTGGCGGGAAGGCTGGCCATCCAGATCGGCGCGGTGTACCTGGAGGCGCCCAACGGTGGACGCGGCGTCCTGCTGGGCGGGGTGCCCGGCGTTGCTCCCGGCAATGTGCTGATCCTGGGGGGCGGCGTGGTAGGCACCAACGCCGCCAAGGTTGCGGTCGGAATGGGTTCCCACGTCACCATCATCGACAAGAGCCTGAACCGGCTGCGGGAGCTGGACGATATCTTCCAGGGGCAGGTCGTCACTCTGGCTTCCAACGTCTGGACCGTGCGGGAGAGCTTGCGGACCGCCGATCTGGTGATTGGAGGCGTGCTCATTCCCGGCGCCTCGGCGCCCAGATTGGTGCGCCGCGACATGATTCCCCTGATGAAACGGGGCGCGGTGGTGGTGGACGTTTCCATCGACCAGGGCGGCTGTCTGGAAACCTCGCGCCCCACTACCCACACCGACCCGATCTACTTTGTGGATGGCGTGCTGCACTACTGCGTCCCGAACATGCCCGCGGCCGTGCCGCACACCTCGACGTTTGCCCTAACGAACGCGACCTTCCCCTACCTGCTGGAGCTGGCTAACCACGGGCTGGAGAAAGCCTGCATCGAACACGCCGCCCTGCGCGAGGGCCTCAACACCTACCGCGGCCACCTGACCTGTAGGGGCGTGGCAGAATCTCAGGGCCGACGGTGGGAAGAGGCCGAGGCGCTGCTGTAGCGCCGATAGTCAATCAGTATGCCCGGATCTGACCGACCACCTCGACAACAACGGGAACACCTTTGAGCACCGCTGGTAAGCGGGTTCCGGGTGGGGGTTCTGCGGCAAGGTTCACCTTGACGGCGTAGCCACTTTCAATCTTTGCAATGCCAACGCCGACCACGGGCGCGAAGCGGGCAAAAGCCTTTCTGGCGGTCGCCTTAGCGGCGCGTGCTTCCTCGATGCTGTAGACTCTCACCGGTTCTATGATATCACCTCGACTTTGAGGGCGCTCAGAACAGTCTGCATGGGGTTGGCGTAGGTAAGTCCCTGTCCGTCGGAGCCGCCCAAGTCGCTGCCCGCGAAGAGCAAAGCGACCGCGCACCTCTCGGCATTCACAATCATTGAACCGCTATCGCCGCCTTGGCTGAAGGGGCTCATTATCGGTCCCTTCAATCTCAACCTGGTTGTTGAAGCCAAGTTCTCCAGTGTCGTAATCCACGACCACATCGTCCACTTCAAATGCTGTGACCCGACCTCGTGTCAGCCCCGTAGTCCGCCCCACCTTTGCCAGCCGTTCCCCGCCAGCGACCGGACTGCCCAGGCCGGCAAACTTCCCAAGGCCAAGAAGCTTGGTCGGAAGGCAGTCTACTCTTTCGTCCACCAAGGCGATTGCACAATCCGCTTCATTCATCTTGGTCTTGCTTAGCCGGACGAACTTGTGAAGCCGCGCTACGGCGTTGTCTGGGTTGACGCCGCCGTCGGAAGCCCCGGATTGCAGTACGTTGTCGCCTCTCTTGGCGCGGTTCTCATTCGCCAGGACATGATTGTTGGAGAGGATGAATACCCCGCCGTCGCCGTCTCCCCGACCCCGGACGAAGCAGCCCAACGTCCCGGCGGTGATCTTAAAGTGACCGACCGAGCCGCCGATCCGGAGCGGCCTGTTCTCCCGCTGGTGCCAGGGCACAATGTGTGTTACTACCCTGCCGATGTAGCGGACGTCAACTTCGCCGGCAGCCTTCCTTCGGATTGTCTCCACCAGGTCGCTCCTTCCGAGCGCCCGATGCTGGATTCTCACAGCCAGTGCGAAGTCCGCCTTTTTGCGTGGCGCGATACCCAGAGCTACCGTTCTGGGATGGGTTACCGCGGCCAGAGGCTCGCACGCCACCCCCATTGCGCGGTATCCGTCGTTCCAGGGCTGCAGGCGAAAGTGTCGCGCTCGCCAGCGACTGCTTCAACTCCCGTACTGAATCGAGATGCATAGTAGCTCACCTCCGCTGAGTTTTCCGAGAAAAACCGGAACAATGGTGGCTCTCTTCCTGAGGCGCTGATTTGGATACTCTCTGATACCACTGCATCCTCTGGGCACGACAGCCCACTCCAGTTCCCGGTGTAACTCCCGTCAGTACACAATTCCGGCCCAGCCCCTGCAAAACGAGCCCGGATTTCTGAAACTTCTGCCGAACTGGCGAGAATCGCAGTACACTAACACTGGGGCGAACATCCTCGTACCGCGCAGGAGAGGTGGCGTTGTCGCAGCCGGGCGCTGCGAATCACTCCGCGCGACAGTGGCGTCCGCGATCTCATGGCTTACTGTGACGTTACAGTGGCCCGCCGACTATTCAAGAGACACACACCCTATCGCGATTCGCCTGCTAGCCCGAAGTTCCTTCTGACAGTGTAGAGTATCTTGCTGATTTGAAGGGAGAAAGGGGTAGGATCGACTTCCGTTTTCTGGCTACAACCCCAGAAGCTGAAACGCGCGCGCCTGGATGGGGGTGAGTTCGGTCAGTTGGTGAAAGGTCACGCCCTTAGGGCCGGATGGGATCTGACAGAGGTTCCGGCATCGAGTTCCCAAGACCTGGAGCAGGGTCCTGAAGCTGTGCACCTCAAAGCCGTCCGGTGTGCGCCGCTGGACTTTCTTTTTCTTGGCGGAAAGGGAAGCTTGAGCAGCAGCGACCGGGTCTCGCCGGGTTCGGTCCCCGTCCAGCTCTTCATCGTCAAACAGCAGCGGCGCCAAGGCCTTGCGCATATGCCACTCGACGTAATAGGCCAGCAGGCAAAGGAAGATGTGCGCGCGGACATGATCGGCGGTGCGGTGATGAATGGGGCGAATCCGCAGGTCGATCCCCTTCAGGCACCGAAAGGCTCGCTCCACCTGAGCCAAGCTCTTGTATCGGCGCACCGTGTCTTCGGCCGAGCACTGCTGGTTGGTTTCACTGGTGCGCATCACATAGATGCCATCCAGTTGCTCCTCGCACCGAATGGATTCGGCGCGCCGCGCCCAGCCGAAGACGCCATCTGCGATGGTGAGCGAGAAGTGCTTGGCCACCTTGAAACGGTTCAGCACCTTGCCCACTTTCAACGCAATCTCGGCTTCCAGCAGCCGAGTCCGCTTCCGACGGGCCACTTCCTTGGCGATCTTGTCGAGTTGTTTTTCCGTGGCCCGCAGCAGGTCTTCGCGCTTCCGGCGGCGCTGCTCCGACAGCAACGGATTGAAGCAGGCGATGAGACGCTCGGAAGGGTAGTCCGGGGAGGTGATCTCCGCCAGATTCCGCTGATCGAACAAGGACAGTTGCAGCCATCCGGCGGTCACTAACTCCCGGATCGCCGGTCCCCGCAGGGCCGAGATCCAACCCAGCCCAGGATATTGTCTGAGCTTGTCGATCTGGGTCTCGGTCAGCATCCCCCGATCACCGACCAAGACCACCCGCACCAGGCCAAATCGCTGCCGTAACTTCTCCACTTGATCGACCACCGTGGTGGGATCGCCGGTGTTGCCGGGATAGACCTCCACCGCCACAGGACACCCGGCGGCGTTGGTCAGCACACCATAGACGATGATCGGCAAGCCCTTCTGGCCGTCCCGGTCGTTGCCGAAGTGCGCCAGCGGGCAGGTGTGTCCTTCGTAGTAGCTGCTGCTGACGTCATAGAGCACCACGGCCCCCTCACTCAGATGCCTCTGCGCCAGTTTCTTCTCGATGCGCGCCTGCCGCGCCAGCAGCCAATCCAGCGCTCGATAGAGGTGGTCTTCATCGCAGTTCGCAACGGCCAGTTCCTGGGCCAGCGTGGTGGTGTACCACAGCCGGGTGGTGGCCAACTTGGAGCAGGGATACAGCAGACGCTCGGCCAGCATGGCCAGAACCAGGTTGCGCTCTGAGCAGGGCTTGGAGGCAATTAAGGAGTCCAGTCCCATCCGCTGCACGGTGCCCAGAATGGCCTGTACGTGGCCGTGCGGGAGGTTCTCAACCAGGCGGAAAGCGGCCGCAGCAGGAACAAACTTTTCGCCCGCCAGGGCTCGGCGGATCAGATCGATCAGTTGGGGTGGCAGGTGGGAGATGTTGCCGAGGGTTTCGTGCTGAACCTGGGAGCCGACGCGGAAGGAGCGGCGCAGGAGGTGGGACTGATAGACCTTGTCCTTGTAGTGGCGCGTTGTGGTGGTCACATGAACTGGGCCGACTCTTGACGGCATGACCAATTATAAGGCATCAAAAATCACAATGCAAGAGAAAAGATGATTAATTTAGTGGCTACAAATAGAAGCCCAAACAGCACCTAATCAATTCTTGAAGTTGGCTTTATCCCTTTTTAGGCGTCAGGAACTTCGGGCTAGTACGTCATCTTGTTGACGTAGTTGCCGTCCTCGTCGTAGTGCGGCCAGGGGCCGACCCGGCGGAATCCGGACACGATGAAGTCGTCGAACATGGGCGTGGGCTCGAAGTAACCGGGGTAACGCAGGTGCTCCTTGACGACCGCCTCGTTCAGTTCCACGCCCAGCCCGGGCGTGTCCGGCACCGTGATGTAGCCGTTCTGAATGATCGGTTTGGGCGGCCCGGTTACCAGGTCCTGCCACCACGGCATGTCCACCGCGTGATTCTCCATGACGATGAAGTTCTTGATGGTTGCCGCCAGATGTACCGCGGCCATGCAACCCACCGGCGAGCCGGCGAAATGCAGCACCGTGGGAATCCCGTGCATGGCCGCGTAGTCGGTGATGCGCTTGGTCTCCAGAAGCGCGCCCGAGGTCTCCGGGTCCGGCTGGATGATGTCCACAGCCTGGTTGTCGAGCATGTCCTGGAAGCCCTCCTCCAGACCGAATGCGTCTTCGCCCGTCAGAATCGGCGTGGTCGTGGCCTCGGAGATTTCCTTGTAGCCGCGCCAGTCCTTCCAGTTGATGAAGTCCTCCGCCCAGGCCAGCTGATAAGGCTCGAACGCCCGGGCGTAGCGGATGCTGTCGTTCACGGACAGCCTGCCGAAGTGGTCCGCGCCAAGAGGCGCGTCCCAACCGATGGCATCGCGCACCGCGGCAATGTACTCGCACAGGTACTTGAGACCCTTCTCGGTGGCTGCCCCGTTCTGGTGGACGGCGCCGGGCCGGTCAGCCACCAGGCTGGTGTACAGGTCCATCTTGAAGAACGTGAACCCCATCTTCTTGCGCTTGAGCATCCGCTCGCCGTAAATCTTGGGGTCTTTGTGGCCGGTGGTATCGCAGTAGATGCGGATGCGGTCCCGGTACTTCGGCCCCACCAGGCGCCAAGCGGGCACGCCGTAGACCTTGCCCACGATATCGTGCAGCGCCATGTCCACGGCGCTGTAGCCGCCGCCCATGCGGCCGTGGCCGGCGAACTGGCGTATGTTCTGCAAAATGGATTCGATCTGTAGCGGATTTCTGCCGAGGATGTGCGCCTTGAGGATCAGCGCGATGCCTTTAACCCCGGCGTCGCGCACCTCGCCGAGCCCGTAGACGCCCTGGTTGGTGTCGATGCGGATGATCGGGTAGTCGTAGTTGGCCGCCACGGTACACGCCCGCATGTCGGTGATCTTCAGATTGCTCGGGGCCGAGTATTTGTTCACGCTGCCCGCCCTGGGAGCCTGAGCCTCCCCCAAAGCGGGAACCCCCGCTGCCACTCCGGTCGCCGTCTGGAGCATCTTGCGACGGCTGATTTTCGAAGTCATAGGATATGTCTCCCTCTCTTTAACGACCTCTAAATGGAAACAACGACCGCACCGCCAGGATGTGAGCCTTTTCCTCTCCCGGCTTGTTGCCGGCATAGAACCCGACCGTGCAATTTAGCCGGAAGAAGTAGGCGTCACCGGCCTTAGCGGGGTGCCGCCCTTCGATCCCGTCCAGACCCCCTCCCGCCACCATGTCGCCGTAGCCGTTCAGCACCAGATAGATCTCCTCTTCCCGTTCGTGGTGGTGGGGGAAGTTGGTGCCGCCAGCCGCAAACTCCATGATGAAAAGGCTGGTCAGGACATGGGCGGCGGCCAGCTTGTCGCGCTTGCTCTGCGTGTCGCCCATCAAGAGCTGATAGAGGGTCGAGGGCGGATGGCCGCCCACCACCTCTTTCTTCACATCGTCGATGTTGGCCAGCGGGAGCTTCGGTGGCGGTGCGACTTTGGTGTCGCCTGGAATCTTGAATCCCATCACGATTAGCCGGCAGGGCTTGCCGAAAGGGTTCGAGATTCCATGCTTGATCCCCGGCGGCAGGTACATGAAGTCGTTCTTCCGCACGGAGACCTGTTCCTCGCCGTAGTGCAGAACTCCCGTTCCCTCCAGGATCACGTAGACCTGCTCTTCGGCGGGGTAACTCACCAGAGCGCTGTCGCCGCCGGGATCCACCGTCATTTCGCCGAACCGCGCGATTCCCCGCAGCATCCTGGCATCCGGGTCCCCCATGCCAAAGATCGGTTTGTAGTGGCACTCGTCGGTAGTAACGTCGGAAACCTTCTCTTTGACGTCGGGAACATGCCGCTGCAGCCAGGTGGGATCGACCTGCCTTTCCGCACCCGGCATCAGAGACGCCGCGCAGAGCAATCCACATGCCAGCTTCACTGCAACGTAACTATACATGGTCTCGATCCTATGACGGCCCGGTGTGTTTTGCAAGCCGCCCGGCAACCTTGCCCTCCCCCAGTTTCACAACGGCCAGCTCCGCAATCCGCGTAATTCGGGGACAGGCGCGAATTTCGCCGCTCTGGCGAAACTCGTGGCCTGTACCCGAATTACCCTTCCCTCATCAGCCCGCTCGACGAAACTGGGAAGGGCAAAACCCGGCAACGGCTCCCCTCATCGCAGCGGCGCCGCGTGCTGTTTGATGTATTCTTCCACGCGCGACGCCTCCGGCCCGATGTAGTGGAACTGCTCGGCGTACTGGAGGCCGTACTTGCGTCCCAGTTCCCGATCCTGCGCCAAGACGAACTGCTTGATGTACTCGCGCTCGGCCGCCAGGTCATCGTCACCTAGCAACGGCAGGCGCAAGTTGCGCGCAGCCAGCGCCTTCCTTAGGCGCGATCCGTTGCTGCCGGCCGGGCCCTTGGCCCGGTTGGCGCGGTTGGCCTCCACCTTCTTGTCGAAGTACGGGCTGATGTCCACCACCCGGTTGATGAACTGCGGAAACCGCGCGTGGTAGTACTTCTCCTGGACGGCGTGCGGCTCCAGCCCGGCCGCGAAGTGCTCGGGGTAATCCAGTTCCCGGCCGGCCATCCAGCAGGCCGCCTCGACACATTGCGCCGTCACGTAATGGTCCGGATTCTCCTCATAGTGGCCCGAAGGATCGTAGCAGATGATCGTATCGATTTTCAGCAAGCGGATCAGGAAGATGAACCGCGCGCGGATCTCAAGGCGCGACTCGCCGTCCATCTGGTGGTTGCTGTAATTCAGGTCGAAGACGCGCTTCAATCCCAGAATTCGCGCCACTTCCTGGCTGTCACGTTCGTTGCCCAGCACGTTCTGGCCAACAGTCCCGTGTTCGCCCGGCGGGTCTCCCATGTCGTCGTTGGTGGTGCGGATGAGGTAGCCGGTATAGCCCTCATCAATGAGCTTGGCGACTGTGCCTGAGGCGAATAGAGGAATGTCATCGGAGTGCGGCTGGATCGCAGCCAGGACCTTCCCGGTGTGCGGCTTGCCGGCTTGAGGCCGCTCGATCACCATCTCGCCCGCAGCCTGGGCCGCAACCGCAACGCTGCTTCCCAGCAGCGCCCCGCCCGCAAACGCTTTTTCAAGGAATTCACGTCGTTTCATGTGGCTATTCTATCTGCGAATGGCCTCGGGCGCGCGAGGGTAATACAATATTCTGCTTAACCGATGGGCAAATCACGTCACCAGGAGGTAAAGGCATGCCGGAAGTGAAGCTGATGACGCTGGACCCCGGCCACTTCCACGCCGCACTGATTCAGAAAGAAATGTATCCCGGCGTGTCCAGGCGCGTGGCCGTCTATGCGCCGCTGGGACCGGATCTGATTGAGCATCTGAACCGCATCGCCCGGTTCAATCTGCGCCAAGAGAACCCCACGGCCTGGGAACTGGATATCCATTGCAGCTCCGACTGCCTGGCGCGCATGCTCCGGGAACGCCCCGGCAACGTGGTGGTGATGTCGGGCCGCAATCGCGGCAAGATCGATGTCATTCAGGCTTCGCTGGAGGCCGGGCTGCACGTGCTGGCCGACAAGCCCTGGATCATCCGGTCCGAGGACCTGCCCAAGCTGGAAGCGGCGCTGGAGGCCGCCGAGCGCAAAGCTCTAGTGGCCTACGACATCATGACCGAGCGCTTCGAGATCACCTCCATCCTGCACCGCGAGCTGGTCAATGACCGGGAAATCTTTGGCGCTCCCCTCGCCGGTACGCGGCAGCAGCCCGCGGTGCACATGGAGAGCGTGCACCACATCTTCAAGACCGTGGCAGGAGTCCCCAGCCTGCGCCCGCTTTCCTTTTTCGACATCCACCAGCAGGGTGAAGGGCTCTCCGACGTGGGCACGCACCTGGTGGACCTGGTGCAGTGGACGCTGTTCCCGGATCAGCCGCTCGACTATCGCAACGACATCCGGGTGCTCGGCGCCAAGCGTTGGCCCACCGTCCTGACGAGAGACCAGTTCCAGCGTGTGACCGGCGAAACCTCGTTCCCGGAGGACATCTCGGAATCCGTGAAGGGCGACCGCTTCGAATACCACTGCAACAACCAGGTTGCCTACACGCTGCGAGGGATTCACGTCAAGCTGGACGTTTTGTGGAACTACGAAGCGCCGGCGGGAACCGGCGACACTTACGTGGCCTCTTTCAGGGGGACCAGGTCGCGCCCCGAGGTCCGCCAGGGCAAGCCGGAGAAGTTCCGGCCGGAGCTGTATGTGGTTCCCAGGACGGCCCGTCAGAAGACGGTCGTCCTCGCGGCTTTGAACAAGAAGATCGAAGGCCTACAAACGCAGTTCCCGGGTCTGGCTGTCCAAGATCTCGGTGAGCGAATGCGAATCCTCATCCCCGACCGCTACCGCGTCGGGCACGAGGCCCACTTCGCCCAGGTCACAAGGAGATTTTTCGAGTACCTGAAATCGCCCAAGTCGGTCCCGGCCTGGGAGAAGCCCTACATGCTGGCCAAGTACTACGTCTCGGCGCGGGGCGTCGAGCTGAGCAGGGAGAAAAAGTGATGAAGCCTTCCATGATTCGCCGGCAGTTCCTTCAAACGCTGGCCACCACGGCCGCGGCCGGCTTTGAGCAGCGGCAGCGCCGCTTCGACATGCTGATCCAGAACGGCGAAGTGCTGGACCCCAGCCGCCGTTTCCGCGGCCGCGCCGACCTGGCTGTTTTGGACGGCAAGATCGCCGCGGTGGAAGACAGCATCCCGGCCGAGCGGGGACTCGAGGTCATCGATGCCCGCGGGCTCTACGTTACGCCGGGCCTAGTCGATCTGCACACCCACTGCTACCACGCGGCCACCGGCCTTAGCATTGAAGCCGATCCCATAGCCGCCCGCTCCGGCGTCACCACCTGGGTGGATGCGGGCAGCTTCGGTTCCGACCAGGTGGCCGGCTTCCGCCGCTTCATCGTGGCGCCCCAACAGGCCCGGATCTTCGGCTTTGTCCATCTCTATCCGAACCTCCGCAACCCGGACGTCGATCCCGTCAAATACGTTCGCGAGGAAATGCGCCGAACCGGCATGACGGCCACGGCCTACCGCGACATCATCCTGGGCATTAAGGCGTACGTCGGATCGAACATGAACGGCCGCTACAGCCTGGATTTCCTGAAGATCGCCCGCGAGCTGTGCGACCTCTTCAAGCTGCCCATGATGGCCCACATCAGCTTCGCCCCGCCGGAGACCTCGCAAGTGATGGAGCTGATGCGGCCAGGCGATGTCGTCACGCACTGCTACAACCCGCACACTCTGGGCATCCTGGACCCGGCCGGCAAACTCAAGCCCGGTGTGAAGGAAGCCCGCGCCCGTGGCGTGCTGTTCGATGTCGGCCACGGCGCCGGCAGCTTCAACTTCGCGGTGGCCCGAAAGGCCATCGAGGCCGGGTTCTTGCCGGACACCATCTCCACCGACCTGTACAATCTCAACATCAACGGCCCGGTTTACGACATGCCCACCACCCTGTCCAAGTTCCTGCATTTGGGCTTGAGCCTGGAGGACGTGCTGGTGCGCGCCACCGCCAACCCAGCCCGTGTCATCAACCGCATCCCGGGCTTGGGCACGCTCGAGGTAGGCGCACCGGCGGACTTGGCGTTGCTGGCCATCGAGGAAGGGCAATTTCAACTGGTGGACTCCCAGAGAAACGCCGTCACCGCCCAGAAGAGGGTTGTGAGCCGCCTGACCATCTGCCGCGGCAAGCGCCTGGTCGCACCAGTTTAGTGGGACGGCCCATGGCCTGTCATCACAGCGTCAGCTCGACAAGCTTGTAGATCCGGACAGCCGGGAGGATAAACTCCACTGAGTTGCCCTTCTGCGTGTACGGCAAGGATACGGGCTGAGCGGAATCCGGATCAAAGGCTCTCACCGAAGTGACCTTGCCGGCCGGGACGCGCAGCCGGACGGCAACCTTCTCCAGCACCTTGGGAGCGAATTGTTCCGGGGAACCTTCGGTCTTGAACTGGCCCTTGCCCATCTCCACTTGGGTGGGAATCGGGCAATAGTAATTGACGAAATGGGCCACGATTCTGTCCTTGTTGCGCCAGAGGTTCGAGCGCAGACCTGCGAGGCTCGCCGCGGGCAGAATGGAAAGGGAAGGGCGGGTGTTGGCTTCCAACACAGCGCGCAGATCGGGACCATGCGGGCCGGGTGGGGTGATGATCTCACCGGCCTGGGCGGCCTGCAAGAAGGTCACGATCTCCTTGAGCTCGTTGGCATCGTCTTCTTTCATCAGGTACAGCGCGAAGCGGGGATAGGGGAGCAGTTCGTTCAAATCGCGGGTGCGGAGGATGCGGCCCTTTCCCAGGCGTTCCACAGCAGGCTCGCGGTCCATCCGCATGCGGAGGTGGCCCGCGTCATCGAATTGGCCGGAACCGCCAATGTCCAGCCACACACCCCCGGCAGCCGCATACCTTCCGAGTTCGGCCAGCAGACTGTCAGGAACATACCTCAGGTAAGGCGTGATGACGGCGGCATAGCGCGACAGGCGCGCGCTGGTGGCCTGAGCGGGAGCGATGAGGTCAAATGGAATGTGCTGCTCGGAGAGGTACTGGGAGAGGCGATAGAGGGCCTGCACGTGGGAGGCATTGCCCCAGTACAACTGGTCGTAGGCGAACAGAACAGCCACGTCGGCCCAGCTCTCGTAGCCTTCGAACAGCTCGCGATGCTCAGCGAAGAAGCGGCGGAACTTGCGGCGGGACTCCGGCGCCTCATAGTAGGGCTGGATGAGCGCGCCGCCACCGCCCGCGGCGGCTTCGGCCATCGACAGCTCGATGCCCACCGGCTCCCGCGCCATATAGGACAGCAGGCCGGCGCGAAAGCCGTACGCAAAGGCCAGCTTGTACTGAAGGATGTAGTCCAGGAAAATGTTCTCTGCCAACTGGCCGGGGCGCTGCATCTCCTCGAACATGATCAAGCGGCTGACCGGCGCCCAGGGCGCGGGATCCTTGCCTGAAGGGGCGCGCTTGCTGACACCATCAAAGTGCGCGAAGGGGCCGTAGTTGGGGATCACGAAGAAATTGGGATTGGTTTTTCGGCCTTCATCGCGGACGGCTCGCAGCAGATCGGCATTGCTGTAGGACCAGAAAGCCTGCGTGTCGTACCACAGGGCGCCGTCTCCGGGGTAGCCCAGGGCCAGCGATTCCAGATCAGCGCGACCGAAGCGGCGGCGGCGCTCCACCTCGGTGTATTTCTGGGCCAGGTAGGCGCGGAACTTGGTCTCGTCGTGCGCACAGTAATCTCGTAGATCCATCTCATCGACAAAGACACCGTCGTAGCCGCAGCGGGCGATGTTGGCGGTCACGGCCAGCAGATACCGGCGCCAGTTCGGGTTGTTCCCACACATCTGGTACAAGCGGTTCGGATAGAACGGATGCTCCTTCTTGGCGTAATCCATGCGGCGGAAGGGATAGCGCATCTGGGCCTGCGCCATGTCTTCGGAGGGGCGCGGGCCAAAGCCGAACTCCGCGAACCGGTCCCAGCGATCGAAGAATTCGAAGAACCCGCTCCGCTTGACGTGATCGCCGATGACCGCCTTGTTGTTGATGTAGGGAATGACCCAATCCACGCCGGCGCGGTGGAGACCGGCCACGTACTCTTCGAGCTCTTTGATCTTGGCGCGAACCTCGGCGGCGGAAAGCAGTCTCGGTTTGTTGCCGGAATAGCCGTCCTTGGTGCCGTAGACACTGCTGATGGGAACATCCTCGCCGACGTGCATGAGCTGCGGGGGAGCGTCGGCGATCTTCTTCAGGTACTCGGGACTGCCGACGTGACCGGCGCCGTAATCGATGTTGTAGATGATGGGGACGCTGCTCTTCCAGTCCTCAGCGCCCAGGAGGGGGCAAGCCGTCAGCGCTGCTAGCGCCAATTTCGACCACATGTTCACCGCCTTGTTGGACTGTGAAATACAGGTAACCATCTGCCTCCGGGGTGCCTGAAAGCTGGTGGCCATCCAGCCGGACGGACCGGACCCCAGTATCCACGGGCACGCCGACCCTCGCCTCGCAGGGCGGGATGGTGAAGGAGAACCGTCTCGGACGCGGCCCGCCGTCCCAGCCAACCTCTATGGGACCGTTTGGCGTGGGCACCGCGCCGCGGACCGACTCCAAATCCGCCCACCTCGGCCGGATGAGGACTTTCCGGAAACCCGGTTCGGCGGGCTTCACGCCCAGGATCTCCTGGCCCAGCAACACCACTGGCCCAGCGGTCCAGGAATGACAACAGGTGCCCTCGGGGACGCTGTCGGGCGGGCTGGTGTCGTCAAACACCTCCCAGAAGGTGGTGGCGCCGCGGCGGATCTGCTCTCCCCACCAGGCACGAATCTCGTCCAGTACAGCTTGGATGGGGCGGCCGGCCAGGAGCCAGCACTCGAGTTCGAAGTACTTGAAGTAGGGAGTTTGGATGCGCTCGATGTCCGGCCGGGTGACGCGATTCACCATTGCGCTCCAGCGCTCGCGGGGCGCGGCGCGGCTCAGCATGGCCAGATAGTTGGTCTGCCGCGTGATCCGGGAAGACGGACCTGCCGGCGTCCAGCAGTCCACGTAGGCGCCTTCCTTTGGGTTCCAGAATCTGCGCTCGATGCCCGCGGCCACCCGGCGCGCCAAACCCGCGAAATCCTCCGCTTCGGAGGCATCACCGCGCAATTGAGCCAGCCTGACGGCCGTCTCCAGCGCATAGAAATACCAGAGGTTCAAGCCGGCGATCTCGTCCCGGAAATCGAAGGTGCCCCAGTCCAGGAAGACCCACCAATCCCGCGAGTCGGCTTTGCCGATCAGACCATCCGGCTCCAGGTACTGCTCGAACCATTGCAGGGCGCGATAGGCATGGGGCGCCAGCTCGCGCGCCAGCCCGGCGTCGCCGGTGTACCAGTAGTATTCCCAGAGCGTGATGACCCACTGCATCATCATCTCGACGATGTTGTGGCGAGTGCCGCTGGGACTGAGGGTCTTGAACCAGCCGGAGCTGTTCTGGATGCGGGCGAAGTGGCGGAGGGCTTTGGCGATCAGCAGCCGATCGCCGAACAGGTAGTAGTTCCACAGCGCCGTGGTGCGGATATCGCCGGCGTACTGGCCGCGCTCGCGAATCGGCCCGTCCTCGTAGTGATCGTGCATGTTGAGCTCGGTCGAGCGGCGGCAGGTCTCCCAGATGCGGTTCAGCACCGCGTCGGCGCATTCGAAGCGGCCGGCGTACTCGACCGGGTAGGCGGTCCGCAGGACCCTAAGCTGGCGGATGTCGAGCGGCCCCTTCAAGCCCTGGGCTTCCAGCAGAAGATAACGAAAGGCCCGCCGGTCGTAACTCTCCCACTGGCGCGCGCCCTTTGCCAGAATGATGCGGTCGGCCTGGAGCACACCGCGAAGCAGATCGATCTTGTCGCCCTTCTTGAGGAACTCGCTATAACCCAGGTCGAGCACGCCGCCGTTCATCTCCGTGATGTCAATTTGCAGATATCCCACGACCTCCTCGCCGAAGTCCACCAGAAGGCGCGTGGATTTACCCGCAGACTGAGGCATGATCGAGGTCACCGCGGGGTTGTCCGCCAGCAAGTTGCCGGGACCCGTTATGGCGCCGGCAGGGAGGT
This sequence comes from uncultured Acidobacteriota bacterium, assembly GCA_963725415.1. Lineage (GTDB taxonomy): Bacteria > Acidobacteriota > Terriglobia > Bryobacterales > Bryobacteraceae > CAVRZY01. Next base: position 60,029 of record CAVRZY010000178.1, on the reverse strand, counting down.
CCATCTCTTCTGCCAGATGCATGCGAGTCATCACGTTTGGGTTGGGGTTGGCCATGCTTTCGGCCTGCCGGACAACCCAGTCCGGCGGCAGTTCCCCGCGCTTCGCGTAGGTCGCGCGCACGGGGGCGATCACCCTCTGGCGCTGGTAAGGGACTTCGCGCGGCAGCAGGTGCACGTAAGGAGGGTCTGGCGGAGCGCCGTACTCGGCGGCCCAGCCCCAGCGGATGTTCCCGGTTGCGCCGAAGTTCGTGGCCCAGTCCACAGCCTCCTTCCGCAGGTCGAAGGTTTCTTGAAACCCGCTGGCCCATAACATCTGGGGCGCATAGCGCGAGTACCAGCGCGGGACAGCGGCCTGCCAGGAACCGTCGGTGAGGATCTCGATCCGGCGCCCGTTGTCCAGCTCGAGCAGGCCCTGCAGCAGGAAGCCGCCCGGCCCGGCGCCGTAAAAGTGCGTTCCGATGCCCAGGTTGTAGCACAGCGCGGCAATCGAGTTCTCGCCTACGCGGAACAGGGCGGCGGGTTGGTAGTAGTCGTAATACTTGAAGGGTGGCTCGTTGGGCTCAGGACCTATCCCTGCCTGCTGGCCGTTGATGTACAGGCGGTAGAAGCTGTTAGCCGTGCACCAGAGCTCGGCCGAGCGAACCGCGGAGTCCAGCACAATCCGCTTGCGCAGGCAGACGAAGATGTTGGTGGTTTCGCGGTTGTAGTCGTCCCAGATCCACCGGGCCTTCCACTTCGCCACCGTCTTTGGGATCCACGGCGCCAGTAGCGCGGCGGCTTCCGACGTTCCCGCGGCCAACACCGGCGAGACAACAGAGGCTTGCAGGAAGCCGCGGCGCGAATGAACGAACATGGTTCAGCGGGCAGGACAAGCTAAAGCATGTCCTACACTCTCTCCGGCACCACATATGGCGGCCGGTACTCTCTGGTGAGCAGGCGATTGGCCTCGTCGTCGCCGATGAAGCGCTCGGTCTTCGGGTCGAACCTGAGCGTGCGCCCGGTGCGGTAGGCGATGTTGCCCAGGTGAGGCAGGGCCGAGGAAAGGTGCAGCTCCTGAGCCTCGGCGGTCAGATCGGTCCGCTTGCGGCTGCGCACGGCTTTGATGAAATTCTCGAAATGCGGCAGGTTGGCGATGTCGCCGGCGCCCACGGCCTCGGGTCCGGGAGTCCGCTTCTGGCCCATGAAGGTGTAGTAGCTGCTGTAATCCGGGATGATCATGTAGCCTTCGGTGCCGATGAAGATCACCCCCACCACATTCCGCTTATCGAGGAACGGGTATTCGATACCCATGCCCGCCTCGCCGTTGGTAACCCCGCTGCGCGTCTCGAAGGCCATCAGCACGTCGCGGCCCGCGTACTCATACATGACGGCGTGGACCTGGGGCGCTTCCTGGTCGTCCTTGTGAATGTATGTGCCCCCCATCGACGCGATCTTGGTGGGGTGCGTGTCGATTCCCAAGGCCCAGCGCATGATGTCCAGCTCGTGGATGCCCTGGTTGCCGATGTCGCCGTTGCCGTAGTCCCACAGCAGGTGCCAGGAGCGGTGACGCACCGGGGAATAGGGCTTGTTGGGGGCTGGGCCTTGCCACTGGTCCCAATCCAGACCTGCCGGCACGACGCGGCCTTCGATTCGGCCAATGCTTGCGCGCGGGCCTTTGTAGGCGATGCCGCGTGCCAGGTAGACTCTGCCGATGACGCCCTCCTTCAGCTTCTGGACGGCCTCCACGATATTGGGGCTGCTGCGGTTCTGGGTGCCGTGCTGGACGATCCGGTTGTACTTCCGGGCAGCCTCGACTACCTTGCGGCCCTCGAAGATGGTGTGGGAGCCGGGCTTCTCGACATAGACGTCTTTGCCCGCCTGGCAGGCCCAGATGGTCCCCAGCGCGTGCCAGTGATTGGGCGTGGCGAACCCGACCGCGTCGATGGATTTGTCCTCGAACACCTTGCGCATGTCGGTGAAGGTCTGGACTTTCTTGCCGGACATCTGTTCGTACTCCGCGGTGCGCTGGCTGAGGACGGACTGATCGACGTCGCAGAGGGCGGCAACCTCGACGTTGTCCTTGGCAAGGTCATAGAACGAGCGGATCAGCTCTCGGCCGCGTCCCCGCAGGCCGATGACGGCCACGCGGATGCGGTCGTTGGCCGCCAGTCCGGGTCCAGCGATGGCCGGAGCGCCCAGCAGCGCGGCAGAAGATTTCAAAAAATCGCGGCGGTTGGAATTCTGCACTGTTAACCTCCTCAGCTCAAATGGGCGTACTCCAGATTACCATTACCACCAGGGAATGAAGAACGTTGCGGGGCAACTGCTGCGCCTCACTCCTTCCAGCCGCAGGCCGCAAGCATGACATAAAACAGGTGCGTGTTGGGAAAGATCCCGTGCACGCGCTCGGCCCCGGGACCTTCGGCGGCCGCCAGCACCTCTTCGGCGGTATGACCGCCCTCCACTCTGACCAGCGGCAGAATGTCCTGTCCCTTCTTGCCACCCGCCAGGCGCAAGTCGAAGGAATGGTCGGCGGTGAACAGGATCAGGCTGTTGGATCTGAGCCTCTCGGCGACCCGGCGGATGATCTTGTCGAAGGTCACCGTTCGTCGCAGCGTCTTCTCGGCGTCGTCAAAGTGATTGTTAGACTCGACCATCAGAAAAAACCCGTTGGGATTCCGCGACAGGATGGTGATGGCCTGATCCACGACCGCGCCCAGATCGAATTCGTCCGAGTTGAACAGTGCCACCACACGCCGCGCGGTCGGATCGAGACCGTTCAGCGCGTCGGGGTTGTCGAGAAACAGGTAGCCTTTGCGTGGCAGCTCCACGGAAAGATCCAGACCCCGTTCTGCGGTCAACTGGAGAATGCGCCTGCGCCCAGGACCTATGATCAAATCGACTCCGTCACCGAAACTTGGGCTCAGCACCTGGGCAAATATCTCGCCCTGCCTGCTTCGGCTCCTGGAGTGGGCGTAGCAGGCGGCCGGGGTTGCGTCGGACATGCTGCTGTTGGAAACCACCCCGGTCGCCAGCCCGTGTTCCTCGGCATACTCCAGGATGGTCTTCAAGATCTTGCCGTCCGGGGTCTGCGAAATCACCCCGTTGTTGGTTTTCTGCCCGGTCACAATGGCGGTCATGCCGGCCGCGGAATCGCCGACCCAAGCAGCGGCCGTTGATGTTTCCGAGAGGCCGATGTAGGGCATGTTCTGAATGTAGAGTGCGCGTGCCTCTCGGTATCCGTAAATGCTGGCGGCGTTCAGAGTGGGGATGCCGGTGCCGTCTCCCAGGAACAGGATGAGGTTCTTGGCGTTTTGCGCGCCGCACAGCATGCCAGTTACTGAAATGAATGCGAGTAAGAGACGCTTCAACGTTCCTCCCTGATGCTCTACCAGAATATAATGAGACCTGCCTATGCGAAATTTGGTTGTTGCATCGGTGCAGTTCGAGCACAGCCCGGGCGACAAGCAGGCCAACCTCGGCAAGATCCGCAGTTTCGTCGAGCAGGCGGCGCGGCAAAATGTGGAACTGATCGTGTTCCCGGAGTGCTGCATCACCGGTTACTGGTTTTTGCGAAACCTGGGGCGAGAGGAGTTCGCGGCACTAGCCGAGCCGGTCTTTGAAGGATTTTCTTCGCAGACGCTGATGGCCATGGCCCAGCAGTACAAGATGACCATCGGGGCCGGACTGATCGAAGCGGGCAAGGACGGCAAATTCTACAAAGCCTACGTGGTGGCGATGCCGGATGGAACGGCGCAACGGCACCGCAAGCTGCACGCCTTCGTCAGCCCGTATCTGACTTGCGGGAACGAATACACCGTGTTTGACACGCCCCATGGCTGCCGCGTGGGGGTGCTGATCTGTTACGACTGCAACCTCGTTGAGAACGTGCGCATCACGGCGCTGAAGGGGGCCGAGATCCTGATCGCTCCGCACCAGACGGGAGGCTGCCGCTCATCCAATCCCCACCTGATGGGTCTGATCGATCGCACGCTTTGGGACAACCGGCGGGAAGACCCGCAGGCCATCGAAAGGGAATTCCTAGGGGACAAGGGCCGGGGCTGGCTGATGCGCTGGCTGCCCAGCCGCGCACACGACAACGGCCTGTTCCTGATTTTCAGCAACGGGGTGGGCGTAGACGATGATGAGATCCGCACCGGCAACGCGATGATTCTCGACCCCTACGGGCGGATCATCGCCGAGACCCGGAAGGCGGACGAAGACATGGTGGTGGCGGAACTGGAGGCCTCGCTGCTCGATCGCAGCACCGGACGAACTTGGATCAGGGCCCGGCGCCCGGAGCTTTACGCGCCCCTGACAGTCCCGACCGGGCTGGAGCGGGACACGCGCAGCCTGAAGTTTGAGGAGTGACGATTGACGATTGACGATTCTTGCATTGACGATTGGCGGAGGCGCAGTCGGCTACCGCAATTCAATCGTCAATGACTCAATCGTCAATGATTCAATTGTTGATTCTTTGTTGCCTTTCCAGTGAAGGGTTCTGGTCGGTTTGAGGTCGAAGACCTCGCTAGTAGCAGAGGGCTGATGCGCAAACTGCCACAAGACACGATGACTGCTCGCCAGCGCGTGGAGGCGACGCTGCGGGACGAGCTTCCCGACCGGGCGCCAATCTTCGACCTGATCCAACACATCCCGCTCATCGAGTATGTCACCGGGGAGAAGCTTTCACCGCGCAACGGCCTGGACCTGCTGTGCCAGACCATCGGCGAGCGGCTGGATATCACCCGGGGCATCGCCCCGCCGGTGGAAGAGAAGATCCTCCAGCATGAAGACGGGTTCGTCTACAAGCAGGAATGGTGGACCACCTGGCTCATCGAGCGACCCTTCAAAGACGTGAAAGGGCTGCTGGACTACATCCGGCACAACATCGAGGAGTTGCACGAGAGCAAGCCCGGGGAGATGTGGACGTTTGCAGGCAAGGGCAACGTCTGGGGAGTGGCCAGCAAGTCGCCTCGCGAGCAGTTTCTCGAGTTACAGGAGAAAGTCGGGGAGAATACGGTCCTGTTTCCCAACGAGAGCCCGGTGGGATTGGACACCGCTTACATCCGGGCGGGCATCCAGCTTTTCAGTTACGCCTATGTTGAGAACCCGGAGCTGGTCTCCGACTGGCTGGAGGCCTTGAACCGGGTCGAGATCCGGCGCGTCGAGCAGAGCGCAGATCCGCAACTGTCGCCCGTGGCGCTGGTGTACGCGGACATGGCGGACAAGAACCAGTTGCTGTTCTCGCCGAAGTTTCTGAGGCGCGAGTTCTTCCCGCGGCTGAAAAGGCTGGTGGATGCCTGGCACGCGCGCGGCGTGAAAGTGATCTTCCACTCGGACGGCAACCTCTGGCAGGTACTGGAAGACTTCCGTGAGGCCGGGGTGGACGGTCTCAATCCTTTGGAGCCTTTGGCGGGCATGTACGCCGGGGACGTGCGGAAGGCGCATCCGGACTGGATTCTGATGGGGGGCATCGACGCCAGCCGGCTGCTGCCGTTCGGAACGGAGGTGGAAGTGCGGGCCGCGGTCCGCAAGACCATGCATGAGGCGGGTGCGCGCGGGCTGCTTTGGGTAGGCTCGAGCACGGAGATTCACCCGGCCGTCAAGCTGGAGAACGCCCTGGCCATGTGGGACGAAGCGGAGAGTTGCGTCTGCGCCGCTACAGGTCCCGGTGCCTGACCAGCCGCACCTGGGCGGCTTCCAGCGCGGCGCGTGTTTCGGGCGCCGTGAGCGCCTCCAGTTCGCGCTGGCGGCTCTCTTTCAGTCGCGTGGGGGCGCTGCGCAGTTCCGGCCCGCAGCGACCAGGGTGGCACATCAACTCCGTGGCGCCGGCCGGTAGCTCACGAATAAACCGCACGAGTTCTTCGGCGCTCAATCGCCCAGTCAGCCGGTATCCGGCGAAGTGATCGGTGGTGCGGCATCCGTGCCGCCGAAGGAAGGCGCGCGAGCGCTTCCGCCACAGCAAGGGTAGGCGCACCCAGGGAACACGGAACTCTTGAGAGATGCGGGCCACGGCCTTCAGCACCGGCGGCCACAGGTGGATGTGCTTGTGTGTGTCCAGGTGCGTCGGTTGGATGCCGGTCTCTAGAGTCTTGCGGACCTGGGCCGCCAGCTCTTCGTAAACCCGGATTCGGCGGAACGCGAGAGCCCGCCGCCAGCTCCCGAACGCGCGCCGGCAGCGCTTGGCCGGGCTCCAAGAGCGAGTGCCCGCCCACCAGCACCAGGTGGCAGCCGACATCCAGGCTGGGGTTCTCGCGCGCCAGGCGAACCGCGTCGTCAAATGCAGCGCCGTTGGCCATCAGGCTGGTCGAGGAAAGTATGCCCCGCTGATGCGCTTCCAGGATGCCTTCGTTCACATCCCGGGTGAACCCGAAATCATCGGCGTTGACGATGAGCTTTCTCGGCGCGATCAAAACAGTCCCAGCTTGATGCGCAGAAACTTCTTGGGGTTGGCGTGGATGTCCTTGACCAGGTCCCGCAATTCTGCGGTGGCGCCGTTCATGGACTCGTAGAGCTGCGGATTGACCAAGAGCTGGCCCAGAGTGCCCTGTCCGGATCTGGCGCGCTCGATGACGCCGTCGATCTTGGCCAGCAGGTCTTGGATCTGGCGATAGGCGGCTTCGTCCTTCAGGAATTTGCCGGCCGTGCCTTTGCCGGCGTTGAGGTCGCTGACCAGGCGGCGCAGCTCGGCGATGGTGGCGCGGGTTTCGTCATACAGGGCGGGGTCGCGCAGGAACTTTCCGGCCGTGCCTTGTCCCTGTTGCACCTCCTGAATGACGGAATCCACGCGCTCCAGCGAGGCCAGCACCCGGTTGTAGAGCGTCTCGTCATACAGCAGGCGGCCCACCGTACCCTTGCCGCTGCTGATGGCGCTGGTCACCTTCTGCGCTTCGGCCACCACGGCCACCAGGCGGTTGTAGAACTCCTCGTCCACCAGGAACTTTCCCATGCTGCCCTTGCCCGACTCGACCTGGCTGACGATGCGATCGGCGCGGTTGACCAGGGCCTGGAGCGAGTCAAACAAGCCATAGCCCTTTTGCACCAGATCCTCGATCTCCCGGGTGTCCAAAGCCCTCAATTCGCCGCCCGGAGAAATGGCGGTGGCACTCTGGCCCTTCCGGATGTTGATGTACTTAGTGGCCAGGACGCTTTCGGCGCTGATGCCGGCGATCGAATCCACCGGGATTTGCCGGAGCACGTCCCGCTCCACCGCCATGACCACGCGCACCACCCGGCTGGGATCCTTCGAGCCGGACAGCTCGACGCGCTCGACGCTCCCGATGTAAACACCGTTCAGGCGGACCGGAGCGCCGGTTTGCAGGGCGGCCGAGTCCGACAAATAGGTGTAGATGATGGCGCTGCGCGTAAAAATGGGCTTCTGTCCGGTGAGCAGGAAGATCAGCACTCCCAGGATGGCCATGGCGGCGATGGCCATGATTCCCACTCGCAGTTGAGCCCAGGTGACTCGTTTGGCCGAAGGCATAGTCAATCTTCCCGCTTCACGAATTTTGAGACATACGGATCGGAGGACGCCTCCAGTTCCGCCTGGGTTCCTTCAAAGACCAGGCGGCCCTGCTGAAGCACGAGGAACTTGGTGCGGGCCGCAGAACTGCCGTCACGGGGCGGCGCCAGCTCCAGAGCGCTCGTTTGTGGATTGTAGCGGAGCTTGGCCAGCATCTGGCCATCCTGATAGCGGTGCGTGACCATCACCGTGGCGGTGTTCTTCAGTTCGCGGTCCTTGACCACCAGGGCGATGATGGTGTAAGCCGTGATGGGGTCCAGACCGGCCGTGGGGGAATCGTAAAGCACCAGGCGGGGCTCGATGACGATGGCTCGGGCAATCCCGACCCGGCGGCGCATCCCGCCGGAGAGTTCGCTGGGTAACTTCTCCAGAGTGTGCTCCAGTTCGACGAACCGCAGCGCCTCTTCGACCCGCTGCCGCATCTCCTCAGGCGGACAGAGCAGCGCTTTCTGGTTGGCCAGCGGGTAGCCCACGTTTTCCTCGATGGTCAGCGAGTCGAACAGCCCGCCTTCCTGAAACAGGACCCCGATCCCGCTGCGGATCTCGAACAACTCCTCTTCCGGCAGACGAGTGATCTCCCGGCCCAGAACGCAGACCCGGCCGGCATCGGGCTTCAGCAAGCCAAGCGCCGTCTTCAGCAGCACGGTCTTGCCGCTCCCAGCCGCCCCCAGGACGATCCGCGTGTCTCCCGCCAGCATCTCGAAGGAGACGTCGTCGAGCGCCTTGAGGTCTTCAAAACAAACCGAAACGTGTTCAAAGCGCAAGACCGCTTGGTGTTGTTCATCCGGCATCCGGCCACTATATATTCACGAAAATCCTGGTAATAAAAAATGTCAGAATAATCACCGCCAGTGAGGACGCCACTACCGCCTGGGTAGTCGAGCGGCCTACGCCTTGCGTCCCCCCGGTCGTGCCCAACCCAAAATAACAGCCTAGCAAAGCAATGGCGAAGGCGAATACGAAAGGCTTGAGCAAACCCTGAAGGATGTCCTTGTATTCCAGAGCCTGCCAGGCGTTGTTCCAGTAGGCCGTGGGAGTGAGGCCGATGATGAAGTAGGAGATCAGGAAGCCCCCGAAAATGCCCATGAAATCGGCGATGATGGTAAGCAGAGGCAGCACCACACAGGTGGCGATCATCCGCGGCGTCACCAGTTTCTGAATGGGATCGGTGCCTAGCGCGCGCATGGCGTCGATCTGCTCGGTGACCTTCATGGAGCCCAACTCGCTGGCCATACCGGAGGCGTTGCGCCCGGCCACCATCAGCGAGGTCAGCACCGGCCCCAGTTCCCGCACCAGGGTGATGGCCACCACCTGACCCGTCTGCCCCTGAGCCCCGTACTGCGATAGAGCCTTGGCCATCTGCATGGCCATGACTGCGCCGCTGAAAAAACCCGTCATGATAACGATGGGCAGGCTGCCGACTCCGATAATATCCATCTGGATGGCAATGTCGGCGCCGTAGTGGGGGCGGCGGAAGATGTTGCGAATGGCTCTTCCGGCCAAGACATAGAAGCCCTGGACCGCCAGCACCTGCCACTTCATCCAATCCAGCAAGCCCTCTCATCCTCCGCATCACGATGGTAACATACAACTTCCGGGGTTACTCAAAATGAAAGGACTAACCGACATCGCGGGGATTCGGGTGGGGCACGCCTCGGACTACGAGGCCCTGACCGGGTGCACCGTGATCCTGACGGAAGGCGGAGCGGTGGCGGGTGTGGATATCCGCGGGTCGGCCAGCGGGACCGAGGAGTTCTCGCGTGTTGGACCCGGGCCACCTGGTGCCGCAGGTGCATGCGGTGGTACTGGCCGGCGGGAGCGCCTTCGGGCTGGAGGCCGCCTCGGGAGTGCGCCGGTTCCTGGAGCAGAAGGGCGTGGGGTTCGAGACCGGCGCGGCCAAGGTGCCCATCGTGCCCTGCGCCATTCTCTATGACCTAGGGATCGGCAAGCCCAACGTGCGCCCCACCCGCGAGATGGGGGAAGCGGCCGCGGCCGCCGCCACCGCCGACGCCGTGAAAGAAGGCGCGGTGGGCGCGGGCACGGGGGCGACGGTGGGTAAGCTGTTCGGGCTGCGGCGCGCCATGAAGTCGGGGATCGGCTCGGCTAGCGTGGCGTTGGAGGGCAGCTACGCGGGCCTCCTGGTGGCCGCTCTGGCGGCGGTGAACGCCTTCGGAGATGTGCGGGACCCGGCCACGGGGAAGATCGTCGCTGGAGCGCGGCGCTCCCCGGAGAGCCGCGAGTTTGCCGACACGGCGCGGGAGATGAAGCGCGGGGTGCGCGGGGGATTCCGCCGCCAGAGCACCACCCTGGTGGTCGTGGCCACCAACGCCCGGCTCTCCAAGATCGAGGCCAAGAAGCTGGCCGAGCAGGCGCAGCTCGGCGTGGCGCGGGCCATCAGCCCGGTGAACACCATGCACGACGGCGATCTGGTGATTGCCCTGTCGCTCGGCGAGCGAGAGGCCGACATCAACGCCCTGGGCGTGGCCGCCGCCGAGGCCGTCGCCCAATCCATCCTGCGCGCGGTCCGCCTGGCCCCGACTCTCGGCGGTCTCCCGGGTTTGGCCTGACCCATGCTCACCTGGCTGGTCGTCGGAATCGGCGACATCACTACCCGTCGCGTCATCCCGGCTATCCGCGCCGAGCCCCGCAGTCGCCTCTACGGCGTGGTTTCGCGCGATCCTTCCAAGGGCGCCCGCTATGCCGATCGCGTGTGGACCGATTTGGCGGACGCGCTGCGAGACCCGAACCTCAGTGCGGTCTACGTCGCCGCGCCCGTCTTCCTGCATGCGCCGCAGACCATCGCCGCGCTTGGCGCCGGCAAGCACGTGTTGTGCGAGAAGCCCATGGCTATGAACTACGCGCAAGCCTGCGAAATGGTGCGCGCCGCCCGCCAGGCCGGCAGAGTCTTGGGCGTGGCTTACTACCGCCGCATGTATCCCAAGCTTCACCGCGCCCGTCAACTGCTGAGCCAGGGCGTCATTGGCAAGCCGGTGCTGGCGGAGATCAACTGCCACGACTGGTTCACCGCGGAGGGCGGCGAGCGCGCCTGGCTGCTGGACCCGGCCCGGGCGGGCGGCGGGCCGCTCTATGATATTGCCTCGCACCGCATCGACGTGCTGAATTTCCTGTTCGGGCGGCCGCTGGCCGTCTCGGCGCAACTCTCCAACGCCGTGCATCAGACTGCGGTGGAGGATTGCGCGACCGTGCTGATCGAATATGAGGGCGGGGTCCGCGGGATCGTGGACGTGCGCTGGCACTCGCGGGTGTCTCGCGATGAGTTTCGAATCGTGGGAACGGACGGCGAAATCGAGCTTAGCCCATTGAACGGCTCGTCGCTGGTCTATCCCGGAGGCCTCGAGGACCTGCCGCCCCACCCCAACCTCCACTACCCCTGCATTGAAAACTTCGTCAGTGCGGTGGAAGACGGCGCGCCGCTCGCAGCCAGCGGGGAGTCGTCCCTGTGGACCGACTGGGTGACCGAGGAAGCGCTGAGATCAGCCGGGCGAGCCCGATTTGGTACAGACCCCCGAGTACTGAACCATCCAACCAGGTCGCACTGATAACAAAATTGGTATATCCTGGAGGCTAAGACATGCCCCAGACACAGGTGGTCCTTTACCAGGAACGCTCCGGGGAAGTTCCTGTGCTGGCATGGCTGAAGAAGCTTCGCAGAGAGGACCTGAAGGCTTACGCGAATTGTGCCGTCGCCGTCGAGAGGTTAGCGGAGCACGGACATGAGTTGCGGCGCCCCACAGCGGGCTACCTCAGGGACGGCATCTATGAACTGAGAGCCAGGCGGGGCCACGTGAATTACCGAATCTTGTACTTCTTCCACGGGCGGGGTGTGTCCATCCTGGCCCATGCGGTCACGAAGGAAGACAAGATTCCTGCTTCGGACTTTCAGCGGGCCGTCAGGCGGAAGGAGCTCTTCGAGCAAGACCCGGAAGCCCATAGCTATCACGAGGAGGCTGAGAGTGGCTAAGACAAAGAGCGCAGTGAGAATTCTGAAAGCGGTCACCGGCGACGATGTGGACGTTCAGGCCGCCATCGCGCAGGCGAGGATCAATTTCCACGTCGCCCAGATGATCTACGATGCCCGTGCCAAAGCCGGTCTGTCCCAACGTCAACTAGCAGAACTGGTCGGCACAAAGCAACCTGTCATCGCCAGGCTGGAGGACGCAGACTATGAAGGCCACTCGCTGACGATGCTACAGCGTATCGCCGAGGCCTTGAATCAACGACTTGAGATCCGGTTTATCCCAAACAAAGCGGCGTAAGCCCCAAAATCGGCGAGTGGCATTCCCTATTCCAGAGTGGAGAACGAACATGAAGAAACGGTTACTGCCCCTGGCTCCAGCATTCATTGCGGCTGCCTTGATGGCGCAGGTGTCCGCCGGTCCACAGAAAGGCGCGCTGGTGGTGGTGGGCGGGGGGAAGATCCCTCCTGCCATCATCGAGCGCTTCGTCAGCCTGGCGGGCGGGCCGGAGTCGGACTTCGTGCTGATTCCCACGGCGGCGGAGGATAAAGGCCTGGATCCGGGGAAGCTGGCAGAAGGGTTCCGGAAGCAGTTCGGCGTCCAGCATGTCGCCGTGCTTCACACCAGGGATCGCCAGGAGGCGGATTCGGACGCCTTTGTTGCGCCGCTGCGGAAAGCGCGCGGGGTGTGGTTCGGGGGCGGCAGGCAGTGGCGGCTGGTGGACTCCTATCTGAACACGCTGACCCAGCGCGAGCTGGAGGCGGTGCTGGAGCGCGGAGGAGTCATCGGGGGCACTTCGGCAGGCGCCACCATCCAAGGCTCCTACCTGGTCCGGGGCGCCCGCGAGGGCAATCAGATCATGATGGCCAAGGGCTACGAAGCAGGCTTCGGGTATTTGAAAAACGTGGCGGTGGACCAGCATCTGATCAAAAGGCGCCGGGAAGACGACCTGGTTGCCGTCATTGCCGCCCATCCCGAACTCCTCGGCATCGGCATCGACGAATCCACCGCCATCGTTGTGCAGGGCCAGCGTTTCGAGGTGATCGGGGAGAGCAAGGTGGCCATTTACGACGGCCAGGACCACGACGGAAAGCGATACTACTTTCTGTCGCCGGCGGACCGCTTCGATCTGAGGGCGCGCCAGCTCAGCCCAGGTAGGTCTCCAAACTAGCCAAGGGCTTCGCCCTTGAAATCCCAATAGCTTGTGAGTCTCATGTAACCGCTATACCGCTGTTGGAATTATTGAAGTAGTCCTGTTTACGAATTGCCGTCCAAGAATCTAGCGACCCCCGCGTTCAGCCGCGCCGCGCCCTCTACGGCGCCGGCTGCAGCGCCTTGTTAGGCCCAGGGACCCCGAGCCTTCGCTCCAACGCTTCCAAGGTCGTCGTTTTCCCTGCTCGGATTTCCTTCCGTGCCTTTCCGATGATCCTCCAAAACTCGGGGCTTGTGCTCAAGGCGAGCGACTCGCGATCCAGCTTTCTGAGAGACACGAGCGCCGCCACAGGTCGCCGCTTGTCGGTCAGAATCAGCGTTTCTGGCGAGGAGGCCTCTGCAAACTCCAAGAGCGGCCGCAGTTCTTTGGGCATCCGTGCCGTTCTCATATCCGTATCTCCTCCCTTCCGATGAACAACCGATTCCCTGTCTTGATTCCGATCGCCAGGATGTTCACCACGTCTGCTTCTTCCGAGTCCACTTCATAGAATACACGAAGTGCCCCGGCCCGCAGCTCCCAGGGAGCCAGAGGATTGGGCCGTAGAGGTTTTCGGTTGCGCGTTTCCCGTGCGGGTTCGTGTCGCAGTTGTATGCTTATGGCATCGAGTACGATCCCCTGTTGCCGGGCTGGAAGCTGATCAAAATGATCCTCTGCCGATGCGGCGAACCGAATCCTGTATGCCACTGGCCGAAGTCTAGCATCTCCGCCTCAAGTCCGCCAGCGGTCATCGCCAACTGTGAGGACCTCATGACCGCGCGCTCAGGCGCGGCCGGCTTTGGGCCGTCGGCAGCAGCGCCCTGTTCCAGGATTTTGTCGCGGCTGGCGTGCGACAAGAATCCTTCATTCGCCAGGCGGCGTCGGTCTCGAAGGCAGACTGGAGACAGTTGGGCTACTTGGGAGACCCGGACGCGAATGTCACAAGCACTCGTGAGCGATGCCGCACGCGCGCAAGATACCCGAAGAGAAGACTGGGTGTGGCGGTGACCGCCACCGCCACGGCGAACGTGGTCCACGCGACCATAACCTTCCTGCCACCAGAGCCAGCGCCACCGCGCCAGGGATGCTAGGATTGGCTCATGCGGAGACTGGTTGTTCTGGCAGCGGTGCTGCTCAGCGCCTGTCTGGCGATCCAAGCCGCGGACAAGCAGGGTAAGGGGAAAGGCAAGGGCGCGGAGCGGCGCCGCGAGCAAGTGCAGGGCTTTGTGCCCCAGGAGCGGAAGATCATCGTCGAATACTTCCGTGGCGGGCCGAGCGGGTTGCCGCCGGGGCTGGCCAAGCGGGGCGGGGATCTGCCCCCGGGGCTGGAGAAACAGATCCGGCGCAATGGCCAATTGCCTCCGGGGCTGCCAAAGCGCGTGACGCCATTTCCGGCGGAACTTTCGGTGAAGCTGACGGCGCTGCCCAGCGGCTATGAACGCGCCGTCATCGGGCACTTGGCGATCGTGTGGAATTCGCGCACTCGGCTGGTCATCGATGTGATGGCGCTTGCCGGTCAGTGAGCGGCAGGCCGGGCGTTACTGAAACCGGAAGGAGCGGGCCGCCAGGTAGCCGGCCAGCAGGGCGGCCAGCGCCATGCCCGCGATGTGAGGAATGACCGTGGCCGGCGGCGCGCCGAAGCTGATGAGTTTGTGCAGGCCGTCCATGGCCCAGCCGGTAGGGAGGAATAGGGCCAGGGTCTGACACCAGCGGGGCGTGATCTCGATCGGCCACCAGCAGCCGCCCAGCGCCGCCAGAACGTTGGTGGCGATAACCCCGATGCCAATCACCTGACGTTCGGTGCGTGAGAAGTTGCCCAGCAGGATTCCCAGGGCCGTGGCCAGGGCGGCACAGACTGCCAGCAGCAGAACGACGGCCGACAGGTTTGGCCCCCAGCGCATCCCAAACAGCACGGTCGCCGTGATCATCACGAAAGCAATCTGCACCATGCCCAGGGCCAGCCGCGCGCCCCACTTGCCGAGCACCACGGCCCCGCGGGACATGGGAGAAGAGGCCAGCCTGCGCAGGATGCCCTGTCTGCGCTCGATCACCAGCCAGATCCCGCCGGTGGTGAACAGTACCAGCAGGGAAAACATCACCAGGCTGCCCGGAACCGAGTGCTCGAAGCGGCTGGGGATCTGCTTGCGCCGGCCGGCGGAGTTGACTTCGAGGGTCAACAGACGCGGCTGCTGAGCCAGTCTGGAGAAATCCTCCGCGGCCGGCTTGCTCCCATCTTTACCAAGAACAATCAGGTCCGCCAGGACCGCGTAGACCGCCCGAGCTACGCGAATGTTATCGTAATCGGAGTCCATCCCCCCGCCACTGCGCTCGAAGCCGATCTTGACCGGCTTGCCGGCGAGCACCGAGTCCGTGAAGCCGGAAGGGATCGTCAGGCGGCGGCGGTGACGCAGAAACTCCTCCTGATTCCGCACTCGCACCACCCGGTAGTTGCGCGCTTCCAGCCGTCCCACCAGGTGCTCGGCCAGGAAGCCCGCATCCGGGGCGGCGCTGACGGCGATCACCTCTTTGGCCTCGGAGGAACCCGACGAGCCGCCGCTGATCGTCCCGAAGAAATACAGGAAGATGATCGGCATGATGAAGGCCCACACCCAGGTTTCGCGGCTGCGGAACATGCGAAGAAAGTCTGTGCGGGCTATGAACAGTGCATCTCGCATCATCATGGCTCGACCCCGAAACGACGGCGCAAGCGCCGGAGGGCAAGTAAGAAGGTCAGAGCGCTGAACAGCGCCAAGAAGGCGAAGGCGGCGGCCAGCCGCCCGGGTTCAATCGAATTGGTCAGGATGGCCTGGAGCTGGACAACCGCCCAGCCGTTGGGGGTCAGGCGTCCGATAGCGGCGAGCCAGTCCGGCATCATCTCGAACGGAACAAAGCTGCCGCCCAGCATCCCCAGGGGAAAGATCGCCAGGGTGGCGAGAATGTTGGCCCCGCGCTCGCTGGAAGCGTGGATCTGCAAGACCAGCATCAACAGAAACAGAGCGACGCCGCCAAACAGGACCCAGAAGACCGCCGGCAGCAGATTGCTGGCCTGCATGTTCAGCAGCCAGCGGGCGCCGAGAAGCGCGGCCAGCCCGAGGAAGAAGAGCACTACCGCCGCCGACAGCAGCTTGCCCGCCAGAAACGCCCCCAGCCGGGCCGGCGTGACCACCAGTCGCCGCAGCGCGCCCTGCGCCCGTTCCTTCCAGAGGTCCCCGCTGAGGCCCATGGCGATGAACAGCACCGCCATGAACAGCATCCCGGGAAAATAGGCCACCCCAAAGTTGGCTTGGGTGAGCGACTGCTTTTCGATTACCTTTGTCTCCAGTTCGATCAGGAGAGGGTCGAGGTAAGCGTGCAGGCGCGCTCCGGCGCGGTTCATCGCCACGCTCAGCTCGGCGACGGTCTGGTCGGAAAACATTGCCGCGCCCTGTGGCGGGCCTGCTGCGATGAGCCGGAGCTGGTCCCCGAAAAGCGCCTGGAGATAGAAACCCGCCTCCAAGATCATCGAGGCGGTTTCCTCCACAATGCTCGGAAGGATCCTCTGAGAAGGATTGGTGAGCAACTTCAGTTGAGTCGGCTCCTGGCGCAAGAAGGCCTGGCCAAAACCTTTGGGGATGAGCAGAAGCGCGGAACCGTCGCCGCGCTCGATGCGCTTCCAACCCGCTTCCCGCTCGACCTTTTCAACGACGAACATCTTGCCGAGCGGGCCCTGGCTGAAGGCGCCGGCCAGCAGAGAGCTGACGAAGCTCCCGTCCTCATCGACTACCAGGAGCCGCCCTTGGGGAGTCGCCGCGCCGCCCGCGAACACCAGGTTGAGCAGCAGGGCGATAAACAGCGGGATGCCCACCCACACGGCCAGGGCGATGGGCTCACGCCGCAGGCGGCGCAGGTCCTTCAGCGCGCTGATCCAGACGAAGCGCACGGCTATTCGCGAAGCTCCTTGCCGGTGAGCTTGATGAACAGGCTCTCCAGGCTGGGCTGGGTCAGGGTGGTCCCGCGCACCTCCGCCCCAGAGGAGGCCAGCGCGGAGAAAATCGCCGGCAAACGCCGCGAGGCATCCGCCAGCAAGATGATCAGCAGGTTCTCGTCCGCCTGGACCACTTCAATTCCATCCAGACGCTCGAAGGCCGTGCGGGCTGCCTCTGGCTGGAAGGTCCCCGACAAACGAAGAATGTCCCGTTCGCCGAGCATGGCCCGCAGTTCCCCCAGGGTGCCCTGTGCGATGATTCTGCCGTGATCGATCACCGCCAGCCGGTCGCAGAGGGTCTCGGCTTCCTGCATGTAGTGGGTGGTATAGAGGACGCAGCGTCCCTCGCGGGCCTCGCTGCGCACCAGTTCCAGCAAGCGCATCCGGCTCTGCGGGTCCACTCCAAGCGTGGCTCGTCCAGCAGCAGGACCTTCGGCTGATGGATGATTCCGCAGGCGAAGTTCAAGCGCCGCTTCATGCCCCCGCTGAACCTTTTGACCGGCTCCCTGGCCCGGTCCTGAAGCCCGGTGAGTTCGAGTGCCTCCTGAATGCGCGCGCGCAGGGCAGGATTGCGCAGGCCCTGCGCCCCACCCCAATACTGGAGGTTTTCCCGGGCCGAGAGGTCGTCGTAAAGAGCGATCTCTTGAGGCACAACGCCTACGGCCTGGCGCGCTGCCGTGCCCTCCCGCACCACGTCATGCCCCATCACGCGCACGCGCCCGGCGGTGGGCGTAAGCAGGCCCGAGATGCAGCCGATGGTGGTGGTCTTCCCAGCGCCGTTTGGCCCCAGCAGGCCGAACATCTCGCCGGAGCGCGCAGTGAAGGACACGCCATCCACCGCCGCTAAATCGCCGTATGCCTTCCGAAGTTGCTCGACTTCGATCATAAGATTGACAGGAGCCCAAACGGCCCCTGTCATTTTACTGCGGATCTATCAGACGAAGCAGAGCGCAAAAGGAAACGTCCGGCCCGTTGTTACCCCGCCCGCAGGCCCAACTGGTCGCGGGCGTAGGCGACGCACTGGCTGACGCTCTCGGTCTCCAATCGCAGGCGGCCGGCCTGGTCCAGGCCGTCGATTCGCGGCAGCGGCTTGGCGGGTTTGTTCTTCCGCACCAGGGCCAGGGTGCGCGCCAGGTACTTGCCGTTGCGCTCGGTAAAGGTGACCCAGTATTTCTCGGTGAGACACGGGATCAGAAGGGGATTGCGCGTCAGATGGTCGAGGGAAAACTTGGTCTGGGGCCGCCTTTTCAGGATCATCCCGACAATCCGCTTCAGATCCAGAATCCCCTGACCCAGCGGCACCTCGGAAAGCAGGAAACCGTCCGGGTACTCCTCCACGCCCATGTCCTTAATGTGCGTGTTGATGACGAAAGGAGTCAGCGATTCGATGACGTCCATGGGGTCATCCAGCAGGGCGATGTTGTTGCCGAAGTCGATACAGGCGCCGAAGTACTCGCTCGAGTACTGCTTCATCAGCGGGACCATTTCTTCCATGGTCCAGTCCTTGTGGTTCTCGAGGCCCAGTGGCATGCGGTGCTTGTCGAGAATCGGCACAGTGCGCGCGATGCGGGCCTTGGAGTCGGTCACGAAGGCCTTCCACTGGTCAAGGGCCGAGAATGTCTCGTAGCGCCGGCCGCCCAGGCAAACCGCGCGCAGGCACAGCGCCCCGGCCTCTCTGGCGGCCTTGACCGTGTTCTCGAACGGGGTAGTGTCTTCTTTGGGGAGGCTGGTCAGAACCTCCAGGTACATGCCCAGCTCTTCGGCGCGCTGCCGTACCTTTTTCAGGTAGTCCGGCTCGAAGGAGGCCAGGTTAGCCTGGACGCCCCCGGCGCCGCGAGCGTAGGAGTACTCGAGGAATTCCAGCGCCGTCCTTTGCGGGCGGCTGATGGTAAACGAATCCGGTGTAAAGCCCATAGCGGTGCGCCCCTCGGCCAGCAGGGGCGCCGCAGCGACACTGGTCAGAAAATCTCGGCGGGTCACAGGTTGAAACTCCTCAGGACTTCGTCCCACGGTTTGCGGTAAGGCCGCACCAGGTGGGCGGAAGCTTCGCGGTCCCCGATGATTTCTTCCTTGTCCGTGTCCCAGCGCAGCTTGCGGCCCAGGCGCAGAGACAGGTTGGCCAAGTGGCAGGCGACGGAGACCTGGTGGCCTTCTTCCACATCCGCGGTGGGTCGCTGGCGGGACTTGATGCAATCCAGGAAATTGCGGACGTGAAGATCCATGGGCTCGTCCGCAGTCCCCCTTCCCTTGCGCGCCTCCGTGCGTGGTTCCGGCTTGATGTCCGCAGGTTGGGGATGCCCCGGCGGGTTGGACCAGGGCGGGATCTGGCGCTCAGGGGCGATGCGCATATCGGGGAAGACCTCAAACCCGCCGCGCGAAACGACCATGCTTCCCTTGGTGCCAAAGAACTCGGTTCCCCCGCCAATGCGCCGCCCCGCGCTGGCTTCCCGAAGGGAGACCAGCATGGTGAAGCCCGGATACTCGAAGACCGCGTCCTGCGTATCGGGCGTCTCGCCGTCATCCTCGAGCGCGAAACGGCCGCCGCAGGAGAACACCGTCTTGGGTCCTTCCACTTTCAGCAGCAGGTGAACAAAGTCGATGTCGTGGGCGCCCAGGTTGGTCATCTGGCCGCCGGAGTAGTCCCAGAACCAGCGAAAGTGATAAAGGGCGCGGTGCAGGCTGTAGGGTCGCTGGGGCGCGGGACCCAGCCACATGTCGTAATCCAGGTCCTGAGGCACGTCGCTGGCAAGGGGGCGGCCGAAGCCCGGCATGATGTTGCGAAAGGCGCCGATGCGCACGCTGTGGATCTTCCCGATATGACTGGCGTTTATCAGAGCGATTACGTCCTTGACGTGCGCGCCGCTGCGGCCTTGAGTGCCGGCCTGGACCACCCGCTTAAAGCGCCGCGCCGCGGTGGTCATCCAGCGCCCTTCCTTGACGAACAGTGTCATGGGTTTCTCGACGTATACATCCTTGCCGGCCGCGCAGGCCAAGATCGTGTGGAGAGCGTGCCAGTGGTCCGGCGTGGAGACCACCACTGCCTGGAGGTCCTTGTCGTCCAGCAGCTTGCGGAAATCGCGGTAGCCCTTGGTGCCCGGTCCGCAATCCGCCTGCCCGCGTTCGACGCGCGGCTGGTAAACATCGCTCACCGCCACCAGGGCAGCGTCCGGTTGCTTCTTGAAATCGACGATGTGGCGCAGGCCGATCAAGCCGCAGCCGATGAACCCGATTCCGATGCGATCGTTGGCGCCCAGGACGCGCTGGTAGGAAGCGGCCGTCGTGACGCCCAGGAAAGTCCGACGTGATGAGGACATAGTATTTGGATCATACACTGTTTGGGGGAGACGTTGATGTGGGTGGCGGTTGCGGGGGCGAGGTCGAAGCTGAAGAAAGCGAGAGGCAAACTCTTCCCTTCGTCTGGCTGGCTACTGTCGCATCCATTCAGTCAAGGCTCTCTGACCATGCCCGACGGCCGCACGGCAGCAATGATGGCGTCTGGGGCCGAATTGTCGCACCTCGGACCCTGCGCATACAATCGATAAGGGGATGATTTCCTTTCCCTGGTTCTCCGCTTTTCCGCACAGGAGGCTTCGTGGCTCAACTCGCTTTTCTCGGATTGGGAATCATGGGGTACCCCATGGCCCGCAACCTGCTTCGCGCCGGCCAGCGGGTCGCACTTTGGTCGCGCACCGCCGCCAAGGCCCGGCAACTTGCCCAGGCCGAAAACGGGGTCTTTTGCGAAACACCCCGCCAGGCCGGCGAGTTTGCCGAGTGCGCATTTTCTGTGTGTCGGCGACACGGCAATGTCCGAGCAGGTCATCTTGGGTCAGAACGGCCTCGTCGAGAGCGCCCGGCCCGGATCGGTGATCATAGATTGCAGCACGGTTTCGCCCAGTCGCAGCCGCCGGATCGGCCAGAAGCTGGCCGAAAAAGGCATTCACTTCCTGGATGCCCCCTGCACCGGCTCGAAACCCGGGGCCGAGGGCGGCACGCTCACGTTCATGGTGGGCGGCGATCACGCGGTCTTCGAGCGCGTCCGGCCCTACTTCCAACCCATGGGGAAGCAACTCTATTACTGCGGCGGGCCGGGCCTGGGCCTGCACGCCAAACTGACCCAGAACCTGATTCTTTCCAATCTGATGCAGGCCTTCAACGAAGGCCTGGTGCTGAGCACCAAGGCGGGAGTGGCCCCTGAGCTGATGCTGGAAATCCTCAACAACAGCGCCGCCCGTTCGGGGCTGATCGCTTTCAAGGCCCCCTTTGTTTTCGCCCGGAACTTCGAGACCAACTTCTCCGTCAAGTGGATGCACAAGGACGTCGGACTGGCGCTGGAGTCCGGCAAGGAACTCGAGGTACCGCTTCCGCTGACCGCCGTGACCCTACAGATGTTCCAGGCGGCCATTGCCAGCGGCTACGGCGAAGAGGATTTCTGCTCTGCAATCAAGGTGTTAGAGGCCTGGCCGGGGTCGAGGTGAAAATCAGCCGTTAGCCCTTAGCCCTTTGCCTCTAGTTTTTGGACCAGCGGAGTGGGCTAGTGGTCTAGTGGCTAATCGCTGTTTTTGAAGAAAATACAAAATTCTGTTGCATTCCGGCTTCGAATCTATTATTATTGGAAGTAAGCCGGGGAGGCAACTCCCACCAAAGCGAGACTAACCTCTAAATAAAAGACCCCTGAAGCAATCCTCCCCGGCGCCCCAAAAAGAGTTCCCGCAGTCTAAGATGGAGATGGGGAATCTGACCCAGAGGATTTCGGAGCGCCTCCCGTTCCAGCCGCCAGCCGGCAAGCCCGATCACATGCTATGATTCCTTTACTGATGCCCTCAGCGCTGGGCCGCCCATGAAGAACTTAACCCTGTTGGGGTCCACAGGCTCGATCGGGCGCAACACGCTGGATGTGATCCGACGACATGCCGAGAAATACCGTGTCTTCGCTCTGGTGGCGGGTCAGAACGTGGAACTGCTGGTAGCGCAGATCCTCGAATTTCACCCGCCGGTGGCCGTGGTTGCAACCGAAGAGGCGCTGGGGAATCTAATAACTAAGTTGCAGCAAGCGGGCCTGCCCCGAGCCGAGTGGCCGGAGTTGGGCTGGGGGGCGCAGCCGCGCATGGACGCCGCACGGGCCCCGGAAGTGGATTTTGTGATGTCGGCCATCGTGGGAGTGGCTGGGCTGCCGGCCACCTATCAGGCGGCCCGGCTTGGAAAGACCATTGGGCTGGCAACCAAGGAGGTTTTGGTGGTGAGCGGCAGGCTGGTTATGGAGGCCGCCAGAGCCGCGCGGCGCCGAATTGATTCCGGTGGACAGCGAACACAACGGAGTGCATCAGTGCCTGCGGGTGGGCAAACGCAGCGAGGTGGCGCGGATCATTCTGACGGCTTCCGGGGGCCCGTTTCGGGAAATCCCGGCCGAGAGGCTGGCCGCCGTGACCCCGGCTGAGGCGCTCAATCATCCCACTTGGAAGATGGGGAGACGCATCACGATCGATTCGGCCACCATGATGAACAAGGGCTTCGAGGTCATTGAAGCTTGCTGGCTTTTCGACATGGTTCCGGCCAACGTCGAGGTAGTTATTCACCCGCAGTCTTCGGTGCACGCCATGGTGGAGTACATCGATGGCAGCGTGATCGCGCAGATTGCCACCACGGACATGCGCATGCCGATCCAGTATGCCCTGACCTATCCTGACAGGGCCTCTGCTCCGGTGCCCCGCTTGGATTGGCAGGCGGCGCGGACCTGGGAGTTTCGCCCGCCGGATCTGAACAAATTCCCCCTGCTCAAACTGGCTTATTTGGCGCAGGAAGCCGGCGGATCGGCCACTTGCACTCTGAATGCGGCTGACGAAGTGGCGGTGGAAGCCTTTCTGGAAGGTCAAATCTCCTTTCCAGGAATTGCCGAGGTGGTCGAAGAGACCTTATGGCAGATGCCCAACCGGCAGCCCCAATCGGTGGAAGAAGTACTGGAACTCGACGGGGAGGCGCGCCTTCTAGCCCGCCGCTTGGTTCACAGGCGGGCAGAGCGCAATTTGAACATTGCCCTGGCGAGGGTTTAAGCTGTTATGGTGATTGCGCAAAACCTGTTGTGGCTGCTGGTCCTGATCGGGGTGATGATTCTAGTCCATGAGTTGGGGCACTACTGCGCGGCACGCTTCTTCGACGTACGCATCGAGGTGTTCAGCTTTGGCTTCGGACCGCGGCTGTTCGGATTCCGGCGAGGAGAGACGGACTTCCGGTTTTCGGCCATCCTGTTCGGCGGATTCGTGAAGATGGCCGGCGACCAGCCGGGCGAGGAAGCCATCAATGACCCCAGGGCCTTCCTGGCAAAGCCCCGCTGGCAACGCCTGATTATCGCCTTCTCCGGACCCGCCATGAACATAGTCCTGGCGGTGGCGATTCTGACGGGCCTCTTCATGGTGAAGTATCAGAAAGCGCCGGACGTGCGTGCGGTGATCGGCCATGTGTTCCCGGATTCGCCGGCCGCCCAGGCGGGGCTTCGAGAAGGGGACCGGATTGTCCGCATTGACGACAAAGACGATCCCACCTGGGGAGACGTGGCGGTCAAGGAACTCTCTGGCGCCAACCAGCCGCTTCAGGTGAAGATCGAGCGCGAGGGCAAACAGTTTTGGACCACCGTGACGCCGAAGCTGGACGAACGCAGCGGCGTGGGTCATGCGGGCTGGCTGGAGCAAGGCGAGATCGAGATCGCCAGCGTCACGGCAGGCACGCCGGCCGAAAAGGCTGGTCTGGAGAGGGGAGACATCCTGTTGAGCGCCAACGGGCACCCCATCCGCTCGCAGTTCCGGCTCCAGGAGATCATCCGGGTGGGCGGCGGTAAGCCCGTCGAGATTCAGTATCTGCGCCAGGGCCGGCCAGGCGCCGTTACCATCCAACCGGTGTTCGCAGCGGCCGAGGGTTCGGCACGGTGGCTGATCGGAGTGTACCTGCAACCCCGGCTGATCGTCATCCAGCTATCGTTTCCGGAAGCCCTGCGGGAATCGGTGCGGCACAATCTGAGAAACGCCGGCCTCATGTACGAGTTACTCAGAGGACTAGTCGAACAGCGCATGTCTCCCAAGACCCTCGAAGGACCGATCGGCATCGCTCGGCTCTCCGGAGAGGCCGCCCGCGAGGGCCCCTTTGCCTTCTTCGGCCTCCTGGCAATAGTGAGTCTCCAACTAGCGATTTTCAATCTCCTGCCCATTCCGATCCTGGACGGCGGAGTGATCCTGCTGCTGCTGGTCGAGATGCTGATGCGGCGGGATCTGAGCCTGGCTATCAAGGAGGTCGTCTTCAAGCTAGGGTTCGTGTTCCTGATGGCGGTGATGCTCTTCGCACTGTACAACGACATTTCCAAGATCCTGCCGGCCGGCTAGCGACCAAGGGTCTGCCGATCCCCAGATTGCAGCTCTCCGCAAACCAGCACGCCGCCACAGCGGCGGTCACCTTCGCCGTAGATCCTAGCTTTTTTGCCTGCACACAAAAAATAGTGTGAAAAATCGACCCAACTCGACTATAATGACTTCAAAACGCGGTCTGTAGGGCCGCGCCGGGGTGGTACGGGAACCTGCCCGCGGTAGGTTGGCCTATGAGAACGAGTCGGCTTGGAGCCTGCGCTGCGCTGGCCGTCTGCCTGTGCGCGCTCGGGGGCGCCGATCCGCTGAGCGCCCGGAAAAGTCCTGGCGAATCGCCAGGTGATTCGGACCGCATTGTCACTCCCCAGGAAGTGAAAAAGGCCACCCACTCTCCAGCCTTGTCGCTTCTCCGCATCGTCTCTTTCCCTCACCGTCGCACCACTGCCGCGATGGACAAAGGATTGATCTCGTCCGAGAAGAACAAGATCATCGAGCGGTTCCAGTTGTGGACCGAAAACCTGCGCAAACACGGAGTGGAATATCGTTTTGGAGGATCTGGCGAAGGCGCGGGCCTGGGGGGCGGCGGTACCTACACCGTGCCCACCGGGGAAGGGGGGACATTCCGGCTGCTGGGATTGCTCACCTTCAAAGGCTATCAGGAGTTTCTCACGCAGTGGACCAATACCCTGCCGGCCAGCCAGTTGATCGCGGAAGGCTCCTATCAATGGCGGCCCCAGGAGAACTTCTATGGCCTGGGGCATGGCTCTTTGAAGGAGAAACACAGCAACTTTGCTTTGCGGCAATCCTGGGCCGGGTTGCGGTGGGAAGTTAAGCCGGCCAAGCGGTTTCGCTGGGGCGCACTCTACAGGGTGGCTTGGGTCTCTGCGCTCCCCGGGCGCAATCCGGCTTACTCCTCACCTCAGGTATTCTTCTTCAACCTGCCGGGATTCGGAGCACAAACCCAACTGCACAGCGCAGGCACGTACCTGGACATGGACATGCTTCGCCAGGAATATCAATGGGGAGGGGCGGCACACTGGGGAGCTTCCTACCAGGAAGGCCTGGGAGACCGCAACCTGCGTTACTTCAGTTACGAAATGCAGTTGGAAGGCCGTATGCCGATAGTCCCCACCAGTAGCATGCTGGTGGGGCAAGCCAACTTCGAGCTCAATCGACAGCGGGGTGGAAGCGACCCCATCCCCTTCTATCTTCTGCCTCACATCGGCGGTTCCTCCACCCTGCGCGGCTTTGCCCTGGATCGTTTCTACGGGAAGAACCTCATGCTGCTCTCGCTGGAGTACCGCTACGGCATCCACCCGAACATCCAGGCCATCCCGTTCTTCGATGAAGGGCAGATCTTTGACCGCACCAGCGATCTGAGGTGGCTCAACTGGCATCGCAACTACGGGATCGGCTTTCGATTCCGTTCGGCCACGGGCACTGCTCTGAAAATCGAGTATGGCCGGAGCATGGAAGGGTTTCAAATACACGTTACATTCGGCGAGCGCGAACGGCCTCCCTTGCGAGGGCCTATCCGCTACGGAGCGTATAAGAGATGAGACCCGTCAAGGCCCTGTTGCTCTTCTTGCTAGGGATTCTTCCGTCCTTTAGCGCTGCGGCCGAGTCCAGGATCGGTCTCCGTCCTCCGCTGTGGGTCGATCGGGACGATCGCCCAATTCCTCAGCCCAGTGAGCAAATAGTATCGGAACTTTACGCCATCGTCTACAATTCCTGGCTGCGCCACCTCAGTCTTGAATACAAGGCGCAATGCGCCAGGGATTCGGGCGCCTTGAATGTGAACGCCTGGGACGAGGTTCCGGATTCTACCTGGTTCACGAATCGAATGGGGCGGCAGTCCCTGAGCTTTCAACAGATCGTCAGTGGAATCGAGGGCAGGAGCCCGAAGGCGGGTCCCTGGACCATCATTCGGATCGAAGACGAAGGCTACACGCCCAAATTCCGGGTACAAGATGCGGCTGGCGGGACTTACATTCTGAAGTTCGACCTCCCCAGCGCTTTGGAGCGCAACTCGGCCGCCGAGCGGATCTGCACGTTGATCCTACACGCAGCCGGCTACAACGTCCCACACAACAGCGTGGTTTATTTTCCTGCCCAAGACCTTCGCCTGAACAAGGACTCTTATTACCGGGATGCTGCGGCGAGGCGCCGCCCTATGACGCCAGCCGACCTGGAAAATGGGCTGGGGAAACTCAAAACTCTGCCGGACGGGCGTTATCGGGGCCTGGCCAGCCATCTCCTTCCCGGCAAGCCCCTGGAGAAGTTCTTGTACACAGGCACGCGCAAAGATGATCCCAATGATCTGATTCCCCATGAGCTGCGTCGAGAGTTACGGGGTTTGCGCGTGATCGCCTCCTGGATCAACCACGCGGACGTAGGGGACAAGAACACTCAGGATATGTACGTCACCGCCAGCGATGGGCGAGGATTCGTCAAGCACTATCTCCTGGATTTCGGCTCCACACTGGGAAGCGGCGACTTTGTGAATGGCCCTTACCGCGTCGGTCACGAATATATCTTCGATGGGCCGGCCATGGGCCGGGCTTTCGTGACGCTGGGCATCTGGCGCCGCCCCTGGGAAGTCCAGGGAAAGATCCCCCCCTATCCGGAGATCGGCTACTATCAGGCCGAGCTGTTCGAGCCGCACAAGTGGAAGCCCAACTATCCCAACCTGGCCTTCGAGCGAATAGATGACGCCGACGCTTACTGGGGCGCCAAGATCGTCACTGCGTTTCCCGACGAGATGATCCGCAAGCTGGCCGAGGCGGGTGAGTACAGCCGGGCGGAAGTGACTGCCTATCTCGCCGATGTTCTCAAGCACCGCCGAGATGCCATTGGACGGCATTGGTTCGACAAGATCACTCCTCTGGAGGAAATCGTCCTGGATGGCGGCCGGCTGCGCTTCCGCGACCTGGGCCTCGAGCGAGGCTATGCCGAGGAAGGTGCGCGCAGCTACCGTTCTTGGGTGGAGGGCGTCAGCCAGAAGCAATCATTCCGGGGGCAAAGCCTGGAGCTTCCCAACCTCCCGCCCCGAAAGGTGGCCTCACCGGACCGCTATGGCCGCACGCCGCTGGCCCGCCTTTGGATCCAATCCAACCGCCGCGCCGGCGGCTGGGCCTGCCCGTCGAAGTCGTTCTTGGACACAATCAGAATAGCGCTTCGCTGGGAGTGTTGAGCTGGCGGCACGCGGCGCGGTAACCAATTCCAATGATCGGCCAGACGCTGGCGCACTACCGCATCGAATCCAAGCTCGGCGAAGGCGGCATGGGCGTGGTGTACCGCGCTTTTGACAGCCACCTCAACCGCCCCGTCGCCATCAAGGTCTTGCGTCCGGAATCCGTCGCCGACCCGGAACGCAAGCGGCGCTTCGTTCAGGAGGCGCAAGCCGCTTCGGCCCTTAATCATCCCAACATCATTACGGTCCACGACATTGATACTGCGCGCGGTGTGGACTTTATTGCGATGGAGTTCGTGGCGGGCAAGACGCTGGATCATTTAGTGGGCCGCAAGGGACTGGAGCTGGGGGAGACCCTCAAGTACGCCGTGCAGATTGCTGACGCGCTGGCAACGGCGCACGCCGCGCACCTCATCCATCGGGACCTCAAGCCGGCAAACGTGATGCTCACTCAGCAAGGCCTGGTCAAGCTTCTGGACTTCGGCCTGGCCAAGCTGACCGAACGGGTGGAAGGCGGCGAGTTTGCCGAGACGCTGACGGTGGCGGCGGGCGCTGCGCCCCGGACCGAAGAGGGCACTATCGTGGGCACGGTGGCCTACATGTCCCCGGAGCAGGTGGAAGGCAAGAAGCTGGATGCGCGCTCGGACATTTTCAGTTTCGGGGCGCTGCTTTACGAGATGCTGACGGGGCAGCGGGCCTTTCAAGGGGACTCGAGAATTTCCACCCTGACCGCGATTCTCAAGGAGGAGCCGAAGCCAGCCAGCGAAATCATTGAGAGTCTGCCGCGCGAGCTGGAGAAGCTGATCACGCGTTGCCTGCGGAAGGATCTCAACCGGCGCTTTCAGCACATGGACGACGTGAAGATCGCGCTGGAGGAACTGAAACAGGAATCGGATTCCGGCCAGCTCGCGGGCGCGGCGCCAGGCGTTTCAGCAAAGCGGCGCCCTCGCAAGTTCGTGTGGGCTGCCGCGCTGGTCCCTGTCCTGGTCATTGCGAGCTTGGCCGTCTGGCGATTCTCTCGAACTACCGAACCGGCGCAGCCTCCGCTGAGAGTGGTGCCGCTCACCAGCTATCCAGGTAACGAGTCACACCCGTCGTTTTCCCCTGACGGCAAAGAGGTGGTGTTTTCCTGGGATGGGGAAAAGCGGGACAACACGGACATCTATAGAAAACTGATCGGCGCTGGGGAGCCGCTGCGTCTGACCAAACATCCGGCTCCCGACATAAACCCTGCCTGGTCGCCCGACGGCGGCTGGATTGCGTTCCTGCGAGCGCGGCTCGGGCAGAAATACGAGGTGCTCATCATCCCGGCCCTGGGCGGCCGGGAGCGCAGGCTGGTAGAGGTTGCGGCGCATCCGGTAATGCGCGGGCCGTTCCTGGCCTGGACACCGGACAACAGAGGGCTGATCATCTCTGATACCGTCTCGGCCGGGGGGCCGCATGGCCTGTTCCTGCTTGCGGTGGACAGCGGTGAGAGGCGCAGGTTGACAACTCCTGCGCCGAGCGCTCTCGGCGACGTCGGAATGACCCCTTCGCCGGACGGCCGCAGCCTGGCTTTCATCCGACACAGGGGCTATGGCGTCAGTGATCTCTACCTTTTGTCACTGGCGGCGGATTACACCCCGAAAGGGGAACCGAGGCGCCTCACATTTGATAACGTTGCCACAGGCAGCCCTGTTTGGAATCCGGATGGGCGCGAGATCATTTTTTGGTCCAGCCGGGGTGGTTCCCCCGGCCTGTGGAGGATTGCCGCCTCCGGCTCCGCGTCGCCAAAGCCGCTCGCCACCATGGGACAGGTCGGCTACCAACTTACCATCTCGCACCAGGGCGACCGTCTGGCCTATGTACGGTCGACGAGCGATCGCGACATCTGGCGGCTGGAACTTCCACGCCCCGGCGCTAAACTCGACCCGCCGGTCAGATTTATCTCCTCTTCCGAGACCGATCAGTTCCCCCAGTTTTCCCCGGACGGAAAGAGAATCGTCTTTGGCTCCGCCCGCTCGGGCAACTTTGAGATCTGGATCGCGGATAGCGACGGGTCCAACCTCGTGCAGCTCACTTCCTTTGGGGTGCACACGGGGGCCCCACGCTGGTCGCCGGACGGCAGCCAGATTGCTTTTGACTCGCGTCCTGAAGGGAATACCGACATCTTTGTCGTCGATGCCAGCGGTGGCAAGCCACGCCGCCTGACTACGGACCCGGCCGCGGACGTCACGCCAAGCTGGTTGCACGACGGCAAGTGGATCTACTTTGTCTCCAGCCGCAGCGGCCGGTTCGAGATTTGGAAAACGCCCGCCCAGCCAGAGGGTACCGGGGGACAAGCCATCCAGGTGACCAAAAACGGCGGGTTTTCCGCACTGGAATCCCCCGACGGTAAGTTTCTTTATTACGCAAAGGAGAACGGCCCCACCAGCCTGTGGAAGGTCCCGGTCGTGGGTGGGGAGGAAGTGCAGGTCCTGGACTCCCTCTACTTTTGGTCCAACTTTCAGGTGGTACACGAGGGAATCTACTATGTTCCCAGGCCGGTCTCTCCGAGTGAGTATCGCATTGAGTTCTACCGTTTCGCCGATGGAAAGACGCAAGCGGTCGCGACGGTTGACAAGGACCCGTTTGGCATCACGGTTTCGCCGGATCGTCGCGCCATGCTGGTTGCGCTGACCGAATCCCGAGGCAGCGACCTGATGCTGGTGGAGAACTTCCGGTAAGGGACCAAACAGGCTTGGCAGTCGTCTATCCCAACGCCCGCTCGAATTCCGAGAACAACGAGCGCGCAGAGTGCGGGCGACGCTTGGGGTCCGATGACAAGGCGCGCGCGAAGAACTCTTCCCAGCGCGCCGGGGCCGCCGGTAGGTGCGCCGTGAGGGGCGTGAAGCGGCCGGCCAGCACGGCCCTGTGCCACTCGGCGCGGGTGGTGCCTGCGAACGGGTAAGCGCCTGTTAACATCTCGTAGGTCACTACCGCCACGGCCCACAGATCCCAGGCCGGCTGGGGCGCCTCGCCCAGTAACTGCTCGGGCGCCATATATCGCAGCGTGCCCACCAGCACGCCAGCGCCGGTCTCCACCAAGGTTTGGGTGGATGCGCCCGTGGCTGCAATGGGGCCCAAGGACTTGACCACTCCAAAATCCAGCACCTTGGGAACCTCCCCGGTTTCGGCGCGGGTCAGGAAGATGTTCTCCGGCTTCAGATCGCGGTGGATCAACTGCCGGCGGTGTGCGGCCTCGACAGCTTCACAGACGCCGCACAGAATTTCGCGCACCCGGGAGGCCGGCAGGCGCGTGGTTCGCCGCAATTCCTGGCGCAGGGTCACGCCATCCAGCAGTTCCATAACCAGAAAGGCGCGCGTGCCCGCCACCACGCCGAAATCATGCACGGTCACAATGTTGGGATGGGTGAAGGCCGCCGCGGCCCGCGCTTCGCGCCGGAAGCGTTCGGCTGCGGAAGCGCTGCCAACCAGGTCGTCGTGGATCAGCTTGGCGGCCACACGCCGCTCCAGCGCCAGGTCGGTGGCCTCGTACACCGTCCCCATGCCGCCCCGCCCCAGGCATCGCTCCAGCCGGTAGCGCGCCACCAGCAGCCGGGGCAAGGGCCTGGGTGTGAGGGGCGCGCCGTCTTGGGCGCACGTTGCCGGGCCGGTGTCATAGCAGATGCCACACTCCGGGCACTCCTGAAAGGAGTCGCTCACCCGCGCGGGCAACGCGCCCGAGGGAGGCGTTGGCCTCTCTAGCAGCAGCGCCAGGCTGGTGGCAATGGCCACCAGCAGGTCGCGGTCCTCGCTGGTGTAGGGTTCCTCCGACCGTTTGAAACCCACCGCCAGCAACGCTTCCGTGCCCCCTGGCTCATTGGCAATGGGTACCAGCAACTCGATGCGCGCCTGGCGGACAAAGTCGGTATCTTCGTGGGGCAACTGCTCCCGGAGCCAGCCGGCTGAACTGAGCGACATCTCCAGCGGCTTGCCCAGCACCCGCACCAGGGCCATCAGCTTGCTCTCGGCCGCCAAGGGCGGCGGCGCCTGCCCGGCGGGCGCTGCGGCCAGGGTGCGATAAGTGGATTCGCGCGGCTCGCGCACCAGCAGCGCCACGAATTCCGGATGCAGGGCCGCCTCGATTTGAGCCACCACGCGTGGCGCCATGCGTTCAAAGCTGCCCGCCTGGCGCACCTGTTCGACCACCTCGCGCAGCAGCCGCTGAGCATCGTAGCGCTCGCGGAAGAAGCGCCGGTCCAGCGCCTCCAGCCAGCGCTGCCGCCGGGCCTGGGCCACCAGCGCCAGCACGCCCAGCACCAGGTAGATCCAGCCGCGCGCCTGCAAAATACCCATCAGTGGCTGATCGCCGTGCACCAGCAAATCGATGATCAGCAGAACCCCCAGCGCTGGCGCCAGCGACAGCAGCACCCGCCGCGCCAGCGCGTACTGCAACCCTTGGCGAATCATCACGCCGATGCCGAACACGCGCTTGCGCAGCAGGGCGTAACTCAACGACAGCAGGCAGACCAAAAACACCGCCGCGGCAACCAGGGCCACGGGCGAGGAGAAGAACGCCGGCCCCAGGCTGGAGGCGGACCCCCACCAGTCGAACACGACGAGCGGCAGAACAGCCAGCCATCCCACCACCGCGCCCACTCCCAACAGGCGCATGCGCCGCCGCTCGCCCGCCTCCCGCAACCGCCCGTAGTTCACGCCCAGAACCGCAATCCCACCCGCCAGGTAGGCAAGAAACGTCGCGCTGAACACTGGTAGGATCCAATCCGGGAGGATGCCGACGGCGCGTTCCGGCTGGTAGACCGCCGAGTAGAGGTAGCCGCCAAGCCAGCGCAGTTCGACCAGCGCCGGTATCCAGACCACCACCCAGATCCAGCGGCGCCGGAACACGTTACGGGGAAACAGGGCAAAGAAAGTAAAGAAGATCGCGGCCAACGAAAACGTGCTGAGGGCGGGAATCCAGAGCAATCCCCCCAGTAAAGCGGGCAAATGCCGCCAGGTCACGGCTGTGCCGGGCAGCACTACAACTGCGGAGACCGCCGCGGTGGCCATGAACCATGCGCCCACCCGGGCAATGAGGTGCTGGGGACGGCGAAAAACGATCAGCAGAGCCAGCCCCAAGGTGGTCAGGCGGAGGCCCCAAAGCACCAGTCCCACCAGCGCTCCACTGGCGCCCCAATCGGCCCAGGAACGTTTCGGAAACGCCAGCGCCACTTGGAACGGCTTGCCCCCGCGCTCGATCTCCAGCCGTGCCGGTCGGTCCGCTTCCCAGTTGCTGCCGACGGCCATCCAGTCGAAACGGGTCCGGATGGCAAACCCATCCGCCGCCACTACGCGATCTCCCGGTTGCACCCCGGCGCGCTCTGCTGGCGAGTTCAAAGCTACCGCCTGCACCAGCATACGCCCGCCCTCGAACTCGGCCGTGATCCCCGGCTCCCCAGGCCCCCTCAAGGCGCAGTAGAACAGTAAGGCAAAGTAGGCCAGATAGGACGCCGCCACCACGAAAATCCACCACGGCCTGATCTTGCCCGGCATGGAATTGCACCCGCTTCCGGCAGGAGATACGAGGCGATTATATCAAGCATCGCAATTCGCGTAATTCGGGGACAGGCGGGAATTTCGCCGCTTTTGCGAAATTCCTGGCCTGTCCCCGAATTACCCTTCCCGCATTAGCCCGCTCAACGAAACAGGGGGAGGCAAGGGGCTGAGGCGGCCAGCGGCGCGTTTTTTCCCTAAACCATTCAATCACCAGAGCCGATTAGGTGGATAGGGGCCTGCTGCGGCTCCGGACTGGCATGTTGGTCCTGCTGAGCGGAATCCTGATCGGAGTAGTGTGCTGCTGCCTGCTGGCCGGGCTGGTTTTCTACCTGGGCAAGGGGAAGAGTCTGTGGGGGGTCAAGGAACAGTTCCGCTGTTTGTTCCAGGACGCTCCCATCGCCTATCACGAGATTGACCGGCAAGGAATCGTGCGCCGCGTGAACCGCGCCGAGTGCAGACTGTTCGGGCTGGAGGCCTCGGAAATTCTCGGCCGCCGCGTCTGGGAGTTGGCGACCCCGGAAGAGCGGGAAGCCAGTCGCGAAGCGGTCCGAAGAAAGCTGGCGGGGAACATGCCGCTGGCCCCCGGTCAGCGTGACTGCGTTCGCCACGACGGGACCACTGCCACGGTGGAAGTCCACGAAAACCTGATCCGCGACCTCAGAGGGAACATCATAGGGATTCGTACCGCTTTGCTGGATATTACCGAACGCAGGCGGGCTGAGCACGAAGCCCAGCGGCAGGCAGAAGAGATCCAGCGCAAGAACGAGGAATTGAAGGCCGCCCTGGCGGCGGCCCACGAAGCCACGCAACTCAAGAGCCGGTTTCTGGCCAACATGAGCCACGAGGTCCGAACGCCCCTCAACGGGGTGCTGGGGATGAGCCAGTTGCTGCTGAGCACCGCGCTGGAGCCGAAGCAGCGCGAGTGCGTCGAGGGCCTGCGCCATTCCGCCGAAGACCTGCTGCGTCTGATCAGCGATATCCTTGACATCTCGGAGCTGGAGGCTGGAAAGCTGAGATTCGAGTGCACCCCCTTCGATCCGGTCCTGCTGCTTCAGGAGGTGACCACGGCGCTAGCCCCCCGGGCGCAGGCCAAGGGCTTAAGCCTTTCATGTGGTACGGATTCCGCCCTGCCCCGTGTGGTGCGCGGCGATCCGGGACGGTTGCGGCAGATCCTGATGAACCTGACGGGCAACGCGCTGAAATTCACGGAGCGAGGGGAGGTGGTAATTCGGACCGAACTGGCCCGTCAGACCCCCCAGACCGTGACGGCCCGATTCTCGGTCCGGGACACCGGGATTGGCATTGCTCCCGAGCAGCAGTCCCGACTTTTTCAGAGCTTCGTGCAGGGCGACGGTTCCTCGACCCGCAAGTACCGGGGCGCCGGCCTGGGACTGGCGATTTCCAGGCAATTGGTCGAGATGATGGGGGGCCAGATCGGCGTCGAGAGCCAGCCCGGCCGGGGCAGCCTGTTCTGGTTCACCGCAGTGTTCCAGGGACAGCCAGCCCAGCATCCGGAGCAGATGCAGGCAGTCAAGTCCGGACTGCCCCCCGCTGATCCCAATCGCCGGCCGGCCTCCTGCCGGGTTCTATTGGCGGAGGACAACCTGGTCAACCAGAAAATCGCCCTGCGCATGTTGGAGAGGGCCGGTTACCGGGCGGACGTAGTGTCGGATGGGAAACACGCCCTGGCCGCCCTCGCCGGGACGCATTACGATCTAGTTCTGATGGACGTGCAGATGCCCGAGATGGATGGCTTTGAAGCCACCGCGGAGATTCGCCGGCTGGAAGGCGCCCTCCGCCACACCCCTATCATCGCCATGACGGCCAACGCCCTGGCCGGCGATCGGGAGAGATGCCTCACCGCGGGCATGGACGATTACATCAGCAAGCCCGTTCACGTACAGGAGCTCTGCGAGGTGGTTCGCCGCTGGGTGCCCGGATGCGAGTGTCAGGAAGCTGCCGCTAGCGAATCGGCGAATAGGCGGTCGCCCTGAACAACGACATCTGGATCACGCTCGAGATCTGCCCATACTTTTCGATCGATTCCTTGCGCACCTTGATCCACTCCGGATCCGCGCCGAAGGCGGCCCAGGCTTTCTCGCGCGCGGCTAAGCTGTCAAATGGAATCAGGTAGGTGAGGTTCGGCAGGTTGGCGCCGAAGATCATGGTGGTGTACAGAAGGGGATGCACGCCGCAGCGGTGGAAAATCTTGATTTCCGAACCGCTGAACCGCTCCTGCAGCGCCCGCAATTGCCGCCAGGTGGGTGAATGATAGGTGCGTAGCTCGAGTACGCGCGGTGACTTGGGAGGAGGATCCAGCGGCACAATCTCGGGCGAATACTCGGCCGCCTCCAGCAGGGATGAGGTGCAGTGCTCGTAAGGCGGCTCCGCATCGCTCTCCCAGCTCTGGAAGGCTTTCAGAAATTCCTCTTGCTGCACCAGCGTGACGCGCAAACTCGACAGTTCCTCCAGCGATCGATACCCGGTGATCAGGGCAAACTGCGGCATGTGCGTCGCGACCAGCGCCTCCATGCAGATCCTCGGACCGGCGTGAACCTTGCTCACAACCGGCAGGTACGCCTTGCTCATGAACTCATTGATACGGACGGGTTGGGTCCCGTTCTTCAGATAAAACTGGTCCAGCACATAGAACCTGGTTTTTTGCTCGTTCGCGGCCCCAGCGGGCTTAGCGGTTGCCATCATTCCCACGCCTCCTAACATTTCCATGAAAGATCTTCGGTCCATCGCATACCTCGTTTGTCTTACAATTCGGAAACAGATGCTTGCTGCATTGTTGCTTCTGGCCGCCTGCGCGTTGCCGGCGGCGGAGTACGCGGCGCCGGCCGGCACGCGCACGGCCATGCGCCGCCCCGGGGCCGAGAGCATTCTCCCCGGAGGACGCATGATCGCGCCGTTGGGCCGCCAGTACGGCACCGGCCCCGGTCCCTTCGGCCTGGCCATTAGCCCGGACGGCAAAACGGTGGTTTCGGCCAACGGAGGCCCTCAACGATATTCGCTCACCGTGCTGGAGAAAAACAAGCGCTACTGGCGCGTCCGCCAGCTTGTGGCGCCCCTGGCCAAAGCCGGAGTCGAAGAAGAGGAGGATGCCTGGCGCAGCGTCTTCATGGGCCTGGCTTTCGACGGGGAACGGGAGCTGTACGCTTCCGAGGGCAACTCGGGGCGGGTCCGGCTGATCGACCCGGCCAGCGATCAGCCCAAGCACATCTACGACCTCAACCAGGCTGGCTTCGCCGACAGCTACACGGGCGATCTGGCACTGGACCGCCAGCGCGGTCTGCTCTACGTGGTGGATCAGGCCAACTTCCGCCTGGCGATTATCGATCTTCGTAAAAGGCGAATCCTGTCGTCCCTGCGGGTAGGGCGCCTGCCGTTTTCGGTTGCGCTGTCCCCGGACGGGCGGAAGGCCTACGTCACCAACCTGGGCATGTTCGAATACCGGCCCATCCCCGGAGCCGATCCCAAGCAGGCCCGCGCGACCGGCCTGCCTTTCCCGGCTTTTGGCTTCCCCTCTCCGGAGGCCTGGGCCGGCGCGCCGCGCCAGACCGAGCGCGGTCCGGTTGATGTGCCCGGGCTGGGGGACCCGAACGTACGGGAGGCCAATTCTCTGTGTGCCATCGATGTCACCGATCCCGCCGCTCCCCGCATCGAGGCCTTCATTCCCACCGGCCTGCCGTTTGGCCGGGGGAGCCTGGGTGGGAGTAGCCCCTCGGGGGTGGCTGCCACCCCCCACCTCATCTTCGTCTCCAACGCACACAACGATTCGATCACCGTGATCGAGGCGGGCACTTATGAGGTTCGTGCCACCATTCCAATTCGCATTCCGGGACTGGAGCACCTGCGCGGCGTGCTTCCGATCGGCCTGACCTACGATCCGGCTTCCGGGTGGCTGCTGGTGGCCGAGGCCGGAATCAACGCCATCGGGGTCATAGACGTGAAGCAGTTGAAGGTGGCTGGCCATTGGCCGGTGGGCTGGTTTCCGACGCGGGTGCTGGTGGACCGGGGCGCGGTCTACGTGACTAACGCCAAGGGACACGGCACCGGGCCGAACGCCGACCGCTCCGCTTTTCAAGACAGCTTTCAGGGCGTGTTCCGCCGCGGATCGATCTCCATCTTCCCTCTTCCTGAAGGGGCAAGTTTGGCGAAGCTGACCGCGCGGGTGCTGGAATTGAACGGGTTTGTACCCGTCAACAGGCCCGCCGCCGTGTTACCCGCCGCCATCCGCCACCTGGTGCTGATCGTCAAAGAGAACCGCACCTTCGACGAGGTATTCGGAGACATTCCGAGCGCTGCCAACGGCCGGGTGAACGCTGCCCCCACCCTGGCGCGGTTCGGCCGCTACGCCGACGTTTCTTCCCTCCGGCGCACCTTGCGCTCCCGCATCGCCTTGCGCGGCGTCAATGTCACCCCCAATCACCACGCCATGGCCGAACGCTGGGCTTTCAGCGACAATTTCTACGCCGACTCCGAGGTCAGCGTGGACGGCCATCACTGGCTGGTGGGTTCCTATCCGAATGCCTGGACCGAAAGCTCGCTGATGGCCTCCTACGGCGGCCAGAAAGACTTCCGGCTTCCGACTACCGCGCCCGGCCGCCTGCATTTCCCACAGAGCAACTCCTCGGTTCACCCGGAGGAGCAGCTCGAAGCGGGCGCCATCTGGCACCACCTCGAGCGCCACGGTATTTCGTTTCGCAATTACGGCGAGGGTTTCGAGCTGGCCGGCGTGGATGAAGGCAAGGGACTCAAGCCCACCGGTGCGCGGTATCTGACCAATGTGCCCATGCCCGAGCCGCTCTACCGCAACACCTCACGGGAGTATCCGCAGTACAACATGAACATCCCGGATCAGTTCCGCGCCTCGCAGTTCATTGCCGAGGTGGAACGGAAGTACCTCCAGGGCGGCGAGCCATTCCCCCGCTTCATCTTCATCCACCTGCCCGATGACCACCTCTCCAAGCCCAGGCCGGAGGACGGTTATCCCTTTGAAGCCTGTTTCATGGCCGACAACGACTACGCTTTGGGCCGCATACTGGAATACCTCTCCCGCACGCCCTGGTGGCCCCAGATGGCGGTCTTCATTACCGAGGACGACGCCCAGGGCTGGGTGGATCATATCGACTCCCACCGCACCCTGCTTCTAGTGGCCAGTCCCTACGCCAAGAAAAACTACGTCTCGCACGTCAACTCGAGCTTCCCGGGACTTCTGAAAACGGTTTTTCGCCTGCTAGGGATCCCGCCGCTGAACCTGTTTGACGCGGTGGCCTCGGACCTCAGCGACTGCTTCACCGATCAACCCGATTTCACCCCCTACCGGGTGCTCCCCATCGACCCGCGGCTGTTCGACCCCGCCAAGGCCAAGGAGCCCCTGGACCCCGAACCCTCGCCCCGCATGGACGATCCCTCCGTGCTCCGCGAGCAGCACCGGCGCTGACCTCACATGTCCGTCAGCGCCGCCATGAGCGCGCCTTTGGCGGTGGAATAGAGCGGGTCGGAGGCGAGGCTGATCTCCGAGACAGCCAGCGGAAAGTCGCTTTCCCGCAGGGCGTGGGTGAAGCGTTCCAGGAAGCCGTGCGGCAGCACGCTGCCTCCGCTCAGCACCAGCGGCAGCAACCGGTCGAGCTTGGGCAGATTGCGAGAGGTGGAAAAGGCTTCGCACATCGCCCGGATGAGGCTCTGAATCATGTCGTCGTAGTAAGCCGCCAGAGCCTGTTGGATCTTATCCGGCGAGTTGCCGTTGAGGCTGAAGAACTGTTCCTTGAGGGTCCGTACGCGCGTACTGACCTCCCCGGTAGCCGAGGCCGTGCTGGTATCCACAAAGTCGCCCGCTTTGGGCATGCTGAAACTGATCACGGGGACCGACAGGTAAGCCAGGCAGACGTTGCACATCCCTCCCCCGCAACTGATGCCGATGCCGGTGTAGTTGGTAGATTCCAGCTCCCCGTAAACGACAGCCAGCCCCTCGTTGATGCTCCTGGCCTGGTAACCGCACTCGGCCAGGATCTGCCGCACGGCGGCCTCGTGGTATTTCAGGTCCTCGCCTGAGTCCAGCCTCGAGCCGGGCATGCTGAAGCAGACCTTGTGCCCCTCCTTGCCGCCGTTTCCCGCCAGGCTGGTGATGATCTGACGCAGCAGCGCCAGACTCTCCGGCTCGTTCGGATTCAAGACGCCGTGGCACATGGGCCGCCGCGTCTCGACATGGAAGAAATCCGCGAATTTCTGCGACTCATTCCCGTAGACGATGATTTCCGGGCCCCGCACCGCGTGTGGGATGTTCTCCTTCTTCAGGAGATTGTGGGTCAGCTTGGAGAAGGGGATCGTCACGAAGGCGTTCAGTTGCGCCTGGAATTCGAACTTGCCCTGCACGCGCCGCGCCAGGACAATGCGGCTGGTGCCGATGTCAAGGCCGGTTCGGGATTTTTGTTCGGTGTCGCTCATTGCTGTTTCTCCTCCAAAGCGGCGCGCGATTCCAGCGCCGCCCGGTCACTGATGGTTTCAAGACTGATTCGGCGGTATCTTCGGTTCAAATCCGCCCGGTACCGTGCCGGGGTGATGCCTCGCACCAGTGCTTCCCGCTTGATTTGCTCTTCGGCCAGCAGCAGTCCCGAGCGGAGATGGGCCCCGGCCGAATCCAGGAACACGGGATCGTAGTGAAAGCCAAACAGGCACACGCTGGGAAGCGGCAGGCCATAGTTGTCCGGCAGGCCCACTTCCCGGAAGGGAAAACCTTCCGCCCAGTCGGTGTGGTAGCCGATGCGGAAGTTGTGGCCGTTGACCGAAACCTGCGCGTGCGTGACGCAGTTCTCCACCGGGATCCGATAGCGGCTGCGAAGCATCTCCACCAGCACCTTGCCCGCATGCACCTGGGCCGGGTTGATCGGGCCTTGACCTGCCTCGGTCCGAGTCTGGGCCTCGAAGGCAATCCCCAGGAAGCTGGCGTTCAGATTCAGGTAGATCCACTCCGCATCGGCCCACACTGACTGGCCGGCGTGATCGGCTTGCGTGCTTTCCTCGACCACACGCTGCACCCGGCCAAAGCGATCCACCACGAAGTGATACAGACCGTGCCTGCGCACGTGTCCCAGCAGGCCCAGGCCCTGGCGCTTGAGCAGCCCGGTTTGTTCCGGCTCGAAGGAAGCCAGTTCGCTCTCCGAACTGTGAAAGACGATCCCGGCCGGGTCGGCGCCCCAGCGCCAGTGGGGGTTCTCGCGCCACAGGCGTGGGAACGCCTGGTATACCCGTGGCCGGCCCGAGGTGAGGAACCGGTTCTCGATGCGCAGTCCGTTGCTGTAGAGCTCCCAGTCGGCCGTCTTCTCGACCAGCCAGACCTTGGGGAAATCGTCGTGCAGCGGCGCCGGCTGCGCCACCCTGCCCGGCGACAGGAAGCTGGCATCCGAGACCGTGCGAATGGAGGCAAAGAACAGGACCACGCCGACAGCGATCCACCGGAGTTGCCAGATCCGCCTCCGCCGCCTGGCAGCAGGCTGCTCCAACCGCACGGCAGCAGGCTGCTCCAACCGCATGGCGCGTCGGAGGAACCTGAGTCGCTTGACAGGATCCCGAATCCGCTGCGCGCGCCCTTGAAGCTGCTCGTCGAAGTCCAGGTCGGATAGCTGCCAGCCGCTGCGCATAGGTCAGTAGTTGCTTTATCGGGCGGTTTTTCTCCGAACTTGAGGCCCGGGCTGCTGCCGGTGCAGGATTCTGTCTGATCCCGCTCTGATCGCTTCCTCTGCCCCGACATTAAATGCTTGCAACAGCGCCGGTTCCGGCCTAGAATCAAACCAGAAGAAGAGATGTAGCGGCAGGTTACCAGGAGGGCTGGCTCATGGCGAATCTGGAGAAACACAAGAAAAACCCCGTTCAGGAATGGCTCGAAGGCGAGGACAGCACGGTTCCCGCGCAGCCTCGCAGTTCCCACGTGTTGGGGGCTTACATTAAGATCCCCAAGACCGCCGTGGCGCGGAAGTTTCGGCCTTCTGTCGGAAATCCAACAGTGCCCAGGCTTGAGCCGGCCTTGGTGCGAGAACCCGCACCGCCGCCCAAGCTGGACGAAAAACACTCCCAGGCGACCTCCCGGGAGCACTTGCTGAAATCGCAACGGCTGCCCAAGTTGCGCGCCCCGTTTCTGTACAGGACCGCAGCGCCATCGCCTGCTGGGGCCAACAAGCCGGTCACGGGCCCGCCGAGAGTCCGCCCTCGTGCAGCGACTAACCTGAGGAGACCGGCTCGCCAAGGCAGCCGCTAGCCCCAATACTGTTCAGTTAGGCAAAACCTGGACAGACACCAATTTCCTGCTTTTGGAAATTGGCTGTCTGTCCCAGCGTTTTGCCGCCTTAACTGAACAGTATTGCCGCTAGCCGGGCATTCACATCCTCTCAGGGATTCCCTTCGCCGGAATCATGAGGTATAGTAGGGCAAGATCAGTGACGGGAGGTTGTCATGGCCCGACAGGTTGGGTTGGCTGTCGCTGCAATGGCTTTCGTCATTTTGTTCCCCCTCCT
Organism: uncultured Acidobacteriota bacterium; assembly: GCA_963725415.1. GTDB lineage: Bacteria > Acidobacteriota > Terriglobia > Bryobacterales > Bryobacteraceae > CAVRZY01. The sequence goes on along the minus strand of CAVRZY010000178.1, from coordinate 18,826 downwards.
TGCCCAAAGCCCCACGGGCAACATCGTCGGCCGCGTGCAGGACCAGAGCGCTGCCAGCATTCCGGACGCCAAGATCGTGGTTCGAAATGTCGCGACTCAAGAGCTTCGCCAGGTGTCCTCTGATGAGAACGGCGATTACACGGTCGCCAATCTTGCTCCCGGGCAATACGGCATAACGGTGGAAAAAGAAGGTTTTCGCCGTCTTGATGAGCGCGGAGTCACGCTGGAAGTGGACCAGACGGCACGGCTCGATTTTCAGTTGCAGGTGGGAGCGCTTTCGGAAGTCGTCGAGGTCCGGGCTTCGGTGCCGCTGCTCAACACCGAGAGCCCCATGAAGGGCGACGTCATCGTCAGCGCCGAGATGACGGACATCCCCCTGGACGGGCGCGATTTTGCCGATCTGGCGTATCTGGTTCCGGGCGTCGGCCAAAAAGCCCAGGGCGGCAATGGCTCGAACTTCGCCGTCAACGGCGCTCGCACGGATAACAGCAACTTCGTCATCGATGGGTTCAACAACCAGAACCCCCGCGGCGGAGGGGCCCAGGCCCGGCCGCCCCTGGACTCCATGATGGAATTCAAGATGCAGACCACCGGCTATTCGGCCGAGTACGGCCGCTTGGCCGGCGGCACCATGAACATGGTGCTGAAGTCGGGGACTAACCGCCTGCATGGGACCCTGTTCGAGTTCCTCCGTCATGACGCCCTGGATGCGCGCGGCTTCTTCGATCCGGTCAAGACAACGTTGCACCGCAACCAGTTCGGAGCCGTGGCGGACGGGCCGGTCTACCTGCCAAAGTTGTACAACGGGCGCGATCGCACCTTCTTCCTGTTCAACTGGGAAGGCTACCGGCAAGTCACCGGTAACTCCAGGATCTCAACCGCGCCAACCGAACTGGAGCGGCAAGGCGACTTCTCCCAATCCCTGGATGTGGACGGCAAGCCGGCCCTGCTGGTCGATCCGTTCAGCGGGGGCGCCTCGGGGGCCTGCGTGTCCGGCAAAATCGGCACCTGTTTCCCCGGCAACCAGATTCCCGCCAGCCGCTTCGACCGCATCGCCCGGCTAGTGATGGCCTACTACCCCTCGCCCAACCGCCCGGGGCAGGCCAACAACTACTACGCGGTTTCCAGCGATCCGGACAAGTGGGACAGCTTCCTTGCCAAGATTGATCACCGGCTGCGGCTGTCTGACACCATCTCGCTGCGCTTTCTGAAGCGCTTCAACCGCAACACGGACCCATACGCCGGCAGCCCGACCGGCCTGTTCGGCAACAACACCAAGGAAAGGCAGATGCTCGCCGGGTTGACCTACAACCGGATCTTCGGCGCCACGCTCATCAACGAGGCCCGCCTGGGGGTGTCGCGAACGGCGCACCGGGAGTTCGGTTTCCAGTCCGGCCACGATTACGCATCAGAATGGGGTCTGATTGGCCCCACTACCGATCCGTACCTCACCGGCTTTCCTCGCTTTACGGTGACAGACTTGATGGCCTTGGGCAACGCTGCCAATGTGCCCGTCATTTACACCGTGAACAACTATCAGTGGGCCGACTCGCTCACCTGGGTAAAATCCCGTCACTTGATGAGATTCGGGTTTGACATCCTGCGGACACAGTTTTTCCAGCCCTATAACAACAACAACCGCGGCACCTTCGATTTCAATGGAGTCTTTACCACCGTTTCCTTCGCGGACCTCGAGCTCGGGGTTTTGAACAAGACCACTAGGACCGTTGGCAGTAATCCCAACTATCTATTCATTACGAACTACGGTTTCTTTGCCCAGGACGATTTCAGGGCAACCTCGACGCTGACGTTGAACATCGGATTGAGATACGAGATCCCGAAGCCTCCGGTGGAGAAATACGGGCGCCTGACGAACTTCATCCCCGAGATCGGGAAACTCATCATCTCGGATGACAAGACCATCCCCAACTTAGAGCAGTCGGTCGCCGACGCCGCACTTACCGGAAAGGTGGCGTTAGCTGGAGAGTACGACCTTCCGCCCTCGATGATATACACGGCCTACAAGTGCCTGGCCCCGCGCTTCGGCTTCGCCTGGCGGCCGTTGGGGGGAGTCCGCACCGTCCTGCGGGGCGGGTACGGCATCTTCTATGGCAACAATCTTTGGAACCCGGTTAGAAACGACCTGGGCAACGTGTTTCCGTTCTCCGTCACCCAGACGTATAACAAGAGCACCAGTAAACCGGAACAGCTCACTCTCCAGAACCCCTTGGGAACGAAGCTGAATCTGGGCGGCGTCAACACCCCCAACGGATTCCAAGCCTATCCGACTCCCCAGTACCTTCAAAGCTGGAATTTAACGATGGAACGCGAGATTGGCAAGGCGGTCGCCATCGAGGTCGCCTATGTCGGCTCCAAGGGGACGCACCTGGGAAGGAAATACAACATCAACATGCCGTTCCGGATCCCCGAACTGAAACTCTCGGGCGGCGGGTTCCCGCGCCCCATCGCCGGATTCAACGACATCGACTATTACTCCTTCGGGTCTAACTCCATCTACAACGCCGGCGTCATCACCTTGCGTAAGCGCTTCGCCCGCGGTTTCTTCTACCGTCTGAACTACGTGTACAGCAAGTCCATCGACAACGCTTCGCAAATCGCGGATGCTTCCGACGGCGGTTACGGTGGCGCCCAGGACGCGCGCAATCTCCGACTCGAGCGCGGGCGCTCGGACTGGGACAGGGGCCATAGCCTGACCACCTTGTTCATGTACGATGTGCCGTGGCGCCGGCACTGGCTCCTGAAGAACTGGCAAATCGCAGGAACCGGCCGTTTGCAGACCGGGCCGCCGTTCACCGTGAAGTCTTCCAACGTCCAACTGGACCAGGGCGAAGCCAACCGGCCCGACCGCATCGCCAAGGGGACCCTCCCCAACCCCACTCCGGATATGTGGTACGACCGGTTGGCGTTCCCGCTGGTCCCGACCGGCGCTTACCACTTCGGAACCTCCGGTCGGAACATCCTGGACGGCCCGGGCCTTATCGATCTCAACGTCTCGCTCATCAAGAGAATCAGATTTCAGGAAAGGTACAATCTCCAGTTCCGCTGCGAAGCCTTTAATGCCCTGAACCACCCGAACTTCAACCTTCCCAACCAGAACGTGAACGCGCCCGGCGGCGGCACCATCACCGCAATCAGGAGCCCGCGGCTGTTGCAGTTCGGGCTGCGCATGCAGTTCTGAGGCCTTTTTTCTCACCGCAGAGACGCAGAGGCCGCAGAGATAAGGCGGAGAAAACCTCTGAGGTTTCTTTGCGCCTCCTCTGCTTCCTTTGCGTCTCCGCGGTGAAGACAGCGGACCGGTCAATGAATCCGGCGGCCGCGGAGTAGTCACCCGATGCGGAAGACCTCTTGCTCTTGGCTTTTGGCGCTGGGGAAATTGCGAAAGGTCAGGGCCAGCAGCGGCGGCGCAATCAGCGTGGTAGCCACCGCCATGAACACCACCACCCCATAGACATGCTGGGCGATGACGCCCATGCCCAGGCCGATCTGCGCCACAACCATCCCCACTTCCCCGCGGGGAATCATGCCCACTCCCACCCGTAGGGCATCGGCTTTCCCAAGACTCAATGCCCCTAGTCCGCATCCGATGAACTTGGCCACGATGGCCGCCAGCAGAATCGACCCAGCCAGAAGGAGGGTGGACGGGCGGGCCAAGGCCGTCAGGTCGAGGTGGAGACCGATGCCCGCCAGGAAGAACGGCACCAGCAACTCGGTGACCCCGTGCGCCAGGTCGGAGACCCGCTGCCCCACGCTTTCCGACAGCGCCATGCCTGCCAGGAAGGCGCCCACGATCGCGGCCACCCCCACGTACATGGCCAGCCACGACAGCGCAAACAACAAGCACAGCGAGAGAGCGAACTCGGCTTCTCCCACGCGCAGTCTCTCTTCCATGCGCGGAACCATCCGCCCTACCGTCCGCGTGCCCCACTTGGCCACAATCACCGTGAAGCCGCCGGCCAGCAGGGTCGTTATGGCGAGTTCCGGCAGATTCACCCGCCCCCGGGCCACGCTGCTGACCAGCGCCAAGACCAACAGACCCAAGACATCGTCAATCACCGCCGCGGCCAGGATGATCTTGCTGGCAGTGGCCTGGAGCAGGCCTTTCACGGTGAGCACCCGCGCCGTAATGCCGACGCTGGTCGCCACCATGGCTGCGCCGGTGAAGATCGCTTCCACCTGCGGCTCGCCCCAAGCCAGCAGGATCCCCCAGCCCAGGAAAAACGGCACGATCCCCCCCAGCACCGCCACCAAGGTCGCCGTGCCTCCGACTTTCATCAGCTCCGAGGCCTTCACGTCCAGCCCCACCCGGAACAGCAGGAAGATGGCGCCTAGCTCGGAAAGAGTGCGCAGCAGATCGTTAGGGGCGATCCAGCCCAGCACGCTGGGCCCGATCAATACCCCGGCCAGAATCTCGCCCACGATCCCGGGCTGGTTCAACCGCTCGCACAGTTCCGCCAGCAGCTTGGCTGAGCCAAACACCAGCAGCATCGCCAGGGGAATGTTCACGGCCTCGGCGCCGCCGCCAAGCAGAGGCCCAGGAAACAAGGCAAAGCTCATCGGCGGCGTCCTCTGTTCAGAGGCTTCCCCAGGGTCAGAGGGGGACACCGGCGGAGCCAGTTCCGCGCAGCGATGGACATAGCTCGATTATCGCAATCGCACTCGCGCTCCGCTCACGCAGGAATCATGCGGCCAGGGTTTGCAGCACGCCCTCGTTCCAGCCGTGCGGCCCAGGAGCTTGGGTCACCAGTCCCCGGGGGACGGCTCTCTTCAGCACCGCCGCGAACTGGGAGCGAACCAGGATGGGAATGTCGGCGGCCTTCAGGAATCTTACGTCGTTCCAGCCGTCGCCAACCCCCACCACCACTACGTCGCCGAACGCTTTCCGGTACAGAGCGGTCAGTCGCCTGACCGCCTCGGCCTTGTCATTGTTTCCCATGATGTGGTAGAAGCGGTCGCCCCGCGTCCATCGTCTTCCACGTTCTTCGATGGCCTCCAGCAACCGGTAGGTGCCCGAACCCAGAATCTCGAACGGCTCGTCGTATTCTCTCTGCTTGGCCAGGGCTGCCTGCTCGACTGGCAGGTGAGATCGCTGGCTGATCTCCGCCACACTCATGTCGTGAAATCCAAGAACCTGGCAACCGGCCTCCCGCGCGGCCGCCTGCAACGTTCGCACGAGTTCGTCATAGCCGGTTCCCAACTCGATCACCTGGTAGCCCTCGCGTTCCCGCGCCGGCCGCAACGGAAATGGAAAGTATCCCTGCGGCACGCAGATAGCGCCGCCGTTTTCGACGATGAACGGGTCGTTGTTGCCCAACCGGGAGCGCCAGAACTCGACCTCGGCGCGAGTTTTGCTGGTACAAAATACCAAAGGGATCCCTCGTTGCCTCACAACCGTCAGAGCCGGCTGGGCCGCGTCCCATGAGTAGGTTCGGGGATCGAGCAACGTTCCGTCTAGATCGCTGAAGATGATTTTCATGACACCTCCACGATAAGCCCGCGGGCCGCCTGCGGTCGATCCCATGGAGTCTGTATGGACGCAAAGAAAAGACCGTACCGCGTTGAAGGCCGCTCCTCAGCAGATAATCTTCTTGCGCACCGCGTAGAGCACGATCTCTGCGGTGTTGTGCAGGTTCAACTTCTGCATGATGTGCGTGCGATGCGTCTCCACCGTGTAGGGGCTGAGATTGAGCAGGCTCGCTACTTCCTTGTTGGACTTTCCCTCGGCCAGAAGCTGGAGGATCTCTTTTTCGCGGTCGGTGAGAAGCTCGTAGGTATCTTGAAGCCCTCGCTGCTGGAGTTGCCGCACGTAATCCTCCAGCAGCGCCGCCGCAATGGCGGGGCTGAAGAACGGCTTGCCTTCCGCCACCACCCGCACGGCGCGCAGCAGATCCGGCTCGGCGGAGTCCTTCAGCAAGTATCCTCTTGCCCCGGCGGTCAGCGCCCGCATGAGGTAGCCTTCATCGGAATGCATGCTCAGGATGATCACGCCGATTCGTGGATTCCGCTTCACGATTTGGGCGGTGGCGTCTATGCCATTCAACTGCGGCATGGCGATGTCCATAACCACGATGTTGGGCTCGAGCGTCTCCGCCAGGCGCGCCGCCTCCCGGCCGTCGGCCGCTTCGCCGACCACCTCAAAGTCAGTTTCCCGCTCCAACAGCAGGCGCAGGCCCTTGCGGACCAGTCCGTGGTCGTCAGCCAGCAGGATTCGAATCTTTTTCATGAGCCCGCCTGCTCAGGCAGCGGAATCCGCACTTGCACCAGGGTCCCCTTTTGGGGCTGGGAGACGACCGCCACCCAGCCCCCCAGTTCCCGCACTCGTTCCTCAATCCCGATCAAGCCCAAACCCGTGCCGGACCTCTCCTCCGGCGCGAAGCCGACTCCGTCGTCCTGAACCGTCAGCGCCAGCGCGTGCGGGCTTCCGTGAACGGCAACCCGGACTCTGTTGGGCTGCGCGTGGCGCGCGCAGTTGGTCAGGGCCTCCTGAATCACCCGGTAGACACAAGTGCGATGGCTGTCGGGCAGCCGGTCGAGAATTCCATCCATTTCCAGATCTACCGGGACCCCGCAGCGGCGGGAGAACTCGCGCGCCTGCCATTCCACCGCGGGCGCCAAACCCAGGTCATCCAGCATCGAGGGTCGCAGGCCCATGGCCAGATCCCGCACCTCGCGCATGGTCTTCTCGGCTAGTTGCTTGGCCTCCTTGACCTGCTCACGGAACTTCTCGCTAGAGTCGCCCTGGAGTTGTTCGAGGTTGCCCAGTTCCATTCGCAGGGCCGTCAACATCTGGCCCACCTGGTCGTGCAGCTCGCGGGAAATCGACTTTCGCTCCTCTTCCTGGGCCTTCACCAATTGCTGGGAGAGGCGGCGCAACTCCTGCTCGGCGCGTTCGGTGGCTTTCCGCTGCTCCTCCGTGCGCCGCTCTAACAGGGAGATGCGCAGGATACTGCCTGCTGCTACTAACGCCCCCAGGGTCAAGGCAATCACCAGCATCCTCTTGCTGTAACTGCGAAACTCTCTCTCGCTCTGGCTGATCTTCTGCTGCTGGGTCCTGAGATTCGCATTCCGCAGCTCGGCGATCTCTTCAGCGATGGCCAGGGCCTTCCTCCGGCGCGGCAGCACCTGTTTTCGCAAGAATATCGAACTGACCGCCATCTTCTGCTGGGGCGTCCACTCGAAGATCGGGCTCGAAGGAGCGCCAGTAAGTGTCCAGCTCGGCTCTCAGTCTGCCCAAAGCGGCGGCTCCTGCCCACCCATCAGCCGGTCCAGCTCCAGCAGGTTCTGCAACATCGCGGTGCGAATCTCGACCAGTTGTTGCCGGTGTAGGGTGGCCGTCAAGTGCGACGGATCCAGCAGGAAGTCCCGTACGAAAATGCTGGAAAGATAGATGGAGGAGCGAATTTCGTTCAGCATCTGCTCACTGCGACGGTAGGATTCATGGGCCGCCAGGACTTCCCGGTAGATCTGCCCCGCGCGCTGGGACGCACCGATACCGAGCAAGGCAATCAGCACCACCAAGGCGCCGAAGCCAATGCCGAGAATGGGCCAAGTCCGGGGCCTCATGAACCTTCCTGATTGTAGCGTCTCACAGGTGGTCCCACAGCGATCGTTCGCCTCCCTGCTGACTGGGGGATTCCCGGTCTTCAAAGCAACGCCGGACCGCCTCGCGCCCGCCCAGCCCCAAAGCCAGGCTGGCCACCAGAACCACTCCGCCTGCAAGCAAGACGAACGCCGCTAGCAGCACGTTCCTTCCAAAGTCCAGTTGATCCGCGGCGATCGCCAGGGCAGCCAAGACAATCACCACGCGGACTGCCGCAGCCAGCCGCCGAGGCCCTGGCAGACCCTCGTTAAAGGCCCAGACCAAGGTACTCCGACCGAGGTATTGCGCCAGCCACAATCCCGCGACCAGGATCGCAGCCGCGGTCAGCAGTTTTGGAAAAAGCAACACAATCCCTTCGATGATCCGCGAGGTGAGCCGGGAGTCAAAGGCGCTCAGAGCGGTCAGCAGTCCGATCAGCAGAATGGCCCAGTAAATCGCGGCCGCCACCAATGGCGTCGCGCGCAGTCTGCCCGACCGGCTCAACAGCGAAGCGATTCCGCTCTGCCGCAGAAAACGATCTACGGCCACGCCCCTGAAGATCCTGGTGAGGAGCCAGCGTGCGAGCACGGCGGTCACCCAAGCGACCAGCAGAATCGCCAGACCTGCCAGCAGCGCAGGCAAATAAGTGGCAATCAGCGAGGAAAGGAGCTCCAGGGCTCTTTCCAGCACTCGCTGTAGGCTGGTAATCATCGTTCTACCTCCTATTCGGCGGAGCCCGTCTGCTTGCCCGTCTCAGGCTCCGCATCCGGCCCCTGATCCCAGCGCGAGATCAGGTACGGCTTCAACTCTTCAAAGCGCAGACATAACCCTTCGATTCTTTCTTCGACCTGGGCCGGGAACAGTTCCCGCACCTCGATCACAAAAGAGGCAACTCGCGCTAGATACAGGGGCGTCAACGAAAGCAACAGGTGGCCTCTCTCCAAAGGGCGTCTCCTGTGCGCAGCAGCGAAGTCATAGATGACGCGAGCCCAAAGCTCATCTTCCAGGTGGAACTCCCGTGGGTTGCGTGCCTCCCGGTGTCCCAGCTTCTGCAGTGCGCCCAGTGTTTCCGGTTGAAGAGCGAGCGCCCAGATCTCGGACAATTCCTCGCAGCCGCGCCGGAAGGCGTTCAGCATGCGTTCCAGGTTGACCTCGACCGGATCCAGCCCCACATCGAAGCGGAAACCGAACAGGTCAACCGGCTGGCTGCCGGTTCGGCTCCGCCACGTCGGCTCGTATTCCTGCATCAGCGTGAAGACGCTGCCTGCCACTTGGTGCAACATGGCGCTCAGATCGGTCCCCGGATCTTTTGCATCGTGAAGCTTGGCCCCCAGGAAACTCTGGCAGACCCGGTAGCCCTCGGCGATGGCGATCGTGGTCATCCAGGTGTCGATCCCGAATCGAGCCACGTCGGTCTCCCAGTCCTCCCGCTGGAGGTACCGCGAAATGAGCCGCTCCGAGATGCCGAAGTCACCGCCAATGGGCTGCCGCACTCGCAGGCCGTAGAGAGCCCTGGTCAGCGGGTAGACAATGCTGTTGGTGATTGTTCCGTCGTACTTGTGGCGATGATAGTACGGGGCCACGAAATCGTAGCCTGCATGCAAGACAGGCCGGAGCAGCAAATCGAACCATTCCGGCGTGATCGAGCGCAGGTCGGAGTCGACCACCGCGCAGACCCTGGCGCCAAGTGATCGCGCAAGTTGGAACACCAGGCGGAAAGCGCTCCCCTTCCCGGGGATGCCGTGATAGGGGAACGAGAGCCGGTGCACAGGCAACAGGGGCGAGGAAAGCAACAGCAAGTGCGCGTCCTCGACCCGGCTCGACAGGACTGCTTCCCGGGTTCCGTCCGTCGAGCCCCCATCCGAGTTGACGATCAGCGACCTGAATTGGGGGAAGTACTTCACCAGGCCCGCCTGTGCCGCGCGAACCACGTGGGCAATCGTGCGCACGTTGTTGTAGCTAGGAATGCCCACCACAATATCCGCCTCGCCAAGCTCGCGCGTCGCCCCCCAGACGTTTTCTGGTACTGTCGTGGTCGCCATATCCTTCGCTCAGGCGGCCAGGGGATGAGCCACCTCCGCATCAGACTCGACCGCCTCCCGCAACAGCTCGAAGAACTCCGGAACCGCAGCCAGCACACGATTCCAGTTCGGAATCAAGCAGTGGGCCGTCGGATCCTCGCAGAACTCGGTCGCTGCCTGTCGCAGGCTCCTGGCAAATGTGGAAACGGCCAGTTCCTCGGCGTGCCGGTCGAATACGAGGCCGTTCAGCAGAGCGTCTGCGTAGTAGCGGTCAATGGTGTCCTCGGCGATTCGCACGTAGCGCACCTCCAGACTCCGGAAGTGGTCCCTGGAGAGCACCACGCCCTCCCCGGCCAGCGTCCGGAACAACGACTTGGCAACGTCGCAGGCCATCCTTCTGAGGCCTTTTGAGGGATCGTCTGCGGAGAGGTTCTGGTGCTTGTGCTCGTAGTTGTCGGCCAGATCCACCTGGCAGACCCTGGAAACCGCGCAATTGCGATAAACCTCGGCCAGCACTCCTACCTCCAGGCCCCAGTCGCTCGGAATGCGGTTCACGCGGGCTAGATTGGCCCGCATGGCAAATTCCCCCGCCAAGGGATAACGAAAGCTGTCCAGAAACTGGAGGAACGACGCCCCGGGCGCCATACCTTCCATCGCCCGGATCAGGGGCGTCACAAACAGCCGCGTCACCCGGCCGTGCATCCGGTCCGTGACCCGCGCGTAATAGCCCTTGCAGAACTCGAAGCTCAGGTTAGGCGCGGCCACCGGATACACCAGTCGGGCCAGCAGGCGCCGGTCGTAGTTTAGAATGTCGCAATCGTGCAGGGCGATGATATTGCAGTCGCCCGTCGCCAGCAGATAGCCGTACGCCAGCCAGCAGGATTTGCCCTTTCCGTCAGCCCCGGCCGGAAGGCCTCGCTCTTCCAGCAGCCGAAACAGCTTCTGGACTCGGTCGCTGTGTATCCAGAGCAGCGTCACCGGCTGGGGGAAGTGTCGGAACAGCGCTCGGACTCGCTGGTATTCGGCCGGGGTGGCGCGATCCAGGGCTAGCACTACATGGCGCAGGTAGCGGACTTCGGCCAGTTGATCCATGATCCTGTGCATGGATGGTCTCTTGAACTCCGAGTACAGCGCCGGCAATACCAACCCGATCGGTGTGCTCCGGGAAAAGCGGACCAGCTCGCTCTCTAACCGCTCCAACCCATCCGGATTCAGGCGATGTAGCGTAGTCACAACGCCAGTCTGATAGAAATCCGCCATCTCGGTTCACCTCCAAGTAGCAGGATAGAGCGCAGGCTGGTGGCAGAGAATACAGGCGAGACGGTAGGAGGCGGAAAAAAAACAGGGTAGGCGGAGCGATCCGGGAGAACCCTTGCTGAAGCCACCAGCCGGCAGGGCGGGGTGGACAGCGGCGGTAGGTTCACTCGACCCTGGACGGCACGGCCACCTGGCCGTTCATGGGCACTACCCCCCGATAGCGTACATGGGGCGCGCTGGGGCCATGAAGCGCGCGGTGTTGATCTCGTGACCCTCCCACTTGGCCTGGACGGTCGCGCGGATCAGCTCCGCCAGCTCGTCCTCGCAGGCGCCGCGCCGCAGCAAACTCTTGACGTCGGTCTCCTCCAGCGCGAACAAGCAGTAGCGCAGCTTGCCGTCGGCCGTGAGCCGGATGCGGTTACAGTTCAGGCAGAAGGGCTTGCTCACCGAGGCGATGAAGCCGACCTCGCCGATTCCATCCGCATAGCGATATTGGGCAGCGGGGGCGCGCGGGTCCGGGTCGGGGATTTCCACCAACGGCGCAATCTCACGCGAGAGGGTCTCCCGGATCTCGCCGGCCAGCAGAACCTTATTGCGATCCCAGAGCCTCTGCGCGTCCAGCGGCATGAACTCGATGTAGCGGATCTCGAACCCGTTCTCGCGCCCGTAATGGGCCAGTGGGACAATGTCCGGCTCCACCAGATTCTTCAGAGCGACCGCGTTGATCTTGATGGGGCTGTAGCCCAGGCGCCGGCACAGGGCGATGCCCTCGAGCACTTGAGCCAGTACGTCGCGGCGGGTGATCTGGATGAAGCGGTCCCGATCCAGGGTATCCAGGTGCACGTTGATCCTGCGGAGGCCTGCTTGGTACAACGGCTCGGCCAGTTCGCTTAACAGCACCCCGTTGGTGGTCAGCGCCAGATCCCGAATCTCGGGGATGGCGGCCATCTTCCGGATCAGCTCCGGCAGATCCTTCCGAACTAGCGGCTCGCCCCCGGTGATGCGGACCTTGCTGATCCCCAGCCGGACCGCCACGCGCACGAACCGCTCAATCTCCTCGAAGCTGAGAACCTCCTGGCGCGGTACGAACTCGACATCCCGCTCCGGCATGCAGCAGATACAGCGGATATTGCAGCGGTCCGTCACGCTGACCCGCAGGTTGTCGTGCCGCCGTCCGAAAGTGTCCCGGAGTTCGGCGCGGTCCGGCATCGGCTCCTACCGCACCGCCAGCATTCTCTCGAGCGGGATCAGCGCCCGGCGCGCCGTCTCCGCCGGAACCTCCACCCGCGGCACCAGGTCCCGCAGGCAATCACGCAGCTTCTCCAGCGTGTTGCGCTTCATGTAAGCGCATTCGCTGCAATTGCACTGCTCATTGGGGATGAACTGGAAGCGCTTGTGCGGCGCCAGCTTCTTCAGCGAGTGCGAGACGCCGCTCTCGGTCACCACGATGAACTCGGCGGCGTCGAAGGCCACGCACCACTGGATAATGGCCGAGGTTGACCCGACGAAATCGGCCATATCGAGCACCTCCTCGGGGCACTCGGGATGGGCTGCGATGCGGGCCTGGGGATGCTCCAGGCGGGCCGCGGCCAGTCGGCGCGCGGTGAAGGTGGCATGCACGATGCAGGTCCCCTGCCAGATGTTCATGTTCTCCCGCCCGCTCTGCCGCTTGACGTAATTTCCCAGATTGCGATCCGGCAGGAACAGAATGGTTTTCTCCCGAGGAATGGAATTGACCACCTGCACGGCATTGCGCGAGGTGCACAGTATATCGCTCTCCGCCTTCACCTCGGCGGAGGTGTTGATATAGCTGACGATGACGTGATCGGGATAACGCTGGCGATAGGCCCTCACCTGTTCCACCGGGCAGGCTTCCACCAGGCTGCAACCGGCTTCCCGGTCGGGCGCCACGACCGTGCGCGTGGGGTTCAAGATCTTGGCCGTCTCCGCCATGAACCATACCCCGCAGAAGGCGATCACATCGCCTTCAAACTCCCGCGCTTTCTGCGCCAGCTCGAGGCTATCTCCTATGGCATCTGCGAGTTCCTGGATCTCTGACTCCTGGTAATGATGCGCCAGCAGCAGCGCGCGCCGCTCCCGCTTGAGTTCCAGGATTTCCTCGGTAAGGGTTTGGGTTGCCAGCATCGGGACTTGTTGATTCCATTTTAACAAAGCTCTCAGCTCTCAGCCCTCAGCCAGATGCTTTTTGTCAAACCCCGGGCAATGGTGATGGGAAAGTAGGCCGGCCGGATCAGCGCAGGAGCTTCCGGCCTTCAGCGCCGTCTTCGGTGCCAAGGACATTGGTGGCGGGATGTGAGCGCCCCTGCGGCAGGGTCTCTGCCGAAACTGCCTTCGGCCAGCGAGAACGCGCGCTCCGTCCACTCCGTCAGCGGGATGTTGCGGAAGTAAACGCGCTCCTGGAGAACCAGCGAGCGCTGGTTGAGGAACAGCGACTTGCTCTCCCGGATGTAATGGCGCTCCTCGACGCGGATATCCGCCATGAACTCATCGAGGGCCTTCCGCCGGGCGGCCTCCTCGGTGGCCTTGACCCTCTCGTCCATGGCTCGGTGCTGTGTGGCCAGCAGAGCGCGCGTTTCCGCCAGGCCCTCGCGCTGTTTGGCCAGCGCAACCTCCATGCGCGCCTGCATGATGATGGCTGCCAACAGCCCGGACCCCGCCGCCACCAGGAAAGGCAGAAACATCCACCCGTACGTGGCCAGAGCGCCGTCCACAGCCCAACCATCGGCGGGCGCCCAGCGCAAGGCGCGGGACTAAGCTGAAAAGTAGTGTGGGGTAGGGCCTTCCCCTGAGTGAGACAGGCCCCTGGCCTGTCCCTGGACTTTCTACATTTCCATGGGAGACGAACGCTGTTTGAGTGGGGTCAGGCTTTTAGCCTGCCGCCGGGCTCCGGCCCGGCGCCGCGCTCGACCAAGCAGACTCCTCGGCCAGCGCCACCAACCCCGCCCTGACGGGGTTCTGTTCGATATAGCGCTGAACCCTCTGGAACTCTCTGTCGCATGCAGTTGATAGCGCTGGAAGCGGAGCTGGCCATCCTCCAGGGCCTGGACCACCACACCGGCGATTTCGGGCCGCCGCAGAAGAAGTGGACCGCCAGTGGGCTGGTCCAGGAGGCGGTCCATGACAACGAAGGCTCGTCCGGAGGTCATGCGGGCGGGGGGAAAGACCCGGTGGCGATGATATCCCATCCTGGATGTGGTGGGAGCTGCCAAGCAGGATTCTCAGATCCAGCCAGCCGGGCCAAAGCCCGGCCGCAGCACAGAAGTGCTGCCGCACCCAGACAGTACACACACCCTCCTGCCCCTGAAATGTAGAAACTCCAGAGACAGGCCCCTGGCCTGTCAGCTCATGTCAGAATACGGACATGAAGCCAGTCCCCCGCTCATGGGTCGTCGCGGCCCTTCTGCCGCTGTTGTTCGCGGATCTCCTCGGTTCTCGTGCGATTGCAGAACCCAAGAATGACTTCCGCTTTTCGATCCTGGGCGACCGCAGCGGCGCTGTCAATGCGCAGGCTTACGAACGGGTGTGGCGGGAGGTGGACCTCTTGCACCCGGACTTTGTGATCAGCGTGGGGGATGTCATTCAGGGAGGCAACGACGAGCTGGCGGAATCGGAGTGGGAGGAGGTGAGTCGCCTCTGGGCGCGCTATCGCTATCCGATGTACTTCACCCCGGGCAATCACGACGTCTGGAACGAGACTTCGCGTCAACTGTATGAGCAGGTTACCGGCCGCCCGCTTTCCTACAGCTTCAACTACCAGGACGCGCACTTCACGGTGCTTGATAACAGCCGCAGCCGCGACTTGAGCGAGCAGCAACTGAAGTTCCTCGAGGAGGACCTGAAGCGAAACCAGGACCGCAGTCCCAAGTTTGTGTTCCTTCACCAGCCGGATTGGATCGTGTTCCTGAAGCTGGGGAGCGGCGAGTTTCCCCTGCATCAGCTCGCCAGGAAGTACGGCGTCAACTACGTGATCAGCGGTCACGGGCACCAGTTCGTCCGCCTGACGCGGGACGGCGTCGTCTACCTCGAAGTCGGCAGTTCCGGAGCCGGCATCGGCGTGAGCGCCGGCTCGGATGAGGCGTTCGCGCGGGGCCTGTTCTGTCACCACGTCTGGGTCACCGTGAAGGGCTCCAGGACCTACTTCACGGTAAAGGAGATCGACGCCCCCTACGGCAAAGGCCGCATGTTCCGGGCCGAAGATTGGTACGGCGCTGGCCCCGGCGCCGATCCGGCTCGACCCGTGGTCAAAGACTAAGTCATTCCAGCCTGCGCAGCACCTCCAGCAGCACTGCGCCCACAACCTGGAGACTTTCGGCGCTGAGCTTGTCCATGGTGTCCTGCTGGGTGTGCCAGTAGGAGTGGCCGGGGCCGTAATCAAAGTCGATCAGATCCAGGGCCGTGATGCCCAGCCGGAGGAAGGGGAGGTGGTCGTCTTCGATGGCGCTGCCGTGACTGAGGAAGTAGCGCCCCAGGCCAAGTTCTCCGGCCACCTGCCAAACCAGCCGGCGCAGGGAGGCCGAGGAGTTCAGCTCCTGGAGGAGGCCGAGCTGCTGGTCGCCGATCATGTCCACGTTGATGAGCGCTTTGATGCGCGCCAGGGTGCCCTCAGAGGCCCACTTCCGGGCCAGGTGGCGGCTCCCGTAAACACCGTCCGTGTCCGACCACTGGCCGATGGCCTCCTCACCGTCGAACCATACCAGGTAAACGTCGTCTCGGCGCGGCCGCCCCGAGAGCACACGCGCCATCTCGAGCAGAAAGCCGCTCGAGGCGCCGCCGTCATTGGCGCCTACAAAACGCATCCCCGGCATGAACTTGGTGTCGTAATGGCCCGTCAAGACCACCGCTCGGCCGGAGGTCCCCGGGAACCGGCCGATGATGTTGAGCATGGGGATGGGGCCGCGGGGCGTCTGGGCCGTGAAAGAGTCCTCGATCACTTGCGCGCCTCGCAGCTTGAGTTGCCCCAGGATGTAGGCCTGGAGCTTCTGGATGGCCTCCGAGCCACTGGGGCGCGGCCCGAACGAGACGGCTTGGCGCGTGAACTCGAGCGCCGAGGCCCCGCTGAAAGCCTGTGGGCTGCGGGTGGCGGGCCGTTGGGTGCTGCCGTGGATGGCTGCCTGCCACAAGGCCAAGGCCGCAATCAGGCCTAACGTTTTACTGCGGTGCATATGTAGCCCGGGGTGAAGTTGCGGTCGCGATCCAGGGAATCCAGCAGGGGCAGCAGCAGAGCTGGAGGGACCAGGAACAGCGCCGCCACGAGGAACCAGACGCCCCGAAAGAATTGCAGCGCGTTGAGCAGGCGGCGGGCCAGCAGGCGAAAGAACCCGCCCACCGGCAGGATCCTGATTTGGGCGAAGCCCGCTTTCTCCAGCAGGTATCTCAGACCGTAACGGGTGAAGCGGAAGTAGTCGTAAGGCGCCTGGTGCACCTCAAAATCCAGCGGCGCCACCAGCAGAAAACGTCCCTGCGGTCTCAGCGTGCGCGCAATCTCCCGCAGCGCGCCGGCGGGGTCTCGAAGATGCTCCAGCGTGACCACGTTGAGGCAGCCGTCGAAGGTTCCCTCCGGAAAGGGCAGACGAAGCAGGTCGGCAATGGCGTCCAGCCGGGCGTAATTCCACTGCGGGTCGCCGATGCCCAGATCGACGCCCAAATAACGGTGCCGGGAAAACAAGTGCGCGTAGGCGCCCTGACCAGCGCCAGCGTCCAGCACCCGCGCCGCTGGCGCCAGACCCTCCGCGAACTGCGACACAGCCTCCTCGATCGCCGCTTCGAAGTGCAGCACATAACGGCGCAGGAAGCCGGGTAAGCGGCGCGGAATGGCGTGATACATCATGACCTTTTGCGTGCCTCCACCATGATCGTGGAACCCGCCTGGCAGGCCGCTTCGACCACCGTGAACGGCAGGGCGGCCACCACCAGCGCGAAATACAACAGGTCCTTCAATAGTTTCCGGCGCGGGCTTTCTCTGAGGTTGCGGACCCGGCGCGCCATCGGATCCAGCCAGGGCGCCAGGCTGCTGGCAAACCCCGCCGGATTGTCCCGCAGCGAAAAGTACTTGCGCCGGAGGACCTCGAATCCGCAAGAGTCGAGCAGCAGCTCCAGATCCCGCGCCCGGAAATTCACCAGATGCCGCGGCACGTCAATCCCGCTCCAGTTCTCGCCCAGCAGCAGAAACTGCCAGCAGGCGGCATTGGGCACCTGGACCACCAGCCGCCCCTCCGGGCGCAGCAGCTCGCGCGCGCTCAGCAGATAATGCTGCGGGTTCTCGACGTGCTCCAGCACGTGGAACATCGTAATGACCGCACAGCTCTGCGGTGGCAAGGGGGCCTCCTCCAGGTTGCCGCAGACCGAAGGCACGCCGTTGCCATGCCAGCAAAGCTTCGCGGCCTGGGCCGAGGCGTCCAATCCCAAGGTGGCCGAGCCTTCTTCTTTGAGCAACCGCAGAAACAGCCCGCCGCCACAGCCCACGTCCAGCACCGGCCCGCTCTCCTGAGAATCTCTCAGAGCGCGCCGGACAAAGCCCACGTGGTCGCTCAAGACCAGTCGCCGGTAGGTCTCTTCGAGCCGGTCTGCGGCGGCGGGTTCCGGCGCGAACCAATAATTGTCGGGATAGTGCTGCCGCGCTTCCGCGGGCGCAGGGCGAGGGTAGAGCCGGAGGAGGCGGCAGTGGCGACACTCCACAATCTGAAACGTCTTGGTGGTGGTTCGGTAGAGCCGGTCAGTCGCGGTGAACAGAGTTCGGAACTCCGCGCTGTCGCACGCGGGGCACAAGCTGGCGTCGCCCGGGGCCTCCGGGATGTTGACGCAGGCCGCCTCCCTCAAGCCGTCTGCTCGGTCAGGGTCCTGAGCGAGATCCGGTTCCGGAGGATTAACTCGCGCACCTGGCGCGCGGTCAGCTTGCGGAATCTCCGCACCTCCCGTCGTTTCCGCAGAATGTGCGGCAACATCCGGAGCGCCGCCAGATCCCCCTCCAACAGAGCCATTGCTGCGCGCATCCCCCCGCGCAGTCCGGGGTGTCGAGACATCTCGCCCCGCCTGTGCATTGCCGCCCAAATCCCGGCGCCGATCCTGGCCAGATAGTATACGCCATTTAGCCACAGCAGGCTCCAGGGGAACAGTTTTGCCGCCAGCAGGACGCGGTTGCGCTCGATGAGCTGTAGCCGGCGGGTGGAGGCCAGTCCCAGCGTAGTTCCGCGATGGTGCCGCACCACGGCCTCCGGAGCGTACACACATCTCCAGCCCGCGATCCGGGCCCGCAAGCCCAATTCCGCATCATCGCCATAGGCGAAAAAGTCCTCATCAAAGCCGCCGATCAGGTCCAGCATCTCTCGCCGGTACATGGCGGCGCAACCGTCCGGCCACAGCGTTTCCTCGATCTGGTCGTACTGACCCAGGTCAGGTTCCCCCGATCCACGGCCCCGATTCTGCCCGTCGGGATAGATCAGATGCCCCGCCTTGTCGATTCTGGAAGGATCCTCGTAGACCAGGATCTTTGAGGCCGCCATCCCAACATTCGGGCCGCGCTCGAAGACCCGCCGCAAAGCCGCCAGCCAGCCCAGGTCGGCTTCGGCGTCGTTGTTCAACAAGGCCACAAACGGCGCCTTGGAAGCCGCGATTCCCTGGTTGTTGGCGGCGCAAAATCCTCGGTTCTCCTGATTGGCGATCAGTCGAAGATTCAGGCCGGGCCGGGGAGCGAATTCACGCCTCACCATCTCCAGCGAGCCGTCCCCGGAACCGTTATCGACGAGAATTATCTCGAACTCCACCCCGGTCTGCCGGACCAAAGATTCCAGTGAGGCCCGGAGGAGTTCGCGCCGGTTCCAATTCACGACGACGACACAAATCTCCGGCTTCCCGAATCGCTCGACCAACTGTTGTATTATAGCCTTAGTTCCCGTAGGTTATGTCTTCTATCGGCGAGAGGCTGCGTGAGGAA
>CAVRZY010000177.1:0-22094 GCA_963725415.1 uncultured Acidobacteriota bacterium | reverse complement strand
TCAAGAGGGATTTGCACATAATTTTTGAAATCCAGCCTCCGTTTTCCACTCCGCCTTGGTGAGTGCCGGGCAAGCCGCGCCAAGCAGGGAGCTGCGCCTGCGAACAGACTGCACGTAGACCTGCTCGTCGTAGGGTTTGGCGTCCTTCCAGCAGCGGAATATGATGCGAATCCATTTGTATGCCAGGGCTCGGACCGCCACTTGGTGCGGTTTGTTTTGGTCCCGGCGAAGGTGTTCATAATACGCTCGGGCCCACTCGGACTGGCCGATCGAGTGATCAGCGAACTCCTGAAAGGTCTGGCGCAGGAACTTGGGGCAGGCCCGGCGGAAATGGACCCACTGGCTTTTGCCGCTGGCCTCCGTTACCGGGGCAATCCCGCTGTAGCACTGTACCTGATAAGCGCTTTGGTAGCGCTCGCGGCGTGTCCCGAAGGCGACAATTAAGCGAGGCGTCAGCGCTGGGCCAGCCCCGGGCAGAGAGGCGAACAGCGCCCCGTCCGGGTGGGAACACACCAATTCCGCGATGCGCCGTTCCAGGAGGGCGATTTGGTCGCGCAACGTCGCCAGCACCTTGGCCCACCCGCGAGCCGTCAGCACCCCGGCTTCTACCACCGCCGCGTCCTGGGTCGCGGGCAGCGCCTGGTAAATGGCCGTGAGGCGTTCTTGCAGCCGTTCCTCGGAACGGCAGTTGTGCTCGTGGAAGAACTTCCGCAACGTGCCGGGGTGTGCCCGCTGCAGTTCCCGCAAGCTGCCCCAGCGCGCCAGCAGGTCCTCGACCAGGGGACTGGTCACGTCGTCGAACCAACGCAAAATCTGCGGAAAATACTGTTTCAGGCAATCGGTCAGGCGATTGCTCTGGCGCGTCTTCTCATCCACCATGCGCCGGCGTTCCTCGACCAGAAACTGCAACAGGCGGGTCTCTACGGTGTCCGGTTGGAGCGAGCGCAGTCGTTCTCTGTGACGCAACAACAGGTCCAGCAGCCAGGCCGTATCGCCCGGATCGTTGCTGGCGCCGGCAGTCGAGAAAGTCTTCCGGTAGCGCGCCGCCGTGGTGGGGTGAACGGGGAACAACACCAGGTGCGCGTACTTGCTCAGCATATACACCAAGGCCCCGCGAGACTGTTCCAAGCATACGGCAATGGGGCCACCGCCAAATCGCTGTTGAAGAGCGGCCGCCCAGGCCTCCACCGCCTCCGGGGTGTTCTCCAGTTCCCCTTGCTCAAACTTCCGGGAGCCGGCTGGGACCAGGCGCCAGAAGTGCTTCTGGTCGGCCCAATCAATCGCCGCAAACGCCGCCCATTCCGGTTCCGAAGCTGAAGTCGTCAACCGTTCCGACATCCTACCATGCCTCCTTTCCAACGAGCTCGCTTGGCTCCGCCGAAAGCCTTATAGTGGTCTAGGACCAGACGACTTCTGAGTATTCGTCGCTGGAGCCAAGCATCCCGCTGCTCGAAACACTCTGGGCAAACATCCAGTGTTAGGGCACCCAATTCGTAGCAGCGGGGTGCCCGTTCAAACAAAAGTCATACCAAATGTCTTGCTTGACGGAAAGCCCAGGCCGGTACACCATCTCCCGGTGGCTCTGCAACTCCCCTCCACCTGCTTACCAGTCATTTCCTCCCGGATTTACTATAAGGGCACCCCGGCGTTGCCGTTGCCGACCGGATAGGGCGCGGCGGCGGGGAAGCAAACAGGTCGAAGGAAGGAGGGGGAACGGAGAGGTGCACGAGAAATCGCTTGAAATTAGGCACTTCCGGGCTTTTGCGTACCCGGAGGAGCCAGGGCTGGCCCCTTCCTGGGCTGCCGGAGTCGCTCGGGATGGAAGAAATGACAGAAACGGCTCCGATGGAGGCGGTTGGGGGTATAATCGATGTCGGCCAGGATGGCAAAATGGAAATCCCGGTTGGAATAAGAGGAGGGATTATGAGGTTTCGTATTTTCAAGCTTGCGGCAGTACTCTTACTGCTGATGGGGCTTGCCGCAACGCCACGCCGTGCGTTCGCGCAAGGCGGTGTCACGGCCACACTGTCCGGGACGGTTTTCGATTCGTCGGGAGCCGTCGTCCCCGGCGCCACCATCACCGCCAAGAACAACGCAACGGCGTCCACCACGACCGCGGTTTCGGGCCCGGATGGTCTGTTCACAATCCCGGCGCTCGAGCCGGGCAATTACACGGTGACGGTCACCCTGCAGGGATTCAGGACTGCTGCCCTTGAAGACGTCCGGCTGAACGCCGGTGTACCAGCCAACATTAAACCAATTCTGGAGCCTGGTGGGGTCGCCGAGACCGTTGTAGTCGAGGCAGCAGCCGAAGTGCTACAGACCACGCAGACGTCTGTGGCGACGACCCTGAGCCAGCAGCAGATCACGCGCCTGCCGCTGCCCGGGCGCGCCGCGTTCGACCTGGTGACCTTCATGCCGGGGGTGACCACCGCGGACGGCAGCTCCCGCGGCGCCATGGTCAACGGCCTGCCGGCCAGCACGGTAAACATCACGCTGGACGGCATGAACATCCAGGACAACTACGCCAAGACCTGGGACGGGATGTTCACGCGCGTCAGCCCGCGCCTCGACGCGGTTGAAGAGGTAACGATTGGGACGGCGGCGCAGGAGGCCGATATGGCCGGCCAGGGCGGCGTGCAGATCAAGTTCATCACGCGCTCGGGAACGAACGACTACCATGGCAGCGTATACTACTACATGCGGCGTGACTGGATGAACACGAACACCTGGTTCAACCTGCACCGCAACGTGGATAAAAACGGCAATCCTACCGGCAAGCCCACCTTGTCGCAATTTCAGCCGGGCGGCCGCTTGGGCGGCCCGGTAAGGATCCCAGGCCTTTTTGACGGCCGCGACAAGCTGTTTTTCTTCGTGAACTACGAGTGGGTCAGCTCGCCGGGCACAAACACCTCGACCAGGACTATCATGAGCCCGCTCTCGGAGCAGGGCATCTTCCAATACTCCGGCGGGCCGAACGTGGACCTTATGGCGCTGGCGGCGAAGAACGGCCAGACGGCGCGGATCGACCCGACGGTGGCGCGACTGCTCGCCGACGTGCGCGCGTCCACGAAGAAGACGGGTGTCGTGAATGAGACGACCGATCCTCTGACCCAGTCGTTCGTCTGGCAGCAGCCGACGCACAACAAGACGAAGTACCCCACCGTGCGCGTCGATTACAACGTGACGATGAACAACCGCCTCACCGGGTCGATCACGCAGAACCACCTGATTTCCGATCCCGACACGACCAACGGCTACCAGAGAGTGTTTCCCGAGTTCCCGGTGCACGGTTTGCAGGATTCCGTCCGGTATTCAGGCCAGGGATCGTGGCGTTGGACGGTGTCGAGCAAAGTGGTGAACGAGTTCCACTTCGGGAAGACCGGCGGCGCGACGGAGTTCTCTCCCGACCTCACCACGGACATGTACCAGGGCACGGGGTATGGCGGTATGAACGGCTACGCCATCGGGTGGAGTGCGTTCAAAAGCATCAACAACACCTACCCGCTGGTCGCCAACAGCGCTCGCGAAGGCAAGACGATGGTATTCGAGGATACCCTTAGTTGGGTGAAGGGGCCTCATTTGCTCACCATGGGCGTCTCATACACTAAGGCCGAAGTATGGCTTTACAACCAGACGAAAGTGCCCACGGTCACTCTCAACATGGCCACCGGTGATCCGGCGGATGGCATGTTCAATACGACGAACTTCCCTAAAGCCTCGAGCACCGACATCAACAATGCCAAGGCCCTCTACGCCGTGCTGACGGGCCGCGTCAGCGCGATCACGCAGAACGCGCGCATCCAGGCGGACGGCACAACCTATAAGATCCTCGGCGCCAGCGATCAGTATGGGACTCTGCCGCAGTGGGGTTCGTTCATCAGCGACGCCTGGCGCTGGAAGCCGACGGTGACCATCAACGCCGGGCTCCGCTATGACGTGCAGATGCCGTTCTACGCTCAGAACAACAGCTACTCGACGGCGACCCTCGACGACATCTTCGGCGTGACCGGCGTGGGAAGCGGGTTCCAGCCGGGGTCGGTGGTGACCAACCTGGGCAATCTGTTCAAGCCCGGCACGCTGCAGGGTACGGCAACCACCTACAAGATGCTGCAGAAGAACACGAACGCCTACGACGTGGACTGGGGCGACTTCGCGCCGAGCATCGGCGCGGCCTGGACGGTCGGCGCGGAAAATGGCTTCCTGCACGCGCTGCTGGGTGGCAAGGGCGACTCGGTCCTGCGCGGCGGCGCGAGCCTCGCCTACCAGCGCGGCGGCATGAGCGACTTCACGGGCGTGTTCGGGGGCAATCCCGGCATCCAGATCGACGCGACGCGCAACCTGACCAACGGCAACCTGGGCACGCTGCCGGTGCTGCTGACGGGCAGCGACCTGGGACCGCCGGCGGTCAACCTGACGCGGTCTACCCGATGGCCGTGCCGACGGCGAGTTCGAACGTCTACGTCTTCGACCCGAACATCAAGACGCCGAGCGCATTCTCCTATTCCTTCAGTTGGCAGCGCAAGCTGTCGAAGAACATGGCGGTGGAGGCGCGCTACATCCACACCAACAGCTACAACACCTGGACCGCGGGCGGCCAGCTGCCGTATATGAACTACAACGAGACTCAACATCCTCGAGAACGGGTTCTTCAACGAGTTCAAGCTGGCGCAGGCCAACCTGCAGGCGAACATCGCGGCCGGCAAAGGCAATACGTTCGCCTACACCGGGGCTGCCGGCACGTCGCCCCTGCCGATCTTCCTGGCGTATCTGAACGGGTCGAAGTTGTCGAACGACGCGACGAAGTACACCGGGAGCCGGCTGGACCAACACCACGCTGGTACAGTCGATGTACCCGCTGAATCCCGAACCCGTACACCGCCGCCAGCACCATCTGGGCAAACTCGACCTACCGCGCCAACGGCATCACGGCCGGTTACCCGTCGAACTTCTGGGTGGTCAACCCTGATGTCAGCCACGCGTACGTGGTCACCAACGGACCGAAGACCAGCTACAACGGCGTCCAGTTATCGCTGAACCGCCGCTTCTCGCGCGGGCTGCTGTTCCAGTTGAACTACACCTATGGCAAGGGGTGGATGGACCAGTTCTACTCGTTCCACAAGCCGTACGTGACGACCGAGATGAACTACACGAACATTTACACCAACCAGGGCGGCAACGCGACCGGCAACGTGCGGCACGTGTTTGTGGGCAACTGGATGTACGACCTGCCTTTCGGCCGGGGCAAGCGCTTCGCCACCGGCGCCAACGGCCTGGTGGACCGCATCATCGGCGGCTGGAGCTTCCAGGGCGTCGCCCGGCTCCAGAGCGGGCGCATGCTCGACTTCGGCAACGTGCGCCTGATCGGGATGACGGCGGACGAACTCCGCAACTCGTTCCAGATCCGGAAGGTGACCGACCCGGCAGAACCAGTACCGGACGCTTGTCTACATGCTTCCGCAGGACATCATCGACAACACGATCAAGGCGTACAGCGTGAATGCCACCGGGTATTCCAGCGGCGCGCCGACGGGCCGCTACTTCGCGCCCGCCAACTCGCCGAGCTGTATGGAGTCCGTCAACGGGTTCGGCGACTGCGGCGTCCGCAGCCTCATCGTCACCGGGCCGAAGGTGGTACGCTTCGACTTCAACCTCATCAAGCAGATCAGGGTGACCGAGAGATTATCACTCGAAGGTCAAGCCCAGGTCTTTAACGTGTTCAACAACGTGAACTTCAACCCGGTGAATTACATCGGCAGTGTGTCCGACTCGTATCAGGTCACCGGCGCCATCGATCAGAGCCGGACGATGCAGTTGGCGTTCCGGATCAGCTT
Organism: uncultured Acidobacteriota bacterium; assembly: GCA_963725415.1. GTDB lineage: Bacteria > Acidobacteriota > Terriglobia > Bryobacterales > Bryobacteraceae > CAVRZY01. The sequence continues at coordinate 16,260 of CAVRZY010000177.1, read as the reverse complement.
CTAGCAGGGTGCTGAAAAAGTAAGTCTCGGAGGTTACGAATAAAACATTTTGTTGTATAATTGTTTTATCTATGCGCGGCACAGACCTCCAGCAATCGGCCATGTTCAGCTACCTCTCGCTGGAACAGCGAGTTCCCCAGGACCACCCGCTGCGGGCGATCCGCCAGATGACGGACCGCATTCTCAACCAATTGTCGGCCGAGTTCTCGGCCATGTATTCCGAGATTGGGCGGCCCTTGATCCCGCCGGAGAGGCTGCTGCGGGCGCTTCTGCTGCAGATCTTCTACACCATCCGCAGCGAGCGGATGCTGATGGAGCAACTGGACTATAACCTGTTGTTCCGCTGGTTCGTGGGATTGAACATGGACGAGCCGGTCTGGGACGCAACGGTCTTCAGCAAGAATCGCGACCGCCTGCTGGAAGCCGATGTCGCCAAGCTCTTGTTCCAGTTGGTGCTGCAAGAGGCCAAAGCTTCGGAGCTGGTTTCCGACGAGCATTTTACGGTGGACGGCACGCTGCTGGAGGCCTGGGCGAGCCTGAAGAGCTTCAAACGGGCAGACCACGAGGAGCAGCCGCCGGCGGACGATCCGGGCAATCCCACGGTGGACTTTCACGGCGAGAAGCGCAGCAACCAGACACACTGCTCCACGACCGACCCGGACGCCTTGCTGGCTCGGAAGGGAGCGGGCAAGGAAGCCAAGCTGAGCTACAGCGGGCATGTGCTGATGGAGAACCGCCACGGGCTGGTGGTCAACGCGGAAGTACTGCTGGCCAACGGCACAGCCGAGCGGGACGCCGCCCTGCTGATGGCGGAGGCGATTCCCGGCGATCACCGCGTGACCCTGGGGGCAGATAAGAACTATGACACGGCCGAGTTTGTAGCCGAGGCCCGGAACCTGAAGGTGACGCCGCACGTGGCGCAGAACAACAAGAATCGTAGGAGCGCGATCGATGCTCGCACCACCCGGCAGGCCGGCTACCTCATCAGCCAGCGGAAGCGCAAGCGGGTCGAGGAGATCTTCGGGTGGATGAAGACGGTGGGAGGAATGAGGAAGCTGCGGTATCGGGGACTGGAGTTGGTGCGCTGGATGTTCACTCTGGCGGCGGCCGCCTACAATCTGGTCCGCATCCGCAACTTGGCGGCGGCGGTTACCTGAGGAAGTATCGAGGGAGAAGTGCGCCCGGACGGCCCAAAAAGGGTCGCCGGGATAAAAATGAGGCCCCAATAGGCCCTTTTCGCTTACGACTCAGCTCTCTCCTATCGGAGCAAATACTCTGAAAAACGACTTGCAAGGCAAGACCTCGTCGTCACAGTTACTATTTCAGCATCCTGCTAGTGGGCTGTCGCAGTGAATTCGTTAGCATACTGGCACTCGGCGGCGCACGTCGGAGTACTTCCAAATTGAACGGGCGGGCAGTTTTTGAGTAGGCGCGAATATAGCGCATCACTTTAAAAATGCTCTGAGTTAGACGGACAAGGAGGCGGGAACCATGGACACGTGGATTCTTCAGGTGTGTCGGCGCAGTTGTAGCCGGCAACTGCTGGCGTGGGGCGTAGCCGTCGCCGCCGCCCTCTTCTTTGCCGCGCTGAACACTCGGTATATCAACAACTTCCTCAACGGGCCCATTGCCTATGGGTACTGCTGAGGCTCCAAAAGGAGGGGTACACATGAGATCCTTATCGATCACTCCAATCTGCGTCCTGCTTATTGCATCGATGCCGCCGACTGTTGCGTCTTCCGAGGCTCCGAAAACTGCCTCGGTCGTTCTTGGAAATGGCTCGCTCTTGAAGATGACTCCTAAGGAAGAGATTCCCTCAGACACTCCCGCCAGTGTCAGAGAAAAGGTCCTAGCTCTGTACTCTGCTTCTCCGTTTGCTCGATTTGAGGCTGCTGGTTCCCTTGGGGAAATGGGCAGGCGCGCGGTGTCTGCCGTACCCCAACTGATAGATCTCTTGGCGGATCAAACCCTGGCGAAGATGGTAAGCCCCAGCGGCGGCGTCGAAACCAAGGTACAGGCCCAGGGGCAGTTCTTTCTCTTTTGCAGCGGCGAGTGCTTCTTCGTCGATAGCGAAGCAGAAAAGGCACTCCGTGGTATCACCGGCCAGGATTTTGGCAAAGAGCAGAAAAAGTGGCGCGGCTGGTGGGAAAGGAATAGACGACAGCGATTGAACAGGCCAGCGAAGTGACAGTGTGGGCCCAGGAGCTCTTCTCGGCCGCCTAACAAACTAAGGATTCCTGTCGCGCGTAAGCCGCGGCAGAATCGGGGTTGAACTGAATCCCGGATCCGAGGATTTGGGTTTTCAACGCGGGTTTGGTGCTTCTGGGCTACAGAGCGGGGTGGATTTTTCTGCGATTCAGGCAGTGGACAGGGAACGCAGCAAAAGCCCTTGCCCTCCCCCAGTTTCTTTGGCCGGACCAATGCGGGGACTGTAATTCGGGTACAGGCCACGAATTTCGCAAGGGCGGCGAAATTCGCGCCGGTCCCCGAATTACGCGAATCGGGAAGGCACCGGGTATGAAACTGGGGGAGGGTAAGGGTTTTTGCGCATTGCCGTATCAGTGTCTGGATCGCAGTTCAAGACTACCGGCAACTTCTTCTGGCGGGGAGGACGGATCAGCCGCAGGGTGGGCCACTGCCGCTGGAGCGTCTGCTCATAGAAGAACTTGATCCCGCACAGGGCGATGGTGGCGGTGGCGCGGGCGACCTTCTTCTCGTTGGCCAGGTACAGAAAGTAGTGGCGCAGATCCTCCTCGCGGAGTTGGTCCGGGCTGCTGTGATGGTGCTCCGCCAGTTGGCGGACGGCGGCCACGTAGCACTCTTGGGTTCTTGCCGAGAACCCCCGCAATTGCATATCCTGGATCATCCGTTATCGCAACGGTGTCATTGACGTATCTCCTTTCCGGGGAGGGGTAGCGGCCCTCCCTGGAGGAGATTTTGAGGCCGACAACGGAGGAAAGGAAATCGGGCAGGGGCCCGATACGGCGGGAGGTTCTTATCTATCCGCCGCAGGCGGATTTAGTTCAACAAGGGCATGCACCCGCCCGCCCAAGAACGGGGCGGCGGGTGATGCCCCAGTCGTTAGCCAGACCGGAGGCGAGGGTTTCCGAGGCGTGGCCTTCGCGTTCGTGCGAGGAGCGAGGGAGGTTGGAAAATGATACAACGTTTTGCCTCGGCCAGTGCAGTGGCTTCGGTGGTGATCGCCTTGGGCGCGGGAAGCTTGCGTTTGAATCCGGTTCCCAACCTGGAGAGCCGTTATCTCCTGACCAGTATCTGGTGCGTGGTGCCGCTGGCCTGGGGCCTGTGGGCGATGCTCACCCCCAAGAGCTGGCATCCGCAGCGCATGCCACTGTGGGGAGCAATTCTGGGATTGATCGCCGGGCTGTTGGCAGTGCTTGTCTTGGACTTGCCAGCGCGATTCCGAGGTGAACCGGTCCCGGCCTGGGTGGGGGGAGTCGGTGTTCTCCTCGCCTTCGGGGGTTATTATCTGCTGTGGCTGCTGGTGCGACGGGTGTATCGAGCGCTCACCGCCCCTCCGCCCGTGGGGTAACGCCGTACGAGGCGACGGCCTGTCGCTCGAAGGTGGCTGGCTAACAGATTAAGGATTGCTGTCGCGCGTAAGCCGCGACAGGATCGGGGTTGAACTAAATCCGGCGTCGGGGGGTTTGGGTTTTCAGCGGGCTTTTGGCGCCTCTAGGTAGTACAGCAAGCCGGGTTTGGCACCTTGGCCCACAAACCAGGCGCTGCGGGCGACCCGCAAAGAGCACGGGCGCCTGAGCGGCCGGTCGTTAGGCCGACCGGGTTGAGCAGGCTGCGCTCTCCGGCGCGGTTGACAAGCGCCGCTTGGATGACCATAATCATGGTCATGGGCGGTCGGCGACCGTTCGCACTAGTCTACGACCCGGAAGTCAAGGCGCACCTGCGAGCGATCGCGCCGGCGTATCGCGGCCTGATCCGGACGACAATCGAAGAGCGGTTGCGGTTCGAGCCGGAGAGGGAGACACGGAACCGAAAGCCTCTAGAACCACCGGTGGCGTTCGAAGCCACATGGGAACTGCGCTTCGGTCCAGACAATCGCTTCCGCGTGTTCTACTCGGTAAGCCACGCTCCTCGGGAAGTGCAGATCCTGGCCGTCGGCAGGAAAGAGGGAAGCCGGCTGATGATCGGAAGAGAGGAGATCAAGCTATGAAGATCGCTTCGGTGGCCAATGTCAAGGCACATTTGAGCGGCTACCTGAGGGCCGCTGAGCAGGGCCCGGTGGTGGTCACTCGCAATGGCAAGCCCGTGGGTGTCTTGCTGGCGGTGGGCGACGAAGAGGAGTTGGAGCGCTTGGTTTTGGCCTATTCTCCGCGGCTGCGAAGCATTCTGGATGCGGCTCGGCAACGGATTCGAGCAGGGGCTGGCATCCCCCACGAGGAATTGTGGCAGGGTTTGGAAGGCGGCAAGGCTAGCAGGCGGTAGCAGGGGCCCGGCCATCACGGACACCTCATGACCGCCCCACGTGACCGCCAGCCCTGGGAGGTGGCCGGCTCTCCGCACGGTCACCCTTGGCGCGTCCGCAACCGGTAGGCTTGAGATCCTCTGGGTTAGCCCTCAGATGAGAGGGGACAATCAAGGGACATGGGACCGGTTCTTCGCTGGAATCCGGAGAAGGCTGGCTCGAATCTGCGGAAGCACGGCGTCAGCTTTGAAGAGGGGGCGTCGGTGTTTCGAGATGTTCTCTCCGTCACCATCAGCGACCCGCTCCATTCAGGCGAGCAAAGTCGATTCGTGACTATTGGACGGTCGGCTCGGGATCGAACCCTGGTTGTGGTACATTCGGAAGTCGGGGAGATGATTCGGATCATCAGCGCGAGACTGGCCACCCGACGTGAACGGAGAAAGTATGAGGAAGGTACGCTCTAGGCACGAATCCGAGGAGATGCTACCGGAGTACGACTTCTCCGCTGGCGTTCGCGGGAAATACGCGAGTCGGTTTACTAAGGAGACGGTGATGGTAGTCCTTGACCCCGACGTTGCTGAAGTATTTCCCGACGCGAAGTCGGTAAACAAAGCTCTTCGGACGCTCGGTGACGTCATTCGCGACCGCGCTCCGAGGATTGGCCGGCGGCGCTCCGCTGGCTGAGGGCTAACGAGGCGCGGCGGGCGACGGCCGAAAGCGGGCCGCGCCTGAGGGCCTCGGCGCTAGCCTGTAATGCCTCAGTCTCGGGGGCCGTGGGATAAGCTTCAGCTTGTCTCGGGCGGTATTGGAAAGGCGTCCGGACAGGCTGAAAGCCTAATGTCATTTAGTTTTCCCACCACCGCACATCTCGGCCCCTTGTGGGGCGGCTCCCCGAGCCGCCGCCGGCCCCTGGGGTTCGTTTTCCAGCCCCGCCGGGAGCCGACCAGGAGGTCGGCTCGCAGGCCAGAAGGCCCCCCCACGAAAACTGAATGACATTGGGCTGAAAGCCTATCCCACCCGACTCGACAGGCTATTGCCCCCGAGACTGAGGCATTACGTTAGCCTCCCATATGGGATTGGCAATCTCTCCGGCGAGCAGGTACACTGGGATACGTTGCCAACGGTTCTTCGGCTCGGGCCATAGGGGTTCTTCTTCTACTCGGCGGATCGCGACCAACCTCCACACGTCCATGTGGAGCGCGAAGGCTCTGGGGCCAAACTCTGGGTGGAACCGGTGCGTCTGGAGAGGAGCCGCGGTTTTGGCCGAGCGGAGCTTCGACGGATAGAAGGACTGGTCGCAGAGAGGGCAGCTTTCTTGCTGGAGGCATGGCATGAGTACTCTGGTGACTGAACTCAGGGAAGCAACGGCTGACAACGTGAGCGTAAGCGATGACGCTCTGGCGGTCGATCTTGCAGATGGCAGGACGATTACGGTGCCCCTGGCCTGGTTCCCACGCCTGGCACACGGGACGCCAGCGGAGCGGGCGAACTGGCGCCTGATTGGGAGCGGCGAGGGGATCCACTGGCCCGATTTGGACGAAGACATCAGCGTAGAGAGCCTCCTGGCCGGACGGAGGTCTGGCGAGACTCAGGAGTCTCTTCGGCGGTGGCTCCAAGGCCGGAAGGCAGCCGGCTAACAACCGCTGGGTGTGGTTGTCGCGCGATAGCAGAATGTCACCTGGCCATCTGAGCGCGATACACGGGGCCGTGGAGGCGTGAGATGTTCGCCACTTGCAGCATCGAGACCTGTGGGGGAACGATGGAAGGCGCTCTGGAGACTGGTGCGGATGACCGGGTCGTGGTGGTCGGCGAGGCTGTGCGCGAGACCGTGACGGGTAGGGGCGGGGAACAACCACACGGGGAGCGATGCGTGCGCCAGGAAGCGCGGAGCATAGGGCAAACGGCCATACTGCGGGAAATGTTGATCTATCCGCGGGAGGAGGCTTTCGTTCAACGAGGCGCTGCGGGCGACGGCCAAAACCAGGCCGCGCCAGAGCGCCGGTCGTTAGGCCGCTCCACCCTGACTAAACATACCGCCCAGAAAAAGGAGACATATGAAACTCGCAAAATGGATTTTTCTCATCGCAGGCATTTTTGGCTTGCTGTCCACGATTCCTCTCGCTTTTGCTGAGAAGGTGATGGGGGTCAAACAGCCAGAGTTCTACTACGGGTTCGTGTTTCTGGATATCTGTTGGCAGATTGTGTATCTGTTCCTATCCTCAGATCCGGTTCGATATCGCCCGATGATGATTCCAGCGTTTCTGGCAAAAGGCAGCGGGACGGTCGCTCTGACGTGGTTGTATCTGCTAGGACGAGTTTCCAGTCAATGGATCGCAATAGGTGCCGTAGATGGGGTCTTCGCGATCTTATTCCTAGTTGCGTTTTGGGCAACACGCAGTGAGTTCAAGAAGCGGGCGGCCTAACAAATTTGGTTCGTCAGAAGAAATCGTGGGTTGATTCAGGCTCAGGCAGCTTGCTAAGTGAGTGATAGAGGGCAAGTTCGAGGACCCGATAGGTGCGAAAGCCATAGGATTTTCTCATGGTGACTTTGGCTTTGTTATTGAGGCCTTCCACCACGCCACTGGAAATCAGTTTTTGCGCCCGAAAGTAGTTGAGGATGAGTTCGCGGTGTTGACGGAGGGAGCGGGCGATCTTCTTCATCGGCTCGATGCGCGAGCGCATAGTCTGGCGGCACCATTCGTCCAGGAATTTGCCTGCCCAGCCAGGCGAGCTGTAGTCCCAGAGCTGCTGGAAGGCTTCCTTGAGAAGGTAAGCGCGGACGGTCTTCAGGTTGTACCGGAGGAGATCGCGCAAGCGGAAGCGCTGTTCAGTCTTCAGATTCTCTTCGCGTTTGAGCAGGAGCCAGCGCGACTTCTTCAGTAGCGGTGTCCGGCCTTCGCTCGCCATGCGGCGCGATTCTGCGGCGCGGATTTCATCGAGGGCCTTGTTCATTTTCGCGACGATATGGAAACGATCGAGAATATGCAGGGCCTCGGAACATTTCTCACGGATAACTTTCAAGTAGGGTTCCCACATGTCTGAGCAGATGAACACGATCTTTGATGTGGTCTCCTCGCCCATGGTGGTGAAAAATCCCTGGAAGGACTCGATCGTTCTCTCTTTGCCGACCCAAAGCAGACGGGTGACGCCCAGATCGATCTGATAAACCAGTGTCAGATACTTGTGCCCTTTGGAATACTGGATTTCATCGACGCCGATGGCGTCGATCTGGCCAAGTATCCTGTGGTCCAGACCCCAGGTGACGACATGTTCGACCGCGTCGAAAACCTTGTCCCAGGATGTGCGAAAGGCCTCCGCCGTCTCTTTCCATGACAGCCGCCGCGCCCAACGGGCTAGGAAGAGCATGTAGGCTTTGGTCAGTGTGCGCTTACCGTCGCCCCAGGGAACCTCTTCAACAGCTACAACGCCACAACGGCGACAGTCGACGCGCCGCATGGTGTACAGAAGGAAGACGAGAAACCCCCACAGGGGAATGAACTCAAAACGCCGTTCGGCGAGCTGGTCGTAACCGGGCGCCGGCAAATGGCAGCGCGAGCAGACGGCGGCCGAACCCTTGCGCGGTCGTACGGCCACTTCGATGCTCCTTTTGTCGGCGCTGAAGTGGGCGTGTTGGTAGACAAAACCCCGAAAACGATGGCAGCGGTTTAGAATCGTGATTAGTTCCATGGCACGGAAGCAAGCGGCGACGAAAGCTTTACCATAAACTGCGCCAACCCCAATTCGCCTTCCCACGCGCAATAACATTTGGCTCTTCGAGCGCAGATCATGCTCGGTCTCGGCCAGAATGGGTTCCGAATGGCCTGTCATCTGACCGCGATGCTCAGCGACGGGTAGGAAACATCCGTCACACGCCATACTCATTTGGAAGCGAATCGGTGGCAGCAGGGACCAAGCCGGAACGGCTCGCCGCCGGTGGAAGTGGGCATGCTCGTGAATGTATGGCAGTATCGGGAACCTCAATGAAATCCGGTCGAGCCACAGCATTCTGCGTATCGAATTGCCCCACTATGGGCACAATTGGACCCGGCCGAACCCTTGTGTTCATCCTCGCACTTTCTCTTTGCCCGCTCATTCTGCGTGCCCAAAACGCCGGCAGCATCGCGACCCAGCCGCTTCCGATTAACGGGTTCATCTCCTGGATCGATGCCGGGGGGAACGTCTATTTCACCGGCAGGGATGGAATTGGACCGGTCACGGTCGGGGCGGCGCAGACGCAGCCCGGCGGAGGCACTTGTTCCACGATCGCGCCGCCGATTGGGTCGGTTCCCGGAGCTTGCTCCGATGCGTACGTTGGCAAGGTCGATGCCGCGGGGAAGACGGTCTTCGGCACCCTGCTGGGTGGTCCCAACGCCGACGGGGCGACGGCGCTGACGGTCGACGCGGCAGGCAACGTCTTCATCGCCGGCTTTTCGGGTGGCCCGCGCTTGGTCAACTCTTTCCCCACCACACCCAACGCCGCCATCCCGGCCAGCATCACGGGCGGACTGTTCGCAGCCAAGCTCAGCGCCGATGGCAGCCGCTTTCTCTATTCAACTTACCTTCCCGATTCGGCCGTGACTGCGAATGCCATTGCGGTGGACGCGGAAGGCGCGGCGTACATCGCTGGAAAGAGCGCCGCCGGCCACGCCTACGTTTTGAAATTGAGCCCTGACGGTGGAACCATCCTCTATAACTCTTATAGCGAATTGGCCGGAAGCAATCCGGACCCCAGCTATCAGGACGCCGTCATGGCTCTGCTGGTGGATCGCGCCGGCAGTGTCGTTGCCGCCGGATGGACCACCTCGCCGGATTTTCCGGTGTCCCCGGGGGTGGTGCAAACGCGCCTGGCCGGCGCGCAAAACGTGTTCCTCGCCCGGTTCGATTCCACAGGCAAAGCCGTCCTCTCCACCTTGCTGGGTGGGAGCGGCAACGATGTCGCGGAGGCGCTGCGAACCGATGCTGCCGGCAACATCTATGTCGCCGGGCCTACCACCTCGCCGGACTTTCCCACAACGCCCGGCGCCTTTCAGCCCACTGCGGTCGTGCCCCTCTGGAGCGACGGCGCGCCGTCCGGATTCGTCGCCAGACTCAGCGCGGACTTCCGCACCCTCGGCTATTCCAGTTACGTGATGACCGCGAATTATTTGCCAGGCACCGTCGCGCTGGACGTGACGCCTGCGGGCGACACCTACGTGGCCACCAATACGGGCGCCGGATTTCCGGTAACGGCAAACGCGCCGCAGGCCTGTTTCCAGGGGCCGTTAAGCGTCTTCGTGGCCCATCTGGATCCGCGCGGCGCGCTGCGGGAGGCAACGTATGTTGGGAGCAACGCCGACTTCGTCTCTGGCCTTTCGGTGGCGGCCGATGGGACAATCCGGCTCGCCTGGGGTTCCTTCTCCTCTCCCGAGAGCGTGCTGTCGCAGATCCGATTTGGCGATGCGGGGTGGACAGCACCGGCCTGTCTCTCGCCAACGGTGTTGAACGCGGCTACCTTTTACGGCGACGACCAGGGTGTCGCGCCGGGAGAATTGATCTCGCTGACGGGTTTCGGTATCGGGCCCGATACCAGTGCCGTCTATCAACCGGACGCGCAGGGGATGGCGCCGCGAGAACTGGCCGGTGTGCGAGTACTCTTCGACGGCGGACCCGCGCCCGTGATCTATGCCCAGTCACGACAGGTCAACGCGCAGGCGCCATTTGAACTAAGCGGCAAAACCGTCACCAACATCAGCCTCGTCTACAACGAAGTCACTGTCGGCTCGATGAGCGTGCGGGCGAATGCCGGCAGACCGGGTATCTTCCGCCTGCATCCTGGCGTCTCTTCGCAGGCGGTTGCGGTGAACCAGGATGGCACGGTGAACGGAGCCTCCAATCCCGCGGCGCGGAATTCCATCGTGTCTATATGGGGCACCGGTTTCCCGCCACTCGATCGTCCGTGCGCGACCGGCGGGCTGAACCCGCCCGAAGCCGTGAATCTCGGGGCGGGATGGGTGTTCGCTCTCAGCGGGGGTATCCAGGCCGTCTACGCCGGCAGCGCGCCGGGCCAACTGTGTGGAGTCGTGCAGATCAACCTAGTGCTGCCATCGACCGCGGGAACGGTGGAAGATCTGCGGCCGCAGTCCGTTAATCCGATGACGGGCCAGGTAGGTGGTGCTAGCACCATCGGGGCCACGGTTGCGGTGAAGTAAGCTCTACCCGCAGAGGTCGAATGTCGCCCATTCGGAAGATGGGTGGCTGATGCAAACAACTGGCTAGGAAAAGACAAACGCGGAGCACACAGCCGGACTGGATTCACGACCCGCGCGGACGATATTCTCTGCCGTCCGCAGCCATGACTACCCACAGATTTCTCCGACGAGGCAACAAATTAAGGATTCCTGTCGCGCGTAAGCCGCGACAGAATCGGGGTTGAACTGAATCCGCCGTCCGAGGGTTTGGGTTTTCAACGGGCTTTTGTTGCTGGTTTGTCCAACAGGGGCCTGGGTTTTGGCCACCGCCCCACCGGGAGGCAGAGGCTGGAGCGGCGCCGGCAGGCTGGGGAGTGAGCTGGAAAGGGGTGGCTGAGGTGCTCCGGGATGGTCCACAGACACACCACGGCGCTGAGGCGCAGGCGGCACGGCGTGCGGGACTGAAGATAGCGGGACAGGCTGGGTGGCAAGAGCGTGGTCATGGGGGGAACTTTCTTTGAGGAAGCAGCACTCCGATGACGACCAACTGCCCGATGCGGCAATGCGGGCAGCGGCCCCGGGCTGGAGCGGACACGGTGGGTTGGGGAAGTGCCGTGATCGGGGCCGAGGGGTGGGAGGCGGTCGCTGGCGGTGTATTTTGAGGAGAAGGGAGGGTAGAGCGATGCCCGAGAAATTCGTGGTTCCCCGCTTTTCGTCGGAGGCCGAGGAGGCGGAATGGTGGGACAGCCACCAGGATCTGATCGCAGAGAAGTTCGAGCAGGCCGCGGCGGCTGGGGAACTGGGCCGGGGCCGGGCCGCGCAGATGGCGCGTGAGCGCACAACGGGTGGTGCGTCGCCTACAATCACGATCCGGCTTCCCGAGGGCGATTTGGAGCCAGCGCGAAAACTGGCTGCCAAGCGGGGACTGCGGTATCAGACGTATCTGAAGATGCCGATTCACGAGAGCTTGGATCGCGAAGAGAGGCGGGCTGACTGAGGGAAGTTGAAGGGTGTGCAGACCGAAGTCCAGCACGGCGGCAGAAGCGGAGGCGGGCGGCTTCGCCGCCTGCGCAGGCCGGGGGCCTGCGCCACTGGCGGCCGGCACTCGCCGATCCGCGTGATGAGTTCATTTTGGAGCTGGCTGTCGCCGCCGGGTGTCAAGCCATCGTTACGCATAACGTTCGCGATTTCGGCGGGGCTAGACCCTTCCGAGTCCGGGTGCTCACACCGAGTGAGTTCTTGGCATTGGTCGAGGAGGACCTATGAGTAGCCTGAGCCTGCGGCTCCCGGAGTCGCTGCATCAGAAGATCCGCGAGCTCGCCGAGCGAGACGCTATCTCGATCAACCAGTTCATCGCCACGGCGGTGGCGGAGAAGGCTGCCGCACTGCTGACCGTCGATTATCTGGAGGCGCGTGGGCGTCACGCTGACGTGCGGCCGTTCGATCGCGTGCTGGCTCGTGTGCCCGATACGGCTCCCGTGCCCGGCGATGAGTTACCCAGGCAGCAACGGCAGCCTAACAAGGCGCAGCAAGCGGGGAGCCGCGAACGAGGGATGCGTAAGAGGCCGGCGGCACCTCGCGCGGCTCGCGGCTGAACGCCTGAGTCGTTAGGCCGCCCCAGGAGAGGCGAGTGTGAGCCGGATCTCGATTCGCTATTGCGGGTATTGAATCTCAGGATTGTACGCCGTCCGTGTGGCGGCGCGGGTGCGTCGCGAGCTAGGGGTTGATGTCGAGATGGTTCGAGGCCGCTACGGTGAGTTCAAGGTACTTGTGGACGGAGAGAGTGCGGTCGAAGGCGGCGCGTTAGCCGTCCTGGGAGTGCTGCCATCGGGGCGAAAGGTGGTGGAGGCGGTGCGGGCGCGGCTGGCGTGCCTGGGAACCGCGGAGGAAGACACTGCCGAATTCTGATAGCCGCGGCCCGTTCCGGCGGTGAAGCCGACGAAGGCTTTGTCTTCCGAACCCACGATAGAGTGGGCGTGGAACGCAGCAAAAACCGGGTACAGACAGCCATTTGCGAGGGCAGCAAATGATTCCTACTGGGCAGGTCGGGGACCTGCCCCACTGGCTGACAGGGCGGCTATGAGTGATTCTTACTGAGGCTCGCCAATGATCCCGTTACCAGAGCAGTTTCATGGCGAACTGGAGGTTGCGGGGCACGTCGGCGCTGGTGATTCTGCCGAATGTAGCGGTGCCCATGGTGTTGCCGGCCTGTCCGAATCGGGGCGTGTTGGTAAAGGAAAAGGCCTCGAAGCGAAACTGGAGTCTAAGGCGCTCTTGCAGGCGGAACTCCTTGTGGGCCGAGAAATCCCAGTTGAAGGAGCTACGCTGGCGGAGGATATTGCGTCCGGCGTCGCCGAAGGCGTACTGAGCGGTGCGCACGAAAGCTGCCATGTCGAAGTCCTGATTAACGGTCCGGGCGATGGCATAGGGGTCGCTTACTACATTGGGGCGGCTCACGACGTTAAAGGTGCCGGTGGTGGCCGGGTTGCCATTGTTGACCACGTTATAAGGCCTACCGCTGGCCTGGGTGACGATGCTGCCAATCGACCAGCCGCCAAACAAAGCGTTGGCCAGGCCCGGCAGGTTGGATGCGAAGTAGCGGCCTCTGCCAAAGGGGAGCTCGTAAACACCGCTGAGCACCAAGCGCTGCGGAACGTCGATGTTGTCGACGGAGCGGTCGGCGCGCAGGTTGCGGAGGTCCTGGAAGCCGCAGTTGGAAGTGTCGCCCGCGGCGGCGTTACCGCAGACATCACCGATGGCCTTTGAAAAAGCGTAGGAGGCCAGGAGGGTGAAGCCGCTGGAAAAGCGCTTCTCGAGCCTGGCGACCAAGGCGTGGTAGATGGAGTTGCCATTGAAGTGGTAGCCGTATGTAGCTCCTATGGCAGTCGCGATTCCGGCGCCTGGGATGACGGCTGACTTATAGCGCCGCTTCTCATCCTGAGTACCCGGCCCAGGAGGCGAGAAGTTTTCATCGTACCTGCTCTCCACGTGGGTTCCCTTGCTCCCGGAGTAGCCAAGCTCGGCCATCCAATCGCGGCCGAACTCGCGCTGGATATTGAAGTTCCACTGCTGGCCATAGGAGGAGTTTGCCTGTCGCTCAATGGAACTTAAGGTAACCCCCGTGGCTCTGGCCAGGGTCAGAGCGCCCGGCAGCGGGCCTTGCGCCAGGTACAGCGCCGGAACTGTGGGGCTGGAGGAGATGGTTACGCCAAAGGCGTCGGGAGGATTGCCGATGAGCCACTCGGCGTCGCCATAGGGCTCCAGGTAGGCATAAAAGATTCCATAGCCTGAACGGATCACGGTCTTGGAGCCGAGTTTATAGGCGAAGCCGACCCGGGGCATGAAGTTGTTCTTATCGGTGGCAATCATGGCCCGATTGTAGCGGTCCGAGCCTTCGGAGCCGGCATGGATGAGGCGCGGATTGTTGGGGTCGGTCCAGGTGTCGAAGACGCCCATTTTATCGCGCTTCTCTACGAACGGCAGCACGATCTCGTGGCGCACGCCTAAGTTCAGGGTCAAGTTGGGGGTGATTTTCCAGTCGTCCTGGGCGAAAGCGCCGATGTTCCAACTCCGCAGGTTTACCTGGAGCCTGCTCATCCAGGTGACCTGGTTGGGCCAGCCCAGCAGAAAATCCGCCATCCCGTCTTTGGTATATTGCCCATTAAACTGGAATGGTCCTATGACTTCGTTGCGGATGTTGAATATGTTGTTCTGCGAGCGCAGCATGTTGCCGCCAAATTTCAGGGTGTGGGAGCCGTGCGTGAAGGTGATATCGCCGGCAAGCTGCCGGTTCTGGGAATCGCGCGCCACGGGATTATTGGCGCCGATCCCGAGGGCGGTGTACCCGGTGATGCCCATCTGCGAGAATCCGCCCGGGATGGTGTCGTTGCCGCCTTTGATGCCGTACTTGCGGTTCAACAGCTCGCCGTTAGTCTGCGCGGGGTTGTCCCTGGCGAAGAACCCGTAGTTCCATCCGCCGCGGACCGACATAATCAAGTTAGGCGTCCAGATGTGATTCCAGGTGCCGCCGGTGTTGATGCCCTGAGTGGACTGGTCGAGAGCGCCGCCGCCGTAGGCCGGCGGGGGCAGAGTGAGCGCTGCCGGGACGGCCTGGTCCTGCTTGCTGAAGCGCCAGAACACATTGTCTTTGGTCCCGAGATTCACATCGCTGCGGATATCGAACCTGCTCCAGTCTTGGTTGGCCGGCGCCGGATAGACGAAGTTGGATGCGAGGTTGGAATTCTGCGGGGTGGGATAAAGATTAATCAGCGTCTGTGCAACCGGGTCGATGCGATCTGCGGGGATGCTGTTGCCGGGGAAGGGGTTGTTGTTATTCCTTGGGTCGGTGATAGTGACGGCGGGTTTGCGCAGGGTGAGCAACTCGCTGAAATCGCCGGTCCGCATCCTGAGGGTGGGAATGGTGGTAGTGTTCGTACTGGTGACGCGGACTTTGGTTCCTTCGTAATCGCCGAAGAAGAACATCTTGTTCTTGCCGTTATATACTTTGGGAATGTAGACCGGGCCCCCCAAGGCGAAACCATACTGGTTGCGCTTGAAGGGGGGCTTGGGCCCGGGCAGGTCGAAGAAGTTCTTGGCGTCCACTTTCTCGTTGCGGAGGAACTCGAACAGGCTGCCGTGCAGGTCGTTGCTGCCGGACTTGGTGGTTACGTTGACCACGCTACCCATGGCGCGCCCGTATTCCGCGGCGTAGGCATTGGTCTGGACTTTGAATTCCTGAATGGCGTCGATGGAGGGCTGCACCATCTCGGAGCGGCGCTGGGCGCCGGCCAGTTCGACGGGGTTATTGTCCAGGCCATCCAAGATGAAATTGTTCTGGGTATTGCGCACGCCGCCGGAACTGAAGCCGCCGAAACGGGAACCGCTAAGGGGTTGCACGGTACCGGCGGAAAGCAGCGCTAGGTCGTCGTAGGTGCGGCTGTTGAGCGGCAGATCGACGATGCGCTGGTTTTCGATCACCTGGCCCCGGCTAGCCTCGACCGTGTTCAACTGGACCGTGGCGGCCTGCACTTCGATGCGCTCGGCCAGCGCGCCGACCTCGAGGGTGAAATCGAGTTCCGCGCGCTGGTCCACTCTGAGCACGACACCGGAACGGACGATGGGCTTGAACCCCTGTCGCTCCACCGTGACACGGTATTCG
Source organism: uncultured Acidobacteriota bacterium (assembly GCA_963725415.1). GTDB lineage: Bacteria > Acidobacteriota > Terriglobia > Bryobacterales > Bryobacteraceae > CAVRZY01. Next base: position 494 of record CAVRZY010000177.1, on the reverse strand, counting down.
CCCGGCAGCAGCAAGGGAACCGTGTAATAGCCGTCCTCGTTTGTGGAGACTTTGCGGTCGATGGCTGTTGCGACGTTGGTGACGGTGATGGATGTGGCGGGTACGACGGCACCGGTGGCATCGGTCACGCGGCCGGTAATTTGGGCCGTCTGGGCCAGAGCATGGCCGGGGGCGATGAATGCGGCGAAGCCGAGTAAACATGCGGATATGAGCCGTTTGAAGCGATTTTGCATGAGTTCCTCCTTACCTCCGTTTCGGACTCCTGGGTATGATGATACACCAGTGGGACAGGAAGGGGGAATGGATGGGAGTGCCAAGGGTAAGGCCTCAGAAGGGGTGAAAAAATGCCCGCCTGACTCTGGTGAGCGGCTGCGCAGGCCGGGGGCCTGCGCCACTGCAACGACTGCATAGTCTGATTAGTGCTTTGGAGTATCCGGCTGGGGGCAAAACGGGTACAGGCAGCCAATTGCCCACTGCGCAATTGGAGCCTGTCC
>CAVRZY010000176.1:0-11025 GCA_963725415.1 uncultured Acidobacteriota bacterium | reverse complement strand
GACTACTTCTTCTTTGAGAGCCGCTCCTACGCAAACGACACCGACGCCTCGCTGACCGAGTTGACCCGCCGCTGGCTGGCGGAGACCTTCGGCATCCAGGACGCGCAGCCTTACATCGCGCCCGCCGAGCGAATCGAGCTGGCCGATAGCAGGATCGTTTCCGTCAGTCTGGGCGTGGGTGAGAATCCAGCCAAGCGAATTCCCGATCCCTTCGAAGAGGAACTGCTTCGCCACCTGGTGCTGAGGTACCCGGCGGTCCTGGTGGATACCGGGCCGGGCGGCGAAGAGGCGGAACGTGTCGAGCGCGCCATCCTGCGCTCAGGGGCCCCGGCACGACAGGTGCGAACCTGGCACGGCTCCTTTGCAGCTTTCGCCAGCATGATTGCGCAGACTCGCCTCTACCTCGGCTACGATTCGGCCGGCCAGCACGTCGCTGCGGCCTGCGGCGTGCCCCTGCTGACCGTTTTCGCCGGCTTCGCCTCCCCACGAATGCTCGCTCGCTGGCGCCCCACTGGGTCTGGCCCCTTGGAAGTCGTTCGCGCCGATCCTCCCGACCCGGACCTCGTCCTTTCACGCACTCTCGAGGCGCTTGAGCGGCTCGCAGTGGCGGCCTGAGTGCGCTTCCGCCAGACCGGAGGTCCTAATAGTACCGGAACCACTACCCTCAATTTCATGTTGAGAAAAAATCACAAATGGGGGAGACTGTCCGCGGATTTGGGTTACACTATTGCTGAGAGGGAGATAAGCACCGGAAGTGCGCGCTGGAAAGGAACAGACGCTGGTGGCAGCTCCAGAGCCAACTCAAGAGCCGGAGCGCGCCGAGGCCCAACCGACTTGGCCGCTCTACAACCCGGTGACCGAGAGCACCTGGCAGTTCTACATGGATCTGGCTGAGGGTGTGTTCTACCTGGGCCAGATGGAGACCTGCGCCGACTTGCTCGCTCGGGCTGTAAACGAGGCCACGGAATTCGGGCCTCGTGACCCGCGGTTGGCTAAGAGCCTCAACGGATTGGGCGTGCTCTACTGCTACCTGGGCAAATACTCGGAAGCGGAACCCCTGTTGGCCAGGGCGATCTCAATCAACGAGAAGGCCATCGGACCGGAGCACCCCGACGTCGCCCAAGGCTATTACAATCTGGCGGGCGCCTACAAGCTGCAGCGCAAGTACGAGGATGCAGCTACCATGTACGAGCAGGCCTTGGGGGTCGCCGAACGGGTCTTGGGCACGGGACACCCCGATGTGGCCCTCATCCTGGAGAGGCTGGGGGAAGTCAACGTGAGTCTGGGCAGACGGACCGCCGCTTTGTTTGCCTTTCGGCGGGCTTTGGGCATACGGGAGAGCACTCTGGGCCGCGTGGATTGGAGCGTCGCCGTGACCCTGAGCAAGTTGGGAGACTTCTATCTGGCGGACGGTCGATACAACGAGGCTGAGCCGTTGCTTTGGCGTTCCCTGTGGATCAAGCAGACCATCGTCGGCAATCGTGATCGCAGCTTGCTGAAGGAAGTTGGCAAGATGGCCCAGCTCTACAGCGCTCAACGCAAATTCGACCAGGCCGAGTTGATGTTCCAGCGCGCTCTCAACATGCTGGAAGAGGCCCTGGCGCCCGACTATCCGGACTTGGTCGTCAGTCTTAAAGCCCTGGCCAGGGTCTACCGCGCGCAAGGGCGCTTTACGGAAGCCAAGAATTTGTTGAAGATCTGCCTGTCCATCCTCGAGAAGGCACTAGGCCCGAAGCATCCGGAGACTTCCGTGACGATGGAGTACTATACGGAGATTCTGCGAGTGGCCCATCTGGACGCGGTCAAAGGGTCGAAAGCTTCTATCAAGCACCGCCACGAGCAGGGGACCGTGCCCCCCTTCTAGCCTCCATTTTTGCCTTCTGGTTTTTGCCTTTTGCCTTTTGATTTCTGGCTCTTGTCCTCCGCCTCCGGCTTGGCCGGCTGTTCCTTGGTTTTCTCTTCCGGCAGAGGCTCGGGAGTCTCGAAGGTGATGGTCGCTTCGGCGGTGAACTTCCGGTAAAGCCGGAATTCCACTTCGTTCTTCAGGAGCACTTTTCCTTCCCGCATGCGCACCACGGCCTTCAGCGGCAGCATGTACAGGCCGCCGCTGATGTCTGCGAAATCGTAATCCAGCGCCGAGGAAGCTTGCTGTAAGGGGAAGCTGGGGGGCAGAAGCGCATCCAACGTGATGCGTAGGACGCTGAGCGTGTCCCGGTCCACATAGACCAGTCCCCGATAAGCGGGCACGATTTCGATGCGCTTCTGATAGTTGACGTGCCAGTGCGAACGGGACTGAGCCACCTGGTACGAGAACACGTGCGCCCGCCGGCCGCGCAAGGTGGCCCAGCGTTCCCACTGGAACTCGGTCTCGGTCTCGGCCGCGAACAGCTCACGCAGCATGCTGCCGAACTCGCCCGCTCGAGGTGGCGCCGCCCAGCGAATCCATAGACACCTCGGTCACCCGGTTGTTCACTAGGACCACCTTGTATTCCTCGCGCTGTTCGAAGTACGTCAGCCGCGCCGTAATCACATCTTCCTGCTGCCAAAACTCCAGCCCGCTCGGATCCACGTACCGGCGAGTCACTTGCGTGCAAATGAAATCCGGCAGGTTCTTGGTGTAGCCCAGGGCGTACTCTCGCGCCTGCTCGATGACTCTCCGCTGCTCGGCCGGGCTGGGGGGCGGGATCGGAACCGGCGCCGCCTTTTGAACCGGGGGCGGCGGACTCGGCAGTCCCCTTGAGGCGTCCCGCAGCTCCCGTAACGCCTCCACGGTCCTCGGTCCCGCGCCTTCGCCCTGTAGCTCCTCGATAGTGCGATCGTCCAGCTTCTGAACCAGCGTCTGTCGCCGCAGGTAGCTCGCCACCTGCCTGTCATCCTGCTTCAGTTGGATCGACGACCGGATGAACGAGACCAATTGCTCGACGGTCAATCGGGTTTGCGCCGCCAGCCCCAGGCACAGCCCAAACGCCAGGATTACCGCTCTCGCTCGCATACTTTCATTATCAGCCATCCGCCGTCAGCCTTCAGTTTCTCATTCACCGTTGGCGGAGGCGCACCCGGCGGCCGCAGTGCAATCGTCAATGATTCAATCGCTCAGAATTGACGATTGCCGATTTGCCCATTGATGATTGCCGGAGGCACCCCCGGAAGCCGCAGTGCAATCGTCAATGACTCAATCGTCAATGATTCAATCGTCAATGATTCAATCGTCAATGAATCAATCAGAACACCCCGAGAAGCCGCTTCCGGGGTTTCTGTGCCGGAACCAGGGCCCTGTCAATCGCCGCCAGCGCCACCGGGGCCATGATGCGGTAGCCCAGGCTGTTGGGGTGTAGCCCGTCGTCGGACAGCTCGGACTTCAGCATCCCAACCCGGTCCGCCATCTGGGAGAAGTAGTCAACGTAAACGTAATTCCGCTGCCGGCAGAAATCCACCAGCCAGGCGTTGATTTGCTGAATGGTTTCCGGAGGCCGGCGCTTGCTCTGCTCGTACTGTGCGTCTTGGTCCTTGTGATAGTCGCTCACCGGAAGCAACGAACCGAACAGCGGCCGGATCTTGTAGGCCTCGGCCAGGTCGGCGATCATGGTCAGGTTGTTCTGGACGGTGCGTGTCGGCACACCCCGCGCAATATCGTTGGTGCCTGCCAGGACCAACATCATGGCGGGCCGAAGATCGATGACGTCCGCCTTCATCCGCCCCAGCATCTCGCCCGTGATCTGTCCACTGATGCCGCGGTTGACGAAATCACGATCCGGGAAGTACTCGTTCAGGCGCCAGCCGTCGGTGATGGAATCCCCCAGAAAAACCACACGTGGCCGCTTTGCCTGAGGTGGCCCCAGTTTGGCATTCTCCTCGGTGTACCGCCGCAGGTTGTCCCGATCGGGGCTGCGCAATTGCGCCTCCTTCTGATCGAGCAGCGCGCGGAAGTGCGCCTCGATCCGGTTCAACCCGTCCCTTAGTTCGGAGAACTGCTTATGCGGCTCTTCGGGAAACGGAAACGGCTTAGGAAGGGAGTCGGCCAACGCCAGGTAGGCCCGGAGGTTGGTCAGCAGCGTGTAGCTCAGGCCGGCGTTCTGGCCGGGCGTGCTTCGCAACGTGATCACGGCCTGGCGAGCGTTCTCCACCAGTGGCGCGCCCGCGCGCGCCAGCTCGGGAACCGCTACTGAAGTCGATTCCATCAACTGCACTGCCCGGCCGTACAGTTCCAGGGTCTCTCGGCTGGAAAGCAAGCCGCCGGGCTGTCCCCAGACCGCCGGCAGCCAGATCACCACCCCACACAACCACTGAGGCCATCTCATGCTTTTTCTTCCTTCTCCAACTCCAGCGTCACGGTGCCGATGTAGAAGGGCAACCGTATGCGCGCCTGCACGGGCAATTTTCGGCCGTCATCAGTCAGCCAGACGAATAGCCGTCCCCTGCGCCGATACAGTACGTCGTTGAACAGAAATGCTTCGTAGCGCACGGTTTTGTACGTGCCGGCTCTCGTCTGCACCACTTCCCGCTCCTGCGCTTCCACTCTGGCCAGTATGCTCTTCTTCCCGTCGCTGACCGGGATTTGCGTGGATTGGCCGACTTCCAGGCGCAGCGTCCGCAACAAATACAGGCCCCCGATCACGTCGTGAACGCAGGCGGGAATGTCGATCTCCTGAAGCTGCGCTGGCGTTTTCTTCACCAGGTCTCGCTCCAGGTAGCTGGCTTTCTTCCGCTCGTGATCGAAGGTGACCATGGTTTCGTGATTGCGGCTGCCCTCCCGGGCTTTCAGCAGCAAGCTCAGCGTGCACAGGTGGTCGTCCAGGTTCGTCGAATAGTGGTCGTCCACTTTATACAACCGTGAAACTAACCCCACCGACTCCAGATCGAGGTTGGCCTGCCATCCCGGCGTCCCACTGGAGTGCGAGGCAGACCAGGTCAGCTTCGCGTTCCCCGCGTGGATCAGCCGCCATTCGACGCGGTAGTGCAGAACCTCGCTCGAGGGCGCCGCTGTGGAAACATTGGCGGCTGATTCTGTTTGCACCGTCTGCGCCACTGCCATGAATCCCAGCAGCAGCAGAGCTGGCCCGACACCAAACAATCCCGGCATGAATCCATGAGTGTCGCAGATCGCCAAAACCAGGTGCAACTCGACCGCTCCCTCACCGGCCTGGCTCCCGACGCACCGCCAGCACGGCGCCCGACAGTCCGTGCTGGTATAGCTTGGTCAGGCGGAACTTTTCGATCAGGGCCCCATCCCGCGGCAGGAGCACGAAATAGTCCGAGTCTGCTCCGAGACTCTCTCTTCGGATGGGGTCCATCCATGCCAGGCGATACCGCTGCCGGTAGAAGTTCAGGCTCGGCTCCAGCGTCCAGCTCGCGGCCAGCCGCACTGCGTCTTTGGGGTGGCGCGCGTGATCGGCTCGCATTAGGTCCACGATTTGCCTCACGCCGGAGTCGGGAACCCACTCCGCGTAATGCGTGGTGTCGAAATGGACTATGAATTGGGCCAGCACCAGCCCTGCAACGAATAAGCTGGTGACCCTGGCGATTCGGACGAGCACACGCGGCTTCTCGGGTTTCTTGAGCAGGGCAGCGCAGGTCAGCAAGAACAAGGGGACCCAGTAGAGCCCAGTCCGGCCCTGTGGGTATAGCAGGCCAAACGCCTTATGAGAGGCCACCATCCCCGCCAGGGCCACCAGCATCCCTCCTCCCGCATAGTACAGGAACTGATCCGGCCTGCTCAGCTTCCGGAACACGCGCGCGCGAATCCAGCGCCAGACAATCGCCACCAGGACGGCGCCGGTCAGCAAGAACACACCTGGTACCAGGTATTTCATGATCGCCAGGAACGCTGGCTCGAATAGGTCGAAACTCAGGGCCCTGCCTCGATGGTGGAAGAACGCAGGTCGGAGGATGCTATCCAGAGATTGCGACAGCGAGTCTGCTCCGTAGTAGTAGGCGCTCTGGCTGGCTTTGCTGAGCGGCAACACCATGATCAGGAACGCCGTCACCAACCCGGGGAGCAGGAACTGATCGGCTGCCCGGCTCAACTGCCGCCCAAGTGAGCTACGGTCCCCCTTGAGCAGACCATCGACCGCCAGCATCAGCACCAGCAGCGCAGCCAAAGCGCCGCAGGGGAAAAGAAACGCCACGTGCGAGGACACTGACAGAGCCAGGCCAAGAGCAGCTTTGTACAGGTGGCTCTGCTGGGAGGCTCTGAGCCGGGCTCGTAGGCGGCCGCAAACCGGCACAGGTGATAGAGCGCCCACAGGCAGAAAGCCAGTGCCAGCCCATAGCCTCGGGCCGCGGACAGGAAATCCAGAACGAATGGGTTCAGAGTCACACTAGCCAGGGACACCAGGAAAAACAGGCTCTCGCCGAATAGGTAACGGCACAGCCGGAACGCCGTGCTCAGATACAGCACACCACCCAATAGGCTCGGAATCCGCAGGGTGAACTCGGACAGCCCAAACAGAGATATCGCAATCTTCGCGAGCATGCTGTGCAGGATGTGGTGGTTGGCGTCATAGTGAGTAAATAGCCTTGATACCGGACCAGCCAGAAACTCGTTGTAAGTGAACGCCTCGTCACAGGTAATAGACTGCGTCCAGGCCCGATATAAATTTGTCGCCACCAGTGCCAGGACTAGTGTGACGCCAAACCGCCTATAGACTCGTCCGTCGTCCACCTGACGCCCTACGCCTTGTGCCTCTCTTAATCCAGGCGATATAGCCGGACCCCGTTCACATACCCCAGTAACGTGACACCCCAGTGCTTCGGCCACATCTTGACGTCCTGAGTGAGGAAATCGGTATCCTTCAGCAGCAGGAAGTCGATGCCGCGCGATTTCAATTCCTCGGCAGCCGCCCGCCGCAGCCCGTCGGGCGCGGGCGCTTCCCGGCGCTGGAAACCCTCGGCCAGGATTTTCCACTGCCCGGCAGCGAGTTCCCCTTCCAGTTTCAGCCGGATCTCGCCCTGGCCGCGCGGACATTCCAGCCACGCGGCGTCTACCTTCTCCAAGCTGCCGAAATCAAGTTCCAGATACATGCCGGGAAACAGCGACTGCCAGCTCCGCCAGTGGGTCACCGGCGAGTTATCAAAGGCCAGTTGCACGTCCCAGGGATTGGGATGGGCGCGCAGCCGCCAGGCCGGCGCCCGCGGGAGTTCCTTGCCCTCCCCAGAGACGCGGAACTCGCTGACGCTCCACTCGCCAGCCGCCGGGCCTGCAATCTGTACTACGCGCAGTTTCCTGACCTCTGCGGCCGCGAATCGGAACTCCAGGCGCCACACTGGCTGGTCCTCCCCAGCCACGGCGGTCCACAGCGTGCCCGCCAGCGTGTTATTCAATCCGGCCTGATAGGCCACCCAGATCTCCCGCGAGGTGTAGGCGTCCGGTTGCTGGTTGAACGAGAACACTTTGCCGTCCGGTGGCACCTGGCTTTCGATCATCCTGGCGACAGCATAGCCGGAGAGTTTTCCCGCCAGGTAGCGCTCTTCCCTCAGACCACGAAGGGCCGCGCGCACCGGGATTTCGCTCAGCCGCCAGGCGTAACGATTACAGTAAGTGGGCGCGATGGTCGGCCAGGAAAACACAGCGTGCGCCGCTACTAAAGCCGCCGCCACGCCCCTGGAATTCATCACCCCCATAGCCATCGCCAGGGCCACATATGGCAGGCTCGGGATCAGGAAACGCGCTCCCACGTTCGTGGCGTAAGTCAGCCCAAAAATGAGTCCCGCCAGCAGTAGGCGCCTGCCTGCGGAGTAGCGCAGCGCCAGCAGCCCCACCGGGGCTAGCAGGAACACCGGCCCCAGAAAGCCATGCAGGACTTCTCCGCGAACGGTCGCTTCCAGGGGAATCGCCCAGTGGCTGCTCAGCCCATCATATTTCTGCATCCGCTGTGCGTACTCCTGCTCAAAGGCGATGTGCACGTAGGGATTCGGGAACAGCCCGTTGAAGAACGGGGAAACTGGATTCCCCAGCCAGATCCAGTTCTTGGCCAGCCACGGCGCCATCATCAGAAAGGCGCAGATCCCTATGACCAGCAGTGGGCGCAGGAGCCCTTGGCGCGCACGCAGCAGTTTCCACCCCACAAACCCCAGGGCGTAGGCTACACCCAGAAAAGCGGTGTACTTCACCGCATAGCCGAAACCTGCCAGCAGCCCGATCGGTATCAACAAGGCCGCTCGTCTCTCCTGCTCCCAGATCTGGAGCAGGTAGAACAGCGTGAACAGGATCGAGGCTACCGCCACATCGTTGTAGGCGCTGGTGCCGTCGGTGCCCACCAACGGGCTGGCATATACAAGGACCGCCCCAGCCAGCCCGGCTGACGGGAACCCGAAACGGCGTGCGTAGCACACCATAGCCAGCGGCAGTGACAGTAGAAATGCGAAATGCACCAGCGCTGCCGCCGAGTGCTCTCCAAAGGCGAAGGCAAACAGGAATAGCATCTCCAGGCCCTGTGACAGGTTCGCGTACATACTGCTGGTGATGCGAGGGAATCCGTGTTCCCGGAAGTAGCGGGCTACCAGGCCCAGGTGGTAGGAACTGCCGTCCGGGCTGGTTTCCGGCGCCATGGCATTGAAGAAGTACAGCACCGTAAAGAGGCCAAAAATGACCCCGCACAGGACCGCGAAGCCGGCAGTGCCCCAATCCCCTGCTGCGTGCCAGGTCGAGGCCGGTAATGCCTCAGTCTCGGGGGCAATAGCCTGTCGAGCCGGGTGGGATAGGCTTTCAGCCTGTCCGGACGCCTTTCGAATAGCGCCCGAGACAAGCTGAAACTTGTCCCACGGCCCCCGAGACTGAGGCATTACGTCAGAAACGGTCTTTTTCCTGACAGCCCATACCGTTAGCGCTACCACCAGCACTCCGGCCCCCAGGAAAACGCCCTGCCGCGCCTGCCCGGCGGCCGCCAGGCCGAACACCAGCGCGCTCCAGCCAGCCGAGCCTACAACGAAGGCGAAAATGTGTTCTTCCATCCGCGAGAACCGCAGTGCCAGGGTGTGCAGGACAAGCTTCCCCAGGGCCAGGCAGGCGCAAACGGTGAAGCCCGCGCCGAACAAGATGGCAACCGCCTTCGGCATTATGAGACGAACCCAGCTCGAATCAGAATGAATCCCAGCCGTACCTTGTCATTCTCGCTGACGTAGACCTTGTCGGCCTGCGCTGCCACCTGGGTAAAGGCGCCGGCCTTGAGCCAGGACGAGGGGACCTCTTTTTCAAAGTGGTAGTACCCTGGCTTGGTGTACCTCACTTTGGCGAGTAACCTCTCATTGACATAGAAGGAGATCGCAACCGGGCCGGTGTGCTTAAAGGTAGCGTCCGCGATGGCAAGATCCATGCTGAGTTTCTGCCCGCTAGTCGAACCCAGCCAGAAGCGTAACTCGGGGCGCTGAGCGGTCCAGCGCCACTGTCCTGCCTCCAGCGAGGGGCTGATATCGCGGAGGAAATAGGCCTCGGCCCCTGAGTCGTTCATATTGACGAAGTTGCCCACTGGCGGCCGCTGGGTATCCCCCGCAACCCGCCGCTGAAAAGGTGGCGGATAACTTTCTGGCGCTGGTGCGCAGGCCCAGAGCAGCAACGTCGCCAACAACGCAGGGGAAATCGCGCACTTGCCGGACACCGGAACGCACAGTATAGCGCACCCTGCCGCCCGGCCTCCACCTGCCCTCGCGTCCGGCCCAGCCGCCAAGGTCCTGGCCCCAACGCACCAACCCTGCATCTTCACCTTCTCCACCCCCCACCCTCCCGAAACCCGGAGGTTCCTGCGATTCAGACACTGATACGGCAATGGGCAAAAACCGGGGACTGACACCATTTGCCGCCCCTGCAAATGGCTGCCTGTCCCCATTTTTCGCCTCCGCGCCTGGCTTCATTGCCCCCGAGACTGAGGCATTACGCCAAAAGTTCGGTTTTTCTTGAATGTCGGCTGCAAAAGTATTATCATTATTCCTAATCGCACCTGTTTCGGGCGATTTGCCATGAGAGACTTTCTGGCCAGCTTCATCCGAGAGCAAGGCGGGCAGGACATAGTCGAATACACGATGCTGATGGCGTTCCTGGTTGTGTGTTCCGCCGCCCTGTTGCTGCTCAGCGGCGAGAGTGTCAGGTACATTTGGGGCGCCACCAGTAACAACCTGTCGGCTGCACATAGCGCCGCGAGCTAGCTTTGTCCTCCCGCCGGGATCGATTCCCGGGCAACCGGCCGGCTGTCAGGCCCGGTCAGGCACTACCCGCAGATCGGAACGTTCATGATGGGACGCCAGCAGTGGCTGCATGGGCTGGTTTTCACTGTTGCGCTACTGTGCTGGCTTGGTGTCTTGGGCGCAATGCTTCTCCGCATCCGAGCGGCACGGGGGCGGGAGGTCAAACGCGACCCGTCCTGGAAACTGGGACTGCTGCTGCAAAGCGCCTCGATCGCGGCTGTATTCACCATCCGGCGACCGCTGTTCACGCCTTTCGCTCTGTTGGGCGCGCCCTGCGAGATTGCTGTAGCGGTGCTGGCGGCCGCTCTGGCGGTCACCTCGGCCTGGATGCTCCTGGCCGCCCTCCGAACGCTGGGTCTGCACTGGACCTGGCCGGCACGCTTGGTGGAAGGGCACAGGTTGGTTACCCAGGGTCCCTACCGGCTGGTGCGGCATCCCATCTACACCGCCCTGTTCGGTTTGTCCCTGGCCACCGCTTTGGCCAACAGCCGCTGGATCGCTCTGGGGCCCTTTGTCGTGGCATTCTCCATCGGAACCGCCATCCGCGTGCGCGGCGAGGACAGGCTGTTGCGTGAAGCCTTTGGCACGGAATTCGAAGCCTACGCCCGCCGTGTCCCGGCGTTGGTCCCGCGGCTGCGCTAACAGCCCGTGGATAAAGTCACAATGCGCGAATTTTGGGGGACAGGCGACGAAACTCCGTGTCGAAGCGGCCATTCAAACTAGGGCACTTAGTCGAGGGGGTTTCGTTGCCTCCCTCGAAAATCTCGCCATTCTCACCTGGGGCAACCCGTGTAATTCGGGGACTGGCGCGAATTTCGCCGCCTTTGCGAAATTCGTGGCCTGTACCAC
>CAVRZY010000175.1:0-10279 GCA_963725415.1 uncultured Acidobacteriota bacterium | reverse complement strand
GCGATCAGCAGTTTTTCAGGCGCAGCGTATTCGGCGACCCAACCCCAGAGCTGAATTTTCTCCTCGGTGGTCAGCATGACGCTCTCGCCGGTCGAGCCGCAGACCACGTAGCCGGAGAGCGCGGTGAGATTCCACTTCTCGACGTTGTGTTTAAGCTTGGCCTTGTAAAGATCGCCGTTGTAGTCGAAGGGCGTGGCGATGGGGGGGAAGATGCCTTGGAGTTTCATGGCTGAGAACACCGCTTGTGGCCTGTAGCCTGTAGCCTGTGGACGAGGGCCTTCACAAGCTACAGGCTACAAGCGACGGGCTTACGCCCTGACCTGGAGCAGGATGATGACCAGCGTGTAGAGCGCCAGCGATTCGATCAGCGCCAAGCCCAGAATGAGAGCAAACCGGATGGCTGCCGAGGCGCCCGGATTGCGCGCCATCCCTTCGCAGGCGGCGGCGACGGCCTTGGATTGCGCCAGGCCGCAAACCGCCGAGGCGATGGCCATGGCGAAGCCGGAGGTGATCCAGATCCAGTGGGCATTGGAGGCAGCCGCGGGGGCCTGTCCCTGGGCGAACATGGGGCTGGCAAGAGCCAACAGAAGCAGCATCAGCCAGAACAGCTTTGGGTGCATGGTGCGTTTCTCCTTTTCGAATGAACTCGCTCCCAGGAGGTGGTTCCCGTCATCCTCGTGCAGCCGGGCTCACGCTGGGTGCGTTAGAAAGCCAAGATTAGTGCTCGTGGGCCACCGCGCCGGCCACATAGACCATGGTGAGCAGCGTAAAAACGTAAGCCTGCAACAGGGCGACAAAAACGTGCAATCCCATGAAAGCGACCGGGATGACCAGCGGCGCCAACCCGATGAAAGCCAGGGTCACCTGCTCGCCGGCGTACATATTGGCGTAAAGACGGATGGTGAGAGAAAGGGGCCGGGACAGGTGACTGATCAGCTCGATGGGGACCATCAGCGGCGCCAGCAGCGGCATGGGTCCGGCAAAGTGCTTGAGGTAACCGCCCACGCCCTGAGCCCGGAATCCGGAGAGGTTATAAAAGGCGAAGGTGGCCAGGGCACAGCCCAGAGGCACCGGGGCAAACATGGTCGGCGACTCGAAGGTGGGGATGATCCCCAGCAGGTTCGAGAACAGGATGAAGATAAAAATCGTTCCGAAGTAGGAGAGATAGCGCTGGCCGTTATGGCCGAGCACGTCGTCGGCAGTGCCCCGCAGGAATTGATAGATCAGCTCGAAGACGTGCTGGAACTTGCCGGGCCGCTCCATCGAGAGGCGGGGGCGCAACAGGGCGAACACCACAATCACCACCAGGGCCACCACCATTTCCAGGGCGATGAAATTGGACCAGGGCCGGGCCTGGGTGGGCCGGCCAATGAACGACAGGATGGAGTTTGCCAGGCCGGGGAGATAATTGTTCAGCAGCGCGGTGACCCAGAGTTCATGTTCCGGCATGAGTCAACTCGTACAGGATTTCCGCGAGGACGGCGGCAGCGGGCACGAACAAGCCGAGCAAAAGGGCTACCAGACCCAGTCCAAAGACCTTCACTATAACATATCCGGCCAAGCCCAATAGCAGGTAGCGGGTGGCGAGGACGACCAGCAGTCCTTTGCGTGGCCGGCGCGCGCCCGGGCCGAGCGCTTCGACCAGCCGGTGGAGCCAGTAGAGATTCAGATAGGCGCCGGCCGAGCCGAGCAGAAAACTCAGGCCGTTACGCCAACCCGCCAGCCAGAGCGCAGCGAGCGTGCCGGCGGCGCTCAGCGCCAGCATGCCCCGGAAGATGCGCCGCATGGCGTGCTCGACGAAGACGGTGTCAGCGTCCGCCATCCTGCATGTCTTTCTGGAGGATTCGAAACAGCTCGATGAAACCGGCCGCAATTCCCAGCAGCAGGAACACCACATACAGAAAGCGGGTGTGGAAGGCGCGATCCAGCAGGGATCCGATGAGATAGCCGGCGAAAGTCGAGGCCGGCAGCATAAAGGCCAGCGAGGTGTACCGCTCGACCAAGGCCCAACGATTGTTTTTCGGAGCCATGATCCACCCGGTTGAGGCAAAGGGCAATGCGGAGACAGGCAACGAATTTGAAAAGGCAAAACTCGTCGCCTGTCCCCGTTTTGCGCGAGGGGGACGGCCCTACATGAAGGCCCGCAAAAGACGGGTCTGGACCCCTTTCAGGTCCGAGTGGGCCGCGTCCAGCTCGGCGATCTTGTCGCGAAGTTGCCGAATGAGTTGTGCCCGCTCGATAGCGTTCTGGATCACCAGGAGCAGAGCGGCGTTATCCCAGGGCTTCTCCAGATACTGGAACAGGTTGAGCTCGTTGATAGCCTGGATGGCGCTCTGCTTGTCGGCATAACCGGTCAGCAGCACGCGGGTGGCCTCCGGCTGGAGTTGCTTGGATTTGGCAAGGAACTGGATGCCGTTGAGCTTGGGCATCACGTAATCGGCCACCGCCACATCCACCGGATGGGCTTCCAGGAACGTCACGGCCTGCTCGGGGTCCGTGAAACCGTAGACATCGTAGTCCGTCTCGAGGCTGAGAAGGGCCCGCACGCTGGTAACTACCATCTCCTCATCGTCAACGATCAGAACGGCTGGTTTTACATTTGCATTAGACATTCAGACTCCTCAAAATCGCCAGGTGTCAACCCGGCGCCTTGCTGGCCTGGGCCACGGGGATGCGAACGTGGAAAGTGCTCCCCACACCGGATTCAGTTTCGAAGTCGATGGAGCCACCGTGCCTGTCCACTACGATCTGCCTGGCAATCGACAGCCCCAGGCCGGCGCCGAGACCCATGGGCTTGGTGGTGAAACCTGGAGAAAAGATTTTGGAGCGGTGCTCGGCCTTGATTCCGCTGCCGGTGTCTCGGATCGAGACGCGAACCTGGTCCCCTTCCAAGCGGGTGCGTACGGTCACTCGGCCCTGGCCTTCGATGGCCTGGCCCGCATTGGTGAGGAGATTGAGGAAGACCTGATGCAGCGACTGCGGATAACACTCGACTTCAGGGAGCGCTCCCAGGTCGGTTTCGACCCAGATACGGGAACGAAACTCGGCTTGGGCGAGCGCGAGGGTGTTGCGGAGAATCTGGTTCAAGTCCCCCTTGCGGAACTCGGTTTCCTCGGCGCGGGCGAAGGTTTTAAGCCCCGGAACCACCGAGGCGATGCGCTCGCAGGCCAGCTTATCAACGGCCGCCAGGCTGCCTAAGGTTTCGATGATTTCCCTGGCCTTGGCAAGCTGGGGCGCGGAGTCAGTGGAAGACTCGGAGAGCAGCTTCCGGAGAAGCTCCAGGGAGCGCAGGACCACGCCGTTATTGCAGAGGATGGAACCGACGGGCGTGCTGATTTCATGTGCGATGCCGGTGACCAGGCGGCCCAGCGAGGCCATCCTGTAGGATTCCACCAGCACGCGGGTGGAGGCCTCCAGCTCGCAGCGCAGCCGGAGCAGCTCCTCCCGGGGGTCAGTTGGCTCGACCTGTGCTTCCATGGCGGGGCCGTATCCAGCTTCTATTGTTGCTCAACCAGCTTTCGGAAACGCTTGGCCAAGGTGGAGAAGATGGTGGCCATGATCTCGACGTTGTCGGAGAGGAGATCGTAGAAATCATCGCGGCGGATGCGCAGCAGCCTGGTGTCTTCCAGGGTCTTGGCGGTGACGGGCATCGGGGCGTCATCGAACAGGGCCCAGGCGCCCAGGACTTCGTTCTGCTTGGCCACATGGAGGGTCTCGCCGTTGCGCGCGATCTCGACGGTGCCGTCCAGGATCACGTACAGCGAATCCGGCGGTTCTGAGGGCTGAACCACCAGCCTTTGGGGCGGGTACTTCACCTCCTGCGCGATCGAGGCGATGCGCAGGAGCTGCTCGGGGGTCAGGTTACTCAGCAACTCGACGCCCTCCAAGGCGATAACTCGTTCGACGATGTTCAGTTCCGACATGCGTGCATGCCTCCCATTCAGGCCAGGGCCGCCAGGGCGGATTGGGCCACTTGAAATACATCTTTGCCGGCATATTCTGCCGCCTGAGCGATGTCCGGGGCAAGGTTACGGAGATGGAGTTCGGCGGCGGTGGCCGCGGCGCAGGCCACCAGCCAGGGATCATCGGAACGAATCAGCTCCCGGATAGCGGATTCGGGCTCCCGGATCTGAATCCTGAAGAGCTCCGCGGCCCCTGCCGGTCAACTGCCCGGAGGCGTCCAACAGAGGCAGCAGGACGCGCTTGAGATCGTGGTCCAGGAGATTGTCCAGGAATTCCAGCGCGGCCGACAGCTCGCCGGCGCGCTGGCGATTGACCGCCAGGTAGGCAGCGTAGATCTCCTTGGGGGGGTAGCGCAGTCCCAGGAGGCGGAACAAGCGCTCGATAGTCTGGCGGAGGCGGTCCTCGATGCTGCGACCCAGCAGAGCGGAGGCGGGGCGCGGAGTAGTCTGAGTGCGAAGGGACTCCAAGGCGGCATCGAGCTCGAAATAGTAGCGGGCTTCGCTGAGGATCTGCGTGGTGACGAAGGCCGCCCCGTAATCCAGGTGGGGCGCCGTTTCACGCAAGCGGTTCAAAGCCTTGAGCACCGCCATGCGGATGGAGAGATCGGGTTGGATGAGGGCTTTCAGAAGGACGTCCACGTTGCGCTGGTCGGGAATGAGGCGCAAGACGCGCGGGATCTGACGGCGAATGGAGATGGGGACGGTGTTGTCGTCCAGCAGATCGCCCAGGCTGCCGGAGATGCGTGCTCCGTAGGCCATCAGCGCGTCGATGGCCGCAGCGCGCAGGCGGGCCTCGGCCAGGCGGCGGATGATGGCGGGCAGATAGGCTCGATTCTTCACCGTGCCTGCGGCTTGGCAGGCGGAAAAAACCACTTCCGGGTCGGGGTCTTCCAGCAAGCGATGCAAGGATTCGGTGCCCTGGTCGCCGCGAACGCCCACGCCCAGGGCGGCCAGGCGGCGCCGGCGCGGATCGGCCTCGGCGGCGTTGCGGGTGATCCATTCGTAGGTGACCAGATCTCGCCCCGCCTCACCTTGAGAGGCCAGGGCTTCCAGGGCGCTCTCGCCGACCAGGGAATTGGGGTCATCGAGCAACTCCGCGGCCAGTTGTGAGGCCTCGGGAGAGACCGACAGCAGGTAGGCCACCGCAGGCCGGATGGCGCCCCCGTCCCGCGGGTGCAGGGAGCGAACTTCCGCCAAGGCCGTCTCGAGCAGTTCGGGAAACTTGCGCGAGCGGGCCAGCTCATAGACCTTGCCGCGCACTTCGGCCGATGAAGCAGCCTGGAGCTGGCGAAGCAGAGGTTCGAGTTCAAAGTCTGGGGCCTCCGCCAGCATGGAGAGCGCATAACAGGCCTGCCGCGCGTTGGCCCCCACGGCGGCCTGCTCCAGAAGAGTAATGGTGGCCGGATCGCTGATGGTGATGCGCTCGCTTCCCAGATCCAGGCGGCGGGACTCGAGCCTTCGCTGGACCGTGCGGATGTACTCCTTCTTGGCCCTCACGGAAAGCAGGATCCAAAGGCTAGCCAGTCCCAGCACCACCACGGAGACCTGCCGGGGATGTTGAATGCCAATCCATCCCAGAAGCATCAGGAGGAACGCACCGATGCCACGGCCCATGCGGTCCATGAAAATGTCCACAAAGGCCTTGGTGCGGTTCCTGAGTTCCAGTGGCAAGGGCATGTAGAGCAGTTCCATGCCGGTGCGGTTGAAGGAGTAACGGGAGGCTCTCTCCAGCAGGCTGCCGGTTACCGTGGTGTAGATCCCCGGCGCAACGAATATGCCCACATTGGCGGCTGCCATGGTCACCGGCATGATCTGGAGGGTGCCCCCGACCTGGAGGCGACTCACAATCAACGCAGTCAGGAAGAGCTGCAAGGCAATGGTGAGAATATTCTGGAACAGGTTGAAGCGCCCCTGAAAGGCGATCATCGCAGCGTCCTGGTAGGCCAGCTTGGCCATGTAGCTCATTTGAAAGTCCACCAGCACATCCACAATCAACATCAGGGCAATGATGCCGATGATGACTTGCAGGTGGCGATAGCGGCCAATGGCGCTGGCGATATCCCGGAGGTGAACTTCGGCTTCCCCGGCTTCCGCGGCCTTGACGCCGGCCAGGGAAACGCCCTTCTGCCGAATCACCAGGCGGAACGGTATGTAGGCCAGAATTACCACTGCGGCGCTGATCAGCAGTTGGTAGCGGGGCACGATCAACTTGGCTGTAGTGGTCACGTACACGCTTCCCAGAGCCGCGCCCAATATGGCTGCCAAGCCCACCAGCACATAGAGGCGCTTGGCTTCCCGCGTGTCGAATACGTTCGAGGCAACCAGCCAGCCTTGCGAGACCAGTACGATCGAGAACAGGCTGACCCACACAGGGAATACGTAATAGACCCATTTCGGGGCGGGCCCGAGTATCCACCAAAAGGTCACCAAGCAGACGATCGAAATTCCCGTAGTCCAGGAGACCGCTGCTCGCAATGAAGCCCTCACCGCCAGTTTGGTGTAGACGTAAGCCAGCAGACCTCCGGCCACGGCAATCAGGATGATGAGGTGGGGCAGCTTGTCGATATCGAAATTATTGAGGAACAATGCCTTGGCAAGCGGCTTAAGGATGTAGTAGCTCAGCAGGACCAAGAGGATGTGGAGACACATGAAGAGGGTGCGAAGACACTCGCCCGGCCTCACATCACAGATGTTCCGCCAATAAGCCTTCAGCTTGCGCATAGGCGCCCCCCTCTCGGGCCTCCCTTCCGCCGGGTCAGCCGGCACCTTTCAGCCCGCACGGTGTACGAGCGCGAAGAGGTAATGAGTGTATCATGTTTCCAGCAGGATTCCCACAGCGGGGTGAAGGATTTTTCAATGCGCCAGCCCCCCCGGAAGAGGCTTCCCTACTGGCTGGGCCGAACGGACGGGATCACCCAACCCACCCTGACGCCGGTTCTGAAAGATCTATAATCAATCGAAACCCAATGACGTTGGAGACCATCCGCGAGTTGCTGCTGCCAGGCACGGCGGAGCAAGACGAGGGGTTCCGCCAGGAGATTTTCCGTAACAGCCACGCCAGCCTGAAGCTGGTAGGGGCCGCCGAGATCGCCTATCCGATTGTGTTGGCGCTAGACCGGCTGTTGTTGGGGAGTGGGGGGCCAGCCGGGGCGACCGTGATCTGGCAGGCCGCAGCTTCGGTGACGATAGGGGCGGCCACGCTGGTCATCTCACGGCTGGAGTGGAGCTACGAACGTTCCCGTTTGCTGGCATGGTCTTCATGCTGGTTGCTGGCATTGGCGCTGGTATTCTCTCCGCTGCTGTGGGCCGCCAGATTGGAAACCGGCGATCATTCTGTTCTGCTCCATGCGACGCTGGTGATGTTGCTGGCCATGGCGGCCATTCCCCTGCGTCCCCTTCACACCTTCGCCTTGGGAGTCTCGATCGGCCTGTTCTATCTGGCCTGCACGGAGATGGCAGCCCACGCGAACCTGCTCGAGGGCAGCCGGCAGGATGTCTTCAACATTTGGTTCATCCTGCTGCTTACGGTGCTGAGCACCGTGCTGACGGGGGTGGTCTACGCGGAGCGGAGCTCGAATTACCAGGCCAACCTGCTGCTGGTGAACGCCTCCCAGGATCTCCGGCTGGTGCAATCGCGGGTCATGCTTTCCGAGAACGCGGCCTCGCTGGGGCGGCTGGCGGCAGCGGTGAGCCACGAACTGAATACCCCGCTGGGGGCGCTGAAGAGTTCGGTGAACACGCTGCTGGTAGTGGCGGGCCGGCAGGCCACGGCGCCGGCTTCGGAACAGCAGCGGCTGTTGGCCGTCCAGGCCGAGTTGCGCCGTTCGGTGCTGGAGGCGACCGCGCGCCTGGAGGAGATCGTCGGCCGGATTCAGCGGTTCACCCATCTGGACCGGGCTGAAATCCAATCAGTGGACCTGAATGATCTGCTGCGAGACATCGCCGCCTTGCTGGAGCCGCAGGCCAAGGAGAAGGTGCATGTCGAGCTGGACCTTCAACCGGTACCGTCGGTACTTTGCCGGCCGCAGCAATTGAGCGCCGTGTTTTCCAGCCTGCTGAGCAACGCGATTGCCGCGGTCCCGGAAAACGGGTCAATCCGTATCTCGACCCGCCAGCGGGATGCTCACGCCGAGGTCCTGATCCAGGACAGCGGCCGAGGCATCGGGGCGGGGGAGATGGCCAGGATCTTCGAACCCAGTTTCAAGGTGTCCGGCGGGCGTGTATCGACGGGAAACTGGAGCCTCTTCAACTCCCGCCAGATCATCCAGCAATACGGCGGGGAGCTGGGGATTAGCAGCGAGGAGGGCAAAGGGACGACGGTACGGGTGACGCTGCCGTGCCAGGCGGCAGCGGCACACACGGAGGCCGGGCCAGGCTAGCCCGCCGTTTTCGGTGATGGCGCCCATTGCGCTGGCGGGTGTCAATCGCTATGATAGCTGCGATGCTTCGTCGAGCAGCGCGCGGAGGAGTTCCGGCGCGTAGTACCGAGCACGCTTGACGGGAAAGAAAAAGAAGAAATCCTTATGCGACTCATATCACGATATTCTCGATTGCCACTGCTGGTTTCGAGCTTGCTGATCGGTTCGGCCCTGCTGTTCGCTCAGGAACAGGCCGCCGCACCTTCACCCAAATTGACCCCTGAGCAGATGGCGGAGTTCTTGCTGAACGCCAAGATCCTCAAGAGCAAGGCCACCTCCAAAGGCATCACCAACTCTGCGCGGGCCACGCTCTCCGATGGGCGCCTGACCCATGACGCACATATCCAAACCATCGACGAGGCCAAGATGCGATTTGAGGGCAGCCGGGGCACCGAGATGAACTTCAAAGACACCTGGAAGTTCAACGTCGCTGCCTACCGGCTGGGGGTGATGCTGGGGCTGGGCAACATGATCCCTATGTCGGTGGAGCGGAAAATGCCCGGGGGGAAGCATGGATCCATGACCTGGTGGGTGGACGACGTGTTGATGGATGAAGCTGAGCGGTTCATGAAAAAGACCGACCCCCAATCTGGACCGCTGGAATGATGAGATGCACATCGTGCGTGTTTTCGATCAGTTGATTTACAACACCGACCGGAATCTCCAGAACCTGCTGATCACCAAAGACTGGAAGATCTGGATGATCGATCACACGCGAGGCTTCCGTCTGCATACCAGCCTGGTGCAGCCTAAGAACCTGGTGAAATGCGAGCGCAAGCTCTTGGCTGCTTTACGTCAACTGAACGAAGAATCGCTCACGCGCGAGATGACCCCGTACCTGACCAAGCCGGAGATCAAGGGGGTGCTGGGGCGGCGCGATAAGATCGTGCAGATGTTCGAGCAGCTATGCGCTCAGAAGGGCGAAGGGGCGGTCCTGTACGACTACGACGTGGCGGCGCGCTAAGCTGCCCCCACCACGAGCCGCCCTGAGGGGCGGGAGAACCGACTGGTAGCCCGGTCCCACTCGCAAGCGGGCACAAGAGGCACACAAAAGCCCGCGCGCTCCGCCAGGCGGACCTCGGCTGGCGGAGCGGCGATCTTCTCTAGTTGGGACCCGGAGTTGCCTCCTCAGCTTCGCCCCGAGAGGGCGCCAAGCGGGAGGCTACCTGGGCAATCGCACATCAATACGGGTGGCGACTAATCGACTCTTCTCGTCAAACTTGCCGAGGCAGATCACACGGACGCCCTCTTTGACCTCATCGAGCGAGCCGGGCTTGTTCACTTTGGTGAACTTGGTGTCGGCGTTGTAGACGACGGTCCGCTGAATGTTCCCACTAGTTCGGACGGTGAGGGTGGAAGTGTCCTTGTTCATCATCTGGATCGTTCCAGACACCCGATCCTCTTTGGCCTGCGCTGCCTTCTTCTTTTCCTGCGCAACTCCTTGGGTGGCCAAAGCCAGTGCCAAGAGAACCCCTAAGGACAACCGGATCAAAATGCTCACGAATCTCATAACACCTCCTTAATGGTGTAGAAAGCCATCTTGCATGAACCAGGGCAGCCGAGGATCCGCCGGCCCCCATCTCATTCAACCCCGAGGGGCCGCCGGTGAAGGCTTCCCTGTTCGGGAAAACACAGCCAGTTCCTGCCTCCCCTGTCCGGAGACAGCCTCTTGCCTGCGAGGCGGATCCGCTCCCCCGCGTCCTCCGGCGCGAGTCGCAAGAACTGAGGCATTGAGAGGATATTCTACCCCAACGCCCGGTTTTCAAGTTTACTCCCAATGCCCGCGTCAAGCAACAGGATATTGAACTTTCCTGCGATTCAGACCACCATACGACAATGGGCGAAAACCGGGGACTGACACCATTTGCTGCCTCTGCAAATGGCTGTCTGTACCCACTA
>CAVRZY010000174.1:0-30230 GCA_963725415.1 uncultured Acidobacteriota bacterium | reverse complement strand
CGGGGCTGAACTCATTCGCGTTGATGTCCCAAAATAACGGACGTAACTCGCGTGGAATCATGCCCTTATGTTCAGTATAGCCCGGCTCGCGCATCTCATGTTGCGATCCGGCTGAGAATCCCGCCACCCATGGCGCACCAACTCTGATGAGGAGTCGTGCCCATGGTTGCTCCGCAACTGGAACGCGATGAGGAACTGTACTGGCTGGCCCTGACGCTGGTTCCCGGCCTGGGGGCCCGGACCGCGCAGAAACTGCTGGAGCGCTTTCGAACCCCGCAGGCCGTCTTCCGCGCCTCCCGTACGGACCTGGAGGCCGCCGGCACCAGCGGCAGCCTGGCGCAGACCATCTCCAGCGGCTGCGCATTCGATGACGCCGTAACCCAACAGCAAAAGATGCTCGACGCCGGCGCCACTGCCCTGCCCATTTCCGACCCCCGCTACCCGGCACGGTTGCGCGAGATCTTCGATCCGCCCGTCCTGCTGTTCGCCTGCGGCCGGGTCGAGCTCCTGAGCACGCTCATGCTGGCCGTGGTCGGCACCAGGAGACCCACGCCTTACGGAATCGCAGTGACCGAGCGCCTGGCAGGCGACCTGGGCCGCGCGGGGCTGAGCATCGTCAGTGGCATGGCCCGCGGCATCGACACCGCGGCTCACCGCGGAGCGCTCTCGGCTGGCGCCAACACCGTCGCCGTGCTCGGCTGCGGCGTGGATGTGGTCTACCCTTCGGAAAACCGCCGTCTGGCCTCCCAACTCATCGAGAAGGGCCTGCTGATCTCGGAGTTTTCCCTGGGCGTCCCCGCCTACCCCCAGAACTTTCCCATCCGCAACCGCATTATCAGCGGGATGAGCACTGGCGTTCTGGTGGTGGAGGGCGCCCAGTACAGCGGCTCCTCGATCACCGCCAGGCTGGCCCTCGAGCAGGGACGCGAGGTCTTCGCCGTCCCCGGCAATATCACCGCGAAGGCCAGTTGGGGGCCAAACCTGCTCATCAAGCAAGGCGCCAAGCTGGTCCAGGATTGGAACGACGTCATCGTCGAGCTTCCGCCTGAAGACCGCCGCTGGCTCATCGCCCGCAGCCAGCAGCGCCTGTTTGGCGAGCAGGAGGAGGCCGCATCGACTCCCGCTCAGGCCTCCCCATCCGAGGCCCCGGCCAACCCGGTGAGCCGCAAGATCCTCTCCCAGCTCAAGATCGACACCGCCACCCAGATTGATGACCTGCTCCAGGAGGTGGAGGATTTCACCTCCTCGGAGATCATCGCCTCGCTGTTCGAGCTTGAGATGCTGGGAGCCGTCAAGCAACTTCCCGGCAGGAATTTTGTTAAAGTGTGGTGAGAATCCCGTTCTAGGATTTCATCCCGGAATTACAGTACTGTTGTTCGATGCCAAAATCCCTGGTCATCGTCGAATCCCCGGCGAAGGCAAGAACCATCGGCAGATACTTGGGGAAGCAGTACCTCGTCAAGGCTTCTCTGGGGCACGTGCGGGACCTTCCGAAGAAGGATCTGGCGGTGGACATCGAGCGCGGCTTCGAGCCCACTTACGTGGTCATCGAAGGCAAGAGGAAGCTCATCCAGGAGCTCAAGCAGGCAGCCAGACAGTCTGATGCGGTCTACCTGGCCGCCGACCCGGATCGCGAAGGCGAGGCCATCTGCTTTCACCTCCAGGAAGAGTTGCAAGGGAAGAAGGACGGCGGCCCCAAAATCCACCGGGTGATGTTCAACGAGATCACTGCCCGGGCCATTCAAAAGGCTTTCGAGAATCCAGGCGCGGTGGACCTTCGCCTGGTGGAAGCCCAGCAAGCCCGCCGCATCCTGGATCGCCTGGTGGGCTACCAGATCTCTCCCCTGCTGTGGGACAAAGTCCGCCGCGGTCTTTCCGCCGGACGCGTGCAGACCGTGGCGGTGCGCCTGATCGTGGAGCGGGAACGCGAGATCCGCGCCTTCCAGAAGCGCGAGTACTGGAGCATCGAGGTGCACCTGGCGGCGAAAACACCGCCCGTGCTGGTCGCGCAACTTCTCAAGCGCAACGACGAGGCTCTGGAGATCCCCAACCAGGCTGCCGCCGACTCCGTGGTGGCCCAACTGGAAGGCGCCTCTTACGTGGTCCGTTCGGTCGAGACCCGGGAGAAAAGGCGCAACCCCGTTCCTGCCTTCATTACCTCGACACTCCAGCAAGAGGCTTCCCGCAAGCTGCGCCTCTCCGTCAAGCGCACCATGGCGCTGGCGCAGCGCCTCTACGAAGGAATCCCGCTGGGGAAAGAGGGTCCGGTCGGCTTGATCACCTACATGCGCACCGACTCGACCCGCGTCTCTGAGGAAGCCCTTCGCGAAGCGCGTGATCTGATCGGACAGAGATTCGGCGCGGATTACCTTCCGCCTTCCCCGAACCTGTACCGAAGCAAGAAGGACGCCCAAGACGCGCATGAGGCTATCCGCCCCACCTCCGTCTTCCACACCCCGGAGTCTCTGGAGCTCCGCCTGGCCGAGGACGAACTGAAGCTTTACCGGCTGATCTGGATGCGCTTCGTGGCATCTCAGATGATGCCGGCGGTCTTCTTGCAGACTACCATCGACGTCATGGCCAGCGGGAAGGACGGCGCTGAGTACCTGTCTCGGGCCTCGGGCTCAATCCCTACCTTCGACGGCTTCCTGGCGGTCTACGAGGAGGGCAAGGACCAGAAAGACGAAGAGGACGAGGAACTCCGGCACAAGCTGCCCGCCGTCTCCGAGGGTGAGCGGCTCAAGTTTCGTTCCATCCAGCCCGAGCAGCATTTCACCGAGCCGCCGCCGCGCTATAACGAAGCCACCCTGGTCAAGACCCTGGAGGCCGACGGCATTGGCCGCCCCTCCACGTACGCCTCCATCCTCTCCACTATCCAGGAGCGCGGCTACGTCAGGCGCGACGCCGGACGCTTCGCGCCCACCGAACTCGGCATGGTGGTCACCGATCTGCTCATCGAGAACTTCGACGATATCTTCGACGTCCAGTACACCGCCCGCATGGAAGAGGAACTGGACCAGATCGAAGAGGGCAAGGTGGACTGGCGCGCCGCCCTGAAGGATTTCTACAAGGATTTCCAGAAGGATCTGCGACGCGCCGAGCTGCACATGACCGACATCAAGCGCATGGAGAAACCCACCGACCTGGTGTGCGACAAGTGCGGCAAGCCCATGGTCATTCGCTGGGGCCGCCACGGCAGCTTCATCGGCTGTAGCGGCTATCCCGAGTGCGCCAACACCCGCGAACTCACCGTCGATCTGCCGGACGTTGACAACGTGGACCTCACCGAACAGGAAGACCAGGAGTACTGCGAGAACTGCGGGCGTTCCATGGTGCTCAAGCGCGGCCGCTTCGGGACCTTCTACGCCTGCTCCGGCTATCCCGACTGCAAGACCACCCGGCGCATCGGCGCCGAGGATCAAAAGCCGGACGTGCCGCTCGATGAGCCCTGCCCTCAGTGCGGCAGCCCGCTGGCGCTCAAGCACGGCCGCTTCGGCGAGTTCACGGCTTGCAGCAATTACCCCGCCTGCAAGTACGTCAAGCAGAAGACCATCGGCGTGACCTGTCCCGCCTGCGGCCAGGGAGAGCTCATCGAGCGCCGCTCGCGGCGCGGCAGGACCTTCTATGGCTGCAACCGCTACCCCAAATGTAAGTTCGTTGCCTGGTCCAAGCCCCTGCCCGAAAAATGTCCCGAATGCGACAGCCCCTATCTGGTCGAGAAATGGCTGAAGTCAGGCCCCGTCGCCCAGTGCCCCAACGCCAAGTGCAAGTTTAAGCGCCAGCCTGCACCCGCAGTCGTGGCCTCATGAGGAACCGCGCCGGGCGCGAAGCGCCACCGCGGCCATGTTTTTCAACGCCAACTTCCCCGAAGGCACCTACGCCTCCACTGACCGCCAGTTCAACGTGGCCATCACCGAGACAGGCTACCGCACCCGAACCGTCACCACGTCTGCCTCTGTCGATGCGCCTCTCTACTTCCTCCGCCTCCTGCGCCTCGAAGCAGCCACGGTTCGCGCTCGCGGCACCGCTTCCTAGCCGCTGACCGGCTCCGCTCCCTGCTCCGACAAGTCCCCCAAGCTCGGCTTCATCGCACAATGGGCTGGCGGCGCCCCGACGGGTGACACCACCGACGTCATGAACCGCCAGGCCTCCTCCATCACCAACGCCAACGAGAAGGCCGTGCCCTCCAGCTCCGGTTGCCGCTTCGGACCCCCGGCTGCCAGCTCCAACCTCACCAAAATGCGCCAGGATGCTGCTCTCCGGGTCTACATCTTCACCATCGGCCTTGGCGGCACCTCCTCGGAACCCCCGGACCAGGAGTTCATGCGCCGCATCTCCAACGTCCCCGACAGCCCCGTCTATGACCCCGC
Source organism: uncultured Acidobacteriota bacterium (assembly GCA_963725415.1). Lineage (GTDB taxonomy): Bacteria > Acidobacteriota > Terriglobia > Bryobacterales > Bryobacteraceae > CAVRZY01. The sequence goes on along the minus strand of CAVRZY010000174.1, from coordinate 25,860 downwards.
CCAGCCCACCGGCCTCTATGTCTTCGCCCCCACCCCCGCCCAGCTCGGCGAAGCTTTCTACAAAGTAGCTTCCGAGATCTTGCGCCTCGCCGAATGATTGCTCCACGCAAGACGGAGACCGGCAGTCACTGCCGCCCCCAGCCCGGCCCGCTCGTTCTGGTAAAATGGTTTGAGCCCACTCAACAGAAGGGAAATGTAATGGCAAGAAAACGCAGTACGGAATCTGGTGTCTCTGTATCCAGCGGTGGCACTGCCGCCGCCGCGGCCCCGGCGCGCAGGCAAAGGACGCCTCGTACCAAGCCTGCTGATGCTACTCAGTTGGCTGCGCCGCAGGCCATCTCCCCGGATGCCCAAGCGGAACCCCTTGATCCTCTGTCCCTGGGTTCGGTCAGTCCTGTTTCCGAGCCCGAACAACCCGTGTTCGACTCGCTTACCGAGCGTACGGAAGTCGAACAGTTGGCCTACTCCCTCTGGGAGGCCCGCGGCTGCCCACACGGTTCCGCCGAAGAAGACTGGTTTTGCGCGGAAGAGGAAATCCGGCGCCGCCGCGCCTTTGGTGCGGAGTAGCCTCGCCAGCAGCACAGCTTCCGGCCTACTTGTACTTACGTAGGACCGCCAGCACGCGCCCCTGGATTTGCAGTTCACTCAGAGGCACCACCAGGGGCGGCATGCTGGAGTTCGCCGGCTGCAACCGCGCCCTGTCGCCAGACTCCCGATAGAAACGTTTCAGAGTGGTCTCCGCGCTCCGCACCAGCGCCACCACGATGTCTCCGTCACGTGCTTCGCGCCCGCCTTCCACCAACACCATGTCGCCGCTCAGGATGTGGTCATCGACCATGGAATCGCCGCGCACTTCCAGCGCGAACAGGTCCTCGTGGTTCAGAAACTCTGCGAAATCCAGCTTCTCCCGCCCCGCCACCGCTTCCACCGGCGTGCCAGCCGCGATTCGCCCCACCAGCGGAACGTCCAACCCGGTGACGCTTTGCCGGTACCTGCGCTGCTCCTGATAATACTTCGGCGACACATCCAGGGACCGGCTCTGATTGAACCCCCGCTTGAGGTAATGCTTGGCGTCCAGGGCCGAGATGTGCTTGTGCACCGTAGCCAGCGAGGCAAGACCCAGCCCGTGCGCGATTTCTTCGTAGCTCGGACTGTAACCATTTTCGTCCAGAAACGTTGCAATGAAATCCAGCACCTGCTTCTGCCGTCGGGTTAACGCCATGTCTTCATTCTGGGCGAAGAAAAGGGGAAAGTCAACACAATTCCGTTGGACCCGATGCAGCACTGCTCAGCGCCATCAGAGAACCACGCCGGGGACTCCCGCTCACATTGATTAGTCCCATGATCGGTCCTTCTTCTCTCCTGAAAATCGCGCGCAAAACGGGGACTGGGTCGAATTGCCGCTTTCTGGCAATTCGTTGCCTGTCCCACTACTGTCCGGTTAAAACTCCCATAGTTTCAATTGGTTGTCAGAGAGGGGCCATTCTGCCGTGGGGAGATCTCGCTGGAACACCTGTAAAATCGGGGTTTTCTCGAACAGGCTCAGGCTCAGAACCTGCAAAAAAGTGTAGAGGCTCACCTCCAGACCGAGCCGCTTCCGCACAATCGCCACCAGAACGTAAACCGCCACCGCAATCCAAATCTGGGTCTTGACGGCGTTCTCCGAATACCCGTAAAAAGCCTTGATGCGCAGGTGCTGCTTGATCCACTTGAAGAACAGTTCCACCTTCCAGCGGCGGCGGTACAACACAGCGATGGCCAGCGCCGCCAAGTGAAAATGATTGGTCAGAAAGACCAGTCGGTTGGAGGTCTCCGGGTCGACGAAGCGCACGCGCCGCAATGCCGCCGGATAGGTGTGCTGCGAATCGGCGCCCGTCAACCGAATGGTCTGATCGCAACGCAGGCCTGTGGTCTTGTCCACCGGACGGGAGTACAGGCGCGCGAACTGGGTGTTCTTGCAAGCGCGGGTGATGAAGAACGCTCCTGCCTGATCGATCTTGAACAGCCGCTGGAAATGAAGATAGCCACGGTCCAGAACATAGAACGCCCCCGGCTCGAACAGGATCTCATCCAAGGTGCTGACGTCGGAGACGCGTCCGTGCGTGATGCGAAGGAAGCTGGGGATGCTGCCCCTGAGATCCAACAGCGTGTGCAGCTTGATCGCGCCGCGAGACTGTTGAAACGGCGCCCAGGGGCACAGCGACAAGCACAGATCGATGGTGGTGGAATCCAGGGCATAGGCGGTGTTGTCCAGATCCACGCCCAACCACTCGCCTGCGTAGAGGGGCCGCGCGATCTGAATCAAGGCCTGGGCGAAATCCGCATACACTCGCCAATCCCGCTTCTCATTGGCGTCCGCCAGTGTGGAGCGCGAAACCAGTCCCCGAATGCCGAGGTGGTACAGGCGATTGGGTACCGACCGGAGGCAGGCCTCGATATCCCGCAAGCTCTCGCGAAACGTGAGTTGGGCGAACGCCATGCAGAGAAACTGATCCCAGCAGGAAAAGCGTCGCAATCGGTAGTCCGCGCCGTAGCGCCCCACGCAACGGCGGAAGGCGTGGATCGGCGCGTGCTCCATCAAATGGGAGAAAACGATCTGGCCCGCGTGCATAGAGAGCTATTCTGACAGCACGGCGAGTTGAAATCGGTGACGCCTGACTTCCGCTCCAGCGCGCTGAATCCAGGCAGATTATCGACCGAGAGCCAGACCTTAACCGGACAGTAGTGTGTCAGTCCCCGGTTTTTGGCTTGCCCTCCCCCAGTTTCTTTGACCGGACCAATGCGGGGACGGTAATTCGGGTACAGTCCCACTACTGTCCGGTTAAAACTCCCATAGTTTCAATTGGTTGTCAGAGAGGGGCCATTCTGCCGTGGGGAGATCTCGCTGGAACACCTGTAAAATCGGGGTTTTCTCGAACAGGCTCAGGCTCAGAACCTGCAAAAAAGTGTAGAGGCTCACCTCCAGACCGAGCCGCTTCCGCACAATCGCCACCAGAACGTAAACCGCCACCGCAATCCAAATCTGGGTCTTGACGGCGTTCTCCGAATACCCGTAAAAAGCCTTGATGCGCAGGTGCTGCTTGATCCACTTGAAGAACAGTTCCACCTTCCAGCGGCGGCGGTACAACACAGCGATGGCCAGCGCCGCCAAGTGAAAATGATTGGTCAGAAAGACCAGTCGGTTGGAGGTCTCCGGGTCGACGAAGCGCACGCGCCGCAATGCCGCCGGATAGGTGTGCTGCGAATCGGCGCCCGTCAACCGAATGGTCTGATCGCAACGCAGGCCTGTGGTCTTGTCCACCGGACGGGAGTACAGGCGCGCGAACTGGGTGTTCTTGCAAGCGCGGGTGATGAAGAACGCTCCTGCCTGATCGATCTTGAACAGCCGCTGGAAATGAAGATAGCCACGGTCCAGAACATAGAACGCCCCCGGCTCGAACAGGATCTCATCCAAGGTGCTGACGTCGGAGACGCGTCCGTGCGTGATGCGAAGGAAGCTGGGGATGCTGCCCCTGAGATCCAACAGCGTGTGCAGCTTGATCGCGCCGCGAGACTGTTGAAACGGCGCCCAGGGGCACAGCGACAAGCACAGATCGATGGTGGTGGAATCCAGGGCATAGGCGGTGTTGTCCAGATCCACGCCCAACCACTCGCCTGCGTAGAGGGGCCGCGCGATCTGAATCAAGGCCTGGGCGAAATCCGCATACACTCGCCAATCCCGCTTCTCATTGGCGTCCGCCAGTGTGGAGCGCGAAACCAGTCCCCGAATGCCGAGGTGGTACAGGCGATTGGGTACCGACCGGAGGCAGGCCTCGATATCCCGCAAGCTCTCGCGAAACGTGAGTTGGGCGAACGCCATGCAGAGAAACTGATCCCAGCAGGAAAAGCGTCGCAATCGGTAGTCCGCGCCGTAGCGCCCCACGCAACGGCGGAAGGCGTGGATCGGCGCGTGCTCCATCAAATGGGAGAAAACGATCTGGCCCGCGTGCATAGAGAGCTATTCTGACAGCACGGCGAGTTGAAATCGGTGACGCCTGACTTCCGCTCCAGCGCGCTGAATCCAGGCAGATTATCGACCGAGAGCCAGACCTTAACCGGACAGTAGTGTGCCTGTCCCCGTTTTGCCCTACCGCCGCGCTCCGTCGAACAGGCTTTTCATGCATCCCTGTAGTACTAACCGGCATTCCCGATTTGACCACTTACCCACAACCTCTTAAGGCTTTTCATCGCCTTTATCCATAGGGGCTTGAAGGCGATGAAGACACTCCGGAGGCCCACACCCGATGGGTGACAAACAAAACCAGTCCTTTCAGCTTTCTTTCAATGCTTCTCTGAAGGTCGACTTCCAGGGATCACGGGTCACCTCCGACGGTGGCCTGATTCTGGTGCGGGAGTTGGACGAACGTTTGGGTTTCCGTGAACTGATCGAGCAGCACTTGACCGACCCTCGTGGGACGAACACGCGGTTGCCCCTCGCCGGGCTGGCAGCGATGAACCGCGAGCTGAACGGCAGGGCAGAGGCCATCGATTCGCCCCAGCGGGTGGTGTTGGACATGCATTCGACCGAGATCCCGGTCTATGGCCAGCAGGAGCAGAGTGCCTACAACGGCCACTTCTAATCCACCTGCTACCGTCCGCTGCTGCTGTTCAACCGCGAAGGAGACTGCCTGGCGACGAAACTGCGGCCCGGCAACGTGCACAGTGCCGAAGATTGCCAGGTCTTCCCGTAGCCGAAAGGGCCCAGACCCGCACGCTTGGAGGGTTACCGGAGTCGCTAGGGACGGACAGGATGGAACAAGCAGCTCGAACGAAGGTGGTTGGGTGTATCCTGGATGCCGGCCAGGATGCCAAATCGGGAATTCTGGTCGACTATTCAGCCTATACGAAGCGTTGGGTGTCGGTGGCGACGTTGATGAGATCGAACCGGCCTGACGATTTCCTCCGGCTCCGGACGCGGGAGCCTGCGTGATCATAGAGAGCACCCACATCCTGGAACAAGAATTCTGTCGCCCGCAGTGAGATGCGCCTCGACAGCGATACTGACCGGCTGGTGGTAATCAACCAGGGTGGTGATTCTCAGCCAACAAGAAATCTCGGAAGTATCTGAAGTGACAGCCGCTTGCAATATGGCATGGAAAATGCTCCTGGTTAGAGCGGAGGTGGGATATGAAAAAGCTGCTACTGGCGAGCGCAGTGGCCATGGCGCTGCTGCCTATGACGGCCGCTGCCCGCGGCCGTATTGGAGTGTTTGCAGGCCCACGCTTCGCGCCATATAGCTGGTATGGCTCGTATGGCTGGTATGGTCCGTTCTACGGACCGTATTCATGGGGCCCCTACTTTGGCACTCCGAACGCTGGCGAGGTAAAGGTGGACACGAAGGTGAAGGATGCCGAAGTGTTCATCGACGGTTCCTTTGCGGGAACTGTTGGGAAGCTGAAGACTATGCGGCTGCGCCCCGGGCGTTACAACATCGAGATTCGTGCGCCGGGCCGCACGCCATTCGCCGAGAACATCTACGTGGTGGCCGGCAAGACCATTCATCTGAACCCGGATCTGCGCGTTGACGCAAGGCCGTGAAGAACCGGAGTCAGTGGGAGCCGCAGCGATTAGAACCTGGCAGTGCGAGCGGCAGGATAAAGCCGGCGGATGAGGTAAGGGAGGGAGAGTCTAGTCAAGGCGCTCAGACCTTGGCTTCCGGAGCCTCCCCTATCGCATCCGACCGGGAGTGACGGGGAATGAGTTTTTTCCATTCAGATACTGCACTGAAGCCGGAAGTGGACCTGCCCGCGGAGGATGGTTCGACACCGCCAGCTCGACTTCCCCGGAGCTCCTGTCGGGCGCTCCGCCCTTCAAATCCGCAGTAACACGCAGGGCGGGACGCCCGGAGCAGTTTTCCCTTTCCCCGCGTCGCGCATCTGTGAACCCTGGCGTGGCGCATGGCGGCGCGAATGTAGCTTTAGCTCACGGATGGGAGAACATCTGAATTAACTTCCGGCCCACCTCGGCATGCCTTCGCTAAAACTCAGACGGCACTAAGGACCCATTTCTTTGCGGCGCGCGGAGATTCCGCGTGTGGGCCACTTTCCGTGTCGCCGATCAATTGACGATTGGCGATTGGAGTGTCCCGCGGCGGCAGACACAGCAATCGTCAATTCCCCCGGCACCGCCGCTCTGCCCGCACCTGCCGCTCGCTCGGTTGTTCGGTTGCGGCCATGCCGCGCTGTGAACCGAAAGATCATGAACTCCTGTCCCCGTTTTCGTTACCTCTCCGCCTGCTGGAACACCAGGAAATACTGGTAGGGCAGAGAGTCTAGGGTCTTGCTCAAGCGAAACCCCGCCGCCTTGAATTCCGCAATCACTTCCTCCTCGGAGAGCTTCATGCTCTCCGGAGGCCCACCGGAAGCGGCTTCTTGTGGAAGTCGATGTTCACGATCCGCCCGCCGGGCCTCAGCGCCTTCTTCAGCTTCGGGTAATACGCAGCACGGTTGGCGATGTGATGGAGAGTGTCGCAGATGAAGATGGTGTCAACAGATCCCTGCGGCAGCCTGGGATCGTCTGGCGCCGCCAGGATGGTCTCCAGGTGGGGGGCGCCCCGTCTTTGGCGATCTTCAACAACTTCTCATCGATGTCGATGGCGTACACTTTCGCCACATGAGGCGCGAACCGGCGGGCAAAGTACCCGGTCCCCGCCCCCAGATCGGCGATCGTCTCGTCGGATCTCAAGCCCAGCGCCTTCACGACCTCGTGCGGCCTCTGCCAGCTTTCGCGTTGGGGATCGTTGAGCACCCGGGCGTACTCCTCCGCGTTGCGCGGAGGATGGTGCTGGTCCGCAACCCCCAGAAACGCCACATAAACAATGCCGAGTAACAATGTCGCTTTCATGGCTGTTAGCTGTTAGCCTGGCCCCTCTCGGCACTGTGCTTCCGGCCGAACCAGGCGTAAATCCCCAGCCCGATCACCAGCCACACCACGAAGCGAACCCAGGTCTGAAGCGGAAGGCTCAGCATCAAGATCAGGCAGAACAGAATCGACAACCCGGGCAGCCATGGCACCCCCGGCATGCGGAAGCCGCGCGGCCGCTCCGGTTGCCTCTTTCGCAACACCACCACGCCGGCCGCCACCACGATGAAGGCGAACAGCGTCCCGATATTCGCCAGATCGGCGAAAGTGCCGATGTCCCAGATGCCCGCCGGCAGGCCCACAAACAGCCCCGCCACCCAGGTGCTGATGTGCGGCGTCCGGTGCTCCGGATGGACTTTCGAAAAGGCCGCCGGCAGCAATCCGTCCCGCGACATGGCAAACCACACCCGCGCCTGCCCGTACTGGAACACCAGCAGCGAAGACAGCATGCCCACCAGCGCCCCCAAAACCACCCACCGCCGGATGGACTCGTAGCCCAGCGTCTTCAGCGCCACCGCCACGGGCGCGTCGGCGTTCAGGAACCTGTAGTTCTGGATCCCCGTCAGCACCAGCGCCACCGAGACGTAGAGAATCGTGCAGATCACCAGGCTGGCCACGATGCCAATCGGCAGGTCTCGTTGCGGGCACCGGCATTCCTCCGCTGCCGTGGAAACCGAATCAAAACCGATATAGGTGAAGAACACGATGGCCGCTCCGGTCAGTACGCCCGGAAATCCGTTCGGCATGAAGGGACGCCAGTTCTCCGCGCGCACCGCTCCCGCCGCTCCCACCACGAAAATCAGGATGGCGGCGATCTTGACCAGCACCATCACGTTGTTAGTCCCCGCGCTCTCCCTGACCCCACGCACCAGGATGTAGGTCAAAACAAGCAGTACGATCAGCGCCGGCAGATTGAACCAGTTCCCCGTGAACTGCCCTCCCTTGATGATCGGGCCGCATAACTGCGGCGGTAAGTGGAAACCGAACACGCTCTCCAGCAAGTCGTTCAAATACGCCGAAAAGCCCACCGCCACGGCCATGTTCGAGACCGCGTACTCCAGAATCAGGTCCCACCCGATAATCCACGCGAAAATCTCCCCCAGGGTGGCGTAGGCATAGGTGTAGGCGCTGCCGGCGACGGGGATCATCGAGGCCAGCTCGGCGTAACACAGGGCCGCGAAGCTGCATGCGATGGCCGTCAGCAGGAACGACAGCGCAATCCCCGGCCCGGCGCCGGGACGCCCGATGGTGGACAGTGTCCCGCCGCCGTGTAGCAGCAGGTCCAGTACCGGCGCGTGCAGAATCGAGCGAAAACTGAGCGTCTCGCCGGCCGCGGCGGTTCCGGTCAAGATGAATATCCCCGACCCGATGACCGCCCCCACGCCCAGCGCCGTCAGGCTCCACGGCCCCAGCGTTTTCTTCAGGCGGTTCTCCGGCTCCTCGCTGGTCGCAATCAGCGCGTCGATGCTCTTGGTTCGGAGTAGCTGGCCCACGGCAGACCGGAAATGCGCTTATCTCTTCCTCTGCCCCTTGACCATCTTCTTGACTTTGCGCTTCTCGGAGCCCCGCGCCACTCCCGCCGCGCGCTTGGCCTTGGGCGGCGCCTTCTTCCGGGCCGCCCGCTTCAGCTTCTTGCGTTCCGCTCTGTCTGTGAGGTTCTTGGTGTTCATTCTTGTGCTTTCAATCCTGCGTACTTTTCCACCAACTTCTTCAACCCATGCCCTGGAAAGCTTACGGTGAGCTTGGTGGAATCTCCCTCACCTTCCCGCCGGATTACCATGCCCTTTCCATAGCGCGGGTGCTCCACCTCCGAGCCCAGCGCAAACCTCTGCTTTCGCGCCGGGGGAGAAGCTCGTGCCGCCGGCTTGACTTCCGGTGCACTCTTCGACGGAACTGGCATGCCCCGCGAAGCAAAGAACTCGCTGATGTTCTCCAGGGAATTATACGTCTTGCCGGAATAGGTGCTCCGGCGCACGCTCTGCCGCACCTGGTGCCGCTCGGCAAAAAGGTCCACCTGAGGGGCCAGCGTCCTCTCGCGCAGGTCCTCGGTCAATCCCTTCGGTATTTCGCGCAGGAACCGGGACGGTTCACGCGCCTCCGCTGTGCCTCCACCCCACTTGCGCCGCGCGCGGGCCCAGCTCAGGATCAACCGCCTCTGGGCCGCGTCATCCCCACGTAGCACAACCGGCGTTCCTCTTCCATCGCGGTATCCGGACTCCAGCGACCGCGCGTGCGGAAACAGGCGCTCCTCCAGGCCCGCGATGAACACGATCGGGAACTCCAGTCCCTTGGCATTGTGTAAGGTCAGCAGCGAGACCTGGGCGCGCTCATCGTAGGAATCCGCTTCCGAAACCAGGGCCGCGTGATCCAGAAACGCCACGATGTCTTCCCCACGCTCGACCGCCTCCGCACCGGCGTTGACCAGTTCGTCCAGGTTCTCCAGCCTTGATTCCGCGGCCGGCGAGTCATCCGCCTCCAGCATCTTCTGATATCCGGTGCGCTCCACGATCAGCCGCAGCAGCTCATCCAATGGGCTTACCTGCGCCGCTTCGATCAGCTCCTCCATCAGCCGGCGGAACCCGCTCAGGGCCGCCTCCGCTCTGGCGGAAAACTGCTCCTCCTCCAGCATCCGCCCCAGCGCCGCCCACAGGCTCAGGCCGTGCTCCAGCGTGTACCGGTCCACCTGCTCGAGCGTGGTCTTTCCGATACCCCGCGCCGGCGTGTTGACGATGCGCAGCAGGCTGACGGAATCCTGCGGCGAGAGCATCACCTTCAGATAGGCCAGAATGTCCTTGATCTCGGCGCGCTGGTAGAAACTGAATCCCCCCACTGCGTGGTACTTGCGCCCATACCTTCGCAGGGCCTCTTCAATCTGCCGCGATTGGAAGTTGGTCCGGTACAGCACCCCCACCCGGTCCTCGGGGCCCTTGGCCACCCGCTCGATAGTGTCGGCGATGAACAGCGCTTCGTCCTCAGCGTCCCATGCCTCGTAGAGCCCGATCCGCTGTCCCTTCGGCGCCGAGGTCCACAACCACTTCCCCTTGCGCTCCTTGTTGTGCGCCACCAGCGCGCTGGCCGATTCCAGAATGTTCTTCGTCGAGCGGTAGTTCTGCTCCAGCCGGAAGGTCAGGGCGTCCGGATAATCCTGCTCGAAATCCAGGATGTTGCGGATGTCCGCGCCCCGCCAGCTATAGATGGACTGGTCCTCGTCTCCCACCACGCACACGTTCCTGTGCGTCTCCGACAGCAGCCGCATCAGCTCGTACTGGCTCCGGTTGGTGTCCTGGTACTCGTCAATCAGCAGATGTTCGATCCGGCGGTTGTAGGCCTGCCGCACCCCCTCGTCGTGCTGCATCAGCCGGACCGCTTCCAGCAGCAAGTCGTCGAAATCCAATGCGTTGGCCTGCCGTAACCGGTTCTCGTAGCCCTCAAAAATGGACGCCAGCCGGGTCGTCTTGGCATCCTTGGAGGCCTCGTAGACATCCTTGGGGGTCTGCTTGCGATTCTTAGCGTGGCTGATCCGCGAAAGGGCGGCCTGGTATGGCATGAACTGCTTCTCTTCCACTCCCAGATGCCGGTACACGGCCTTGAGAAGGGCCAACTGGTCATCTTCGTCGTAGATGGTGAAGCTCCTGGTAAACCCAGGCCGCAGCTCTGCCAGCGCCCGCCCGTCCCTCCGCAGCACCCTCACGCAGAAGGAATGGAAGGTGGACACCGTGAGCTCCGTCAGAGCATGGCTCCCACCCAGCAACACCCCCACCCGTTCCCGCATCTCGTCGGCCGCCTTGTTCGTGAAGGTCACGGCGACGATGCCCTGAGGCGGGACCCGGTGGGCGTGGACCAGGTGGGCGATCCGGTGCGTGATCACCCGGGTCTTCCCGCTGCCTGCCCCGGCCAGGATTAGAAGCGGACCCCGGACGTACGCGGCAGCCTCACGCTGTTGGGGGTTTAACCCTTCCAGAAAGTCCATGAACAATCGCGGCTAATTGTCGATTCTAGCATGCCGCACCCAACCGCTCCGGCCTGCTCGTGCTTTGCAATTCCCGCCAATGCCTTGTAACCTAACAGTTTGCCGGTTCGCCATTGTTGTTGAGGGACGTTGAGGACCCTTGGGATGCCGGCCCAATCGACGGCATGCTGGTTGACTTCGAGTTGATTAAGCGCGCGCGGGAAGGCGACGGCCCCGCTTACAACCAGATTGTGCAGACGTACCGTAGGCGGATTCTCGGAACCATCGCGCGGCTTATCGGACGTCCCGAGGACGTTGAAGATGTCGGGCAGGAGGTGTTTCTGCGCCTCTATTTTTCGCTGGACCAATTGCGCACGCCGGAGGTCTTCGAGCCTTGGCTCCACCGCTTGACCGTCAATGCCTCCTACGATTACCTGCGACGGCAGCGCCGCCGTGGCGAAACCAGGATGGCGGACCTGTCGGAACAGCAGGTCATGTTCGCAGACGCCGCCGCCGGCAGCAGGCGGCAAGAGACCGAACAGCGCAACAAGCGAGTTCGCGAATTGGTGGATTCCCTCCTGAGCAGCGTCTCGGAGCAGGATCGAATTTTGCTGACTCTGAAAGAAATCGAGGGTCTCTCGCTAAAAGAGCTTGAAAAGATTTACCATGTGAACGAGAATGCTTTGAAGGTGAGATTATTTCGAGCTCGCCAGAGAGTTTTGAAGGCTTACGCGGACCTGGAAGCCAAGCCCGCGCAAGTCGGGGGTAGGAGTTAGGGGGTAGTATGTCGTTGCGGGACATCGATGGGCCTATCGAAAGGCCCGAGGAAGCACTCTCTCGGTTGTTCGCGGACTACCGTGCTGCGTTGCCGGATCCGGATCCCAGCCCGGAGTTCATGCCACGGCTCTGGCGAAGGATTGAGGCCAAGCAATCCGCCGCTCACGATCTGAAGCGACTAGCCCAGGGCTTCGTCACCGCCGCCGCCGCCGTCTCGCTGCTGATCGGCATGTTGCTGGCCCGGCACCAGCCCTACGTCTCTCCTTTCTACACCAACACCTACCTGGAGATCCTGGCCTCCGACCAGTCGGATGAAAGCGAAGCCGACGTCGAAATCGTCCGCGCCGATTACGGAAGTCCCGACAGATCCCAATGAAACGCTCCAGGCTCTTCGTCGCCCTTTACCTGTCCCTGGTCTTCCTGAGCGGGGCCCTGGTCGGCATCCTGGGTTATCGCTTTTACACCGCCCAGACCGTCCGAGCCAGAACCCGGCCCAGCCCGGAGGAAATGCGGCGCCAATACGCGGAAGAGATGCGATCCCGCTTGAAGCTGAGCCCGCCGCAGTTTCAGCAGCTTAACCAGATTCTGGAGGCCACAGGGGATCGCTTCCGCGAGATGCAGAAGAAGTACCGGCCTGAAGTCAAGAGCATCATGGATGCCCAAACCGAGGCCATCCGCTCCTTGCTGAATGACACCCAGCGGGCCGAGTACGAAAAGATGCGCCAGGAACGGGACCAGCATCGCAGCCGGCACCGGGTCCTAAGTAGCCTGGCGCTCAAGCTCCGGGTTGAGGCGCCGGGGAAGCCTGCTTGGGTTCCCCTTTCTTCTGATACCTCTTCTGGAAGCGGTCGATGCGACCCTCCGTGTCCACCAACTTCTGCCGCCCGGTGAAAAAGGGATGACACCGGGAACAGATCTCCACCCGGATGTCCCCCTTGTGCGTGGACCGGCTGCGGAAGGTGTTACCGCAGGCACAGATGATGTTCACTTCCTGGTAAGCGGGGTGAATCCCAGCTTTCATGAAACCGTAAGTCCTTTCCTCTTCACTAGTTTTCCCAGTATAGCACCCTGCTGGCGCCGCTGTTCTCCCGACTCAAAGAAAAACCCCCGCGCCACTCCGTCAGCGTCGCGGGGGTTGGTAGCCTCTGGATGGGCCTGCGGCCCATCGCAACCATTGTGAGGCGGCCGGTCTACAGGAACGTTGGCCTCGTCACTGATTCGAAGCCGGCTGCCTCAGAACAGTCGACTCAGGAGTCGGCCACCTCACAAGGTCTACTACTGCTAGATGACATTTTCCTGGACCACCTCCTTTCTCAGTGATGCCCCCATAGTAGTCGCTGCGCCAACCATTGTCAATAGTCTTCCGCACCTTGCCCGTAATGCCTCAGAAGGTGTGAAAAAATCGGCGGACAGGCGAAACCGCCTGTCCCACGGTGGTCTAAGTGTGTTGATTGCAGCGTGGGGCAGGCCGTTTGGCCTGCCACCCTCACGGTCGGAGGGATTTTTTCACACCTTCTCAGCGTCGGGGGCAACAGCCTGTGCAGCCGGGTGGGATAGGCTTTCAGCCTGTCCGGACACCTTTCGGATACCGTCCGAGACAAGCTCAAGCTTGTCCCACGGCCCCCGAGACTGAGAAGCTGTGAAAAAATTCTTCCGGCGTGTCAAGAGGACAAGCCAGAGGCATATCCCACACTGAAAACAGTGGGATTGCAGTGCGCGAGAAGCGGGACGTTTGAATTTTTTCACAGCTTCTGAGGCATTACCCTTGCCCTCCCCTTCCACGCCCGCTACAGGTTCCTCGCCAGAAACCAGCACATCCCCAAGCCATCCAGGATCCGAAATGGAAACTCCCCCGTAGTGTAGTGGGCGCAGGGCAGCGCCATGGTCTTGTGGGGCAGCCCGCGCGACCGAAACATTTCCAGCAATTGTTGTGAGTACACGGGAAGGAAGGCGGTGTCGTGCCTGGCCCAAACCAGCAGGCACTTGAAGTCCCTGCATCAGCCGGCGCAGTTCCGGCACATCGGCCGCGTGGAACTCGCGCGCGTGATGCGGGTGGATGCCGGCCGTCGCCCGGAACCGCCGAGGGTCGCTGCGCACAATGGCGATTGCCGCGTGCGTGCTCTCGAGCGTGCTGCCGGTGATGACCATGTGGCCGACACCAGCGGCCACTGCAGCGGCGACGACGGCGTCCCGCTCGTGGTCGAAGCTGTTGTGGGCGAGGTTTAGGCCGATGTCTACGAGGGGCAGGATCATGCTCGGAACGCTTTGCTAAGGTTCGCGGCTTCGCAACGCTGGTCAGGCAGCGTTCCGCGGCAGGCATTCTAGCCACCCTGGTCCGGGAGCGCAGTGACTGACGAAAACAGGTAACAGGAATCCCGATGCCCCTCGACAAGGCTGCCTTCGAAAGTCTGCGCCTCGACCACGGGTCGGAGCCGCAGCGCTACCAGGATTCACCGGCCCGACGCATCGCGACGCTGAGTTCCAAGGTCACCGGGCGCGTGTCGGAGGTTCTCATCTTGACGAACCAATCGCTCGAGGCATCGCGCCGCAGCCTGCGCGAGATCCAGGTTCGGCTGGCCTGTCTTTTGTCACCTTGCGCTGGTGAGACCCGACCCTTGCGGTCACGGCAGTCGCACGTCACTTTGTGGCACACTTCGCGCCCGATTGCCGGCGAGTAGCTCCGTGAAAACGTCCGATTTGCTCAACCAGTTGCGCATCGACCGCAACGCCCCGGCGGCGGGGTCGGGCACCCGCACGCCGCTGGTCCTGGGCGTGGTGCTGGCGGTACTGGTGGTCGTGGGGGTGGCGGCGTATTTCCTGAATCGCGATCCTGCGCTGGTGGTCGAGACGGCAGTGGCGCGTACGCTGGCCTCGCAAACGACGCAGGCCTCGGTGCTGGATGCCACCGGTTACATCACCGCACGACGCATGGCCACGGTGTCGGCCAAGATCACCGGCCGCGTGCAGACGGTGCTGATCGAAGAGGGCATGCGCGTCGAGCAGGGCCAGGTGCTGGCGACGCTGGAAGACGTCGACGTCAAGGCGCAGCGCGCCCTTGGCGCCGCAAGACTCGAATCCGCCCGCTCGCAGCTGGCCGAGATCCGCACCAATCTGGCCAATGCCGAGCGCGAAGCCGAGCGCCAGCAGGGCCTGGCCGAGCGCAAGCTGGCCAGTGCGCAGGCTATCGATGCGGCCAACACCCAGGCCGCGGCCCTGCGTGGGCGTCTGGCGTCCGCACAGCGCGAGGTGCAGGTCGCCGAACGGTCGCTGCAAATCCTCGATCTGGATGTGGACAACACCATCGTGCGCGCGCCGTTCTCCGGTGTGGTCACGGTCAAGGCCGCGCAGCCGGGCGAGATCATCTCGCCGCTGTCGGCCGGCGGCAGCTTCACCCGCACCGGCATCGGTACCATCGTCGACATGGACTCGCTGGAGATCGAAGTCGACGTCAACGAGAACTTCATCGGTCGCGTGCAGCCCGCGCAGCCGGTCGAAGCAACCTTGAATGCGTATCCGGACTGGAAGATTCCCGCCGAGGTGATCGCGATCATCCCCACCGCCGACCGCAGCAAGGCCACGGTCAAGGTGCGCATCGCGATCAAGCTCAAGGACGCGCGCATCGTGCCCGACATGGGCGTGCGGGTCGCTTTTCTCGACGAAAACAAAGCGGATGCCGCACCGACCGAGCCGCCGAAAGGCGTGCTGGTTCCGAAGGCCGCCTTGCGTCGCGAATCCGATCTCGACGTGGTGTATGTGCTCTCCGACGATCGCCTGCGGCGTCAAGCCGTCATCCTGGGCACGCTCAGCGCCGGTGACGCGCGGCAAGTGCTTAGCGGTGTGGTCGCCGGCGACCGCGTGGTCGTCGCGCCGGCCGATGGTTTGGCCGATGGCGCCGCCGCAAGCGTCAAACCCTGAATCGCGGCGTATGAATGCAACACAAGAGGATCGAACGATGAGCGCCATGGTGGAAGTCCGCAACGTCGCCAAGACCTATGAGCGCGGCAAACAGAAAGTGCCGGTGCTCAACGGCCTGAGTCTGTCGATCGCCAAGGGCGACTTCGTCGCACTGATGGGACCCTCGGGTTCCGGCAAGACGACCTTGCTGAATCTGATCGGCGGTCTGGACCAGCCCAGCAGCGGTGAGATCTCGGTCGGCGGCACCCGCATCGACCAGCTCTCCAGCGGCGCGCTGGCCAAGTGGCGCGCTGCCAATGTCGGCTTCGTATTCCAGTTCTACAATCTGATGCCGGTGTTGACCGCGCAGAAGAATGTCGAGCTGCCGCTGCTGCTGACCAATCTGTCGGCCGCGCAGCGCCGGCGGAACGCCGCAGTGGCGCTCAAGCTGGTCGGCCTCGACGACCGCGCCGGCCACAAGCCCAAAGAGCTCTCCGGCGGTCAGGAGCAGCGCGTGGCGATCGCGCGCGCCATCGTGTCCGATCCGCAGATCCTGGTCTGCGATGAGCCCACCGGCGATCTGGATCGCAAGACCGCCGATGAAATTCTCACCCTGTTGCAGCAGCTCAACCGCGATTTCGGCAAGACCATCGTGATGGTCACGCATGACCCCAAGGCCGCCGAGTTCGCGACGCATACGCTGCATCTGGATAAGGGGTTGTTGGCGGAGCAGGTGGCGGCTTGAGTTGGGGGCGAGTGGGTAGTGTCGGTGGTGAAACGAACACTCCCCACCCCCACCACCCCAACGCCCCCAGTCGCCGCAAGGGAACACAAAATGAAATACCTCACCTTCATCTGGGCCAGCCTGTGGCGCAAGAAGACCCGTGCGGCGTTCACCATCCTGTCGCTGCTGTGCGCGTTCTTGCTGTTCGGGTTGCTGCAGACCATCGGTGCGTTCTTCACCGCGGGCGCGGACTTCGTCGGCGCCTCGCGCCTGATCGTGCAGTCGCGGGTGTCGTTCACCGATTCGCTGCCGGAGCGGCTCAAGCCGCAGATCGAGAGCGTGCCGGGTGTGGCTGCGGTGCATCACGACCAGTGGTTCGGCGGCATCATCGGCGACAACACGCAGGCGATCTCGTTCGCCTCCAATCCGCGCAGCTTGCGCGTGGTGTATCCCGAATGGGTGATGCCCGATGCGCAGTGGGACGCGTTCGCCAATACCCGTACCGGGGCCATCGTCGGCCGCAAGATCGCCGATCAGTACGGCTGGAAGGTGGGCGACAAGCTGCCGCTGAAGTCCAACATCTTTCCGCAAAAGGACGGGTCGATGGCATGGAGCTTCGACATCGTCGGCATCTACGACGGCAAGGACTCGAACTGGCAGGCGCAGACTACGCAGATCTTCCTCAATTGGGATTACTTCAACGAGGCCAACCAGTTCGGGCAGGGTGCCGCCGGGGTGTTCGCCGTGTTGCTGGAGAATGCCGATCGCGCCAACGAGGTCGCGCAGTCGATCGACAAGCTGTTCCTCAATTCGCCGGATGAAACCAAGACGCAGAGCGAAAAGGACTTCAACAAGGGGTTCTTCGCCCAGATCGGCGACATCGGCCTGATTGTGCGACTGATCCTGGTCGCGGTGTTTTTCACCATCGTGATCCTGACCGGCAACACGATGGCGCAGGCGATT
This sequence comes from uncultured Acidobacteriota bacterium, assembly GCA_963725415.1. Lineage (GTDB taxonomy): Bacteria > Acidobacteriota > Terriglobia > Bryobacterales > Bryobacteraceae > CAVRZY01. Next base: position 8,653 of record CAVRZY010000174.1, on the reverse strand, counting down.
CGCGAGCGCATTCCCGAAATGGCCGTGCTCAAGACCCTGGGCTTCAGCAACGGCCAGGTGACCGGCCTGGTGCTGGCCGAGGCCGCCGTGCTGTGTTTGATCGGCGGCCTGCTGGGCATGAGTTTGTCCAGTCTTGCCATCATCGGCATGGCCAAGGCAGCGCCGGGATTCTTCGGCTCACTGCCGACGGATCCGGTGATCTGGGTCCAGGGACTCATCGCCATGCTCGCATTGGCGTTGGTGGTGGGATTGCCGCCGGCGCTGCGCGCGGGTCGGCTCAAGATCGTCGATGCGCTCGCCGATCGCTGACCGCTAAGGAATCCGTCATGTTCAAGCAGATCTTCCAGGTGGTGGCGATCAACCTGCGCAGCATTCCCCAGCGGCTGGGGTTGTCGCTGGTGATCGTTATCGGCATCGCTGGCGTGGTCGGTGTGTTCACCGCGCTGTTCGCCATGTCGCGCGGCATCGAGGCCACGTTCGGGGCCAGCGGCGATCCGCGCAATGTGATGGTGCTGCGCGGCGGCTCGCCGGCCGAGCTCAACTCCAACGTCAGTTTGGAGACCCTGCAAATTGCCGAGCGCACCGTCGGTGTGCGTCGCGATGCGCAGGGCCGGCCGCTCGCCGCAGGTGAGCTGGTCGTGATCGCGGAGCTGCCGCGCAAGGGCGACACGCTCGGCGCCAATGTCACGCTGCGCGGGGTTACGCCGCAGGCCTTTCCGCTGCGCCCGAATCTGAAGATCATCGCCGGCGTGCCATTTACCCCCGGATTGCAGCAGCTGATTGTCGGCAAGGGCGCCGCGACCCAGTTTGAGGGATTGGATGTGGGCAAGATCGTGCGCCTGCGCGGTGCCGACTGGACCGTGGTCGGGCTGTTCGAGTCCGGCGATTCCTTCGACAGCGAGATTTGGGCGGACGCGGCCACCGCGCAAACCGCCTGGGGCCGCAACAACATCTTTTCCACCGTGCTGGTCGGGCTGGAGTCACCCGAATCGCTGGAGACCTTTCAGGCCGCGCTGAAGGCCGATCCGCGGGTCAATGTGGAGGTCAAGCGACAGACCGCCTACTTCACCGAACAGACCCAGACGACCACCGGCGGCATTCGTCTGCTAGGCACCGTGGTGGCGGTGATCATGGGTCTGGGTGCGGTGTTTGCCGCGCTCAACACGATGTACGCCGCAGTGTCCGCGCGCACGCGCGAAATCGCCACCCTGCGCGCGATTGGATTCGCCGGTTTCCCGGTGGTGGTCTCGGTGATGATCGAGGCCATGTTGCTGGCCCTGGCCGGTGGGCTGATCGGGGCCTTCCTGGCTTTCGTACTGTTCAACGGCATGACCGTATCCACGCTCGGCGGCGGCTTCACCCAGCTGGTGTTCCAGTTCCGCGTCACCCCGGGATTGGTGACCTTCGGCGCGGTTATCGCGTTGTTGATCGGCTTTGTCGGCGGACTGTTCCCGGCAGTTCGCGCCGCACGGCTGCCGGTAACCACCGCGCTGCGCGCCGCATAGTCAAAGAACAAGTCGAGACTTTCGGATTCATAGATCGTTGCGGTCCTGAAGGAAGGCGATGCCGGGGTCCCGGTAGCGCAGCGGGTGCGCAAGCACGGCATCAGCACGACGACTTGTGACACTTGGCGAAGGCAAACCGTCCGGTGGAGTCTGGTTCTCGAGTGTCCGCTTGACGGGGGTCAGCGTACGTTTGCGTTCACGGTGACCCCGCAACTGCTGGTGACCGGGCTCTGGTACTCGCTCATACTGGGGATCGTGGGCGGTCTCCTGCCGGGGATACGCGCTGCAAGGGTGCCGGTGACGACCGGCCTGAGGGAACTATAAGCCGATGCCTGGTACGCGTCGCGGCGCAGGGACGGATGCTCCCAACGCGCGTCCGCTGCAAATGTCGCTCTGGACCGATCGCGAGGTCGGCGTGGCCTGGAACGTGCGCATCAGCCGACGCGCGCGGCGCATGTCCATGCGCGTTTTTCCCGGCGGGCGCGTCGAGGTGGTGGTGCCCCAAGGCGCCGGCCTGCCGGCCGTCGAACGCTTCGTGGCCCGCCATCGCGACTGGGCCGAGCGCCGTTCGAAGGAACTGCTGCAATTGGCGCCAAAGGCAGACGAGCGCCAACCGGACGCCATCGAACTGCGGCTGCTGGGACGGCACTGGCCGGTCGAGTACGTGCCGGGACGTCGCGTGCGGGTCGAGGAAACGGACGGTGGAGCGCGGTTGCGGGTGCATGCGCCCAGCCGCACCGACAAGCATGCGAGCGAGGCGCTCGTGCCGTGGCTCACGCGCACGGCCAGCCACGAACTCTCGCACCGCTTGCGGCCGCTGGCTGCGGAGCTCGACCTCGATTACGGCAGGATGACGGTGCGCCGCCAGCGCACGCGCTGGGGCAGTTGCTCCACGCGCGGTACCATCAGCCTGAACGTCTGCCTGATGTTCCAGCGTCCCGAAGTGGTTCGCTACCTGATGATCCACGAGCTCTGTCATCGCCGTCACATGAACCACTCGAAGCGCTTCTGGTCGCTGGTGGCTTCGTTCGAGCCCGACTGGAAGCCGCTCGACCTCGAGCTGCTGCAAGGTTGGCGTCACGTGCCGGCCTGGGTGTTTCCATGACTGCATCCGACGACGACCGCACCGGCTCGCGCAAACCCGCATTGGGCGCCTATGTGGAACTGGCGGGCGAGAGCATCCACTGGGACCTGGGCGAGTCACTGAGCTACGGCGAGTACCTGCACCTCGACAAGGTGCTCGGTGCGCAGCAGCCGCTCTCGGGTCAGCACGACGAGATGCTGTTCATCGTGATGCACCAGGCGTCCGAACTGTGGATGAAGCTCTGCGTGCACGAGTTGCAGGCCGCCATCCTGCAGATCCGTGCGGACGACCTCGGTCCGGCTTTCAAGATGCTGGCGCGCGTCTCACGGGTGCAGCAGCAGCTGGCGCAATCGTGGGACGTGCTCAGCACGATGACGCCCGCCGATTACTCCGCCTTCCGCGACACGCTGGGCAAGTCGTCCGGTTTCCAGAGCTTCCAGTACCGGACGCTCGAATACCTGATCGGCAACAAGAACGCTGCGATGATCGAAGTGCACCGTCGCACGCCCGTGATTTACCAGCAGCTGCATGCGGCCCTGCACAGCCCCAGCCTGTATGACGAAGCGCTGCGCCTGCTGGGCCGCCGCGGCTTTGCGCTGCCGGCGTCGCACCTCGAGCGCGACTGGAGCCAGCCTTACGCAGAGCACCCCGACGTCACGGCGGCCTGGCTGCGCGTCTATCGCAACACCGACGAGCACTGGGACCTGTACGAACTGGCCGAGAAACTGGTCGATCTCGACCAGCGCTTCCAGCTGTGGCGGTTCGCTCACCTGAAGACCGTCGAGCGCATCATCGGCTACAAGCGCGGCACCGGCGGTTCGAGCGGCGTCTCCTACCTGAGCAAGGCCATGGAGCTGCGGTTCTTTCCGGAGCTGTGGAGCGTCCGTACCTCGATCTGACGCGTGTAGAATGCTGCGGTTTCGGGCCATGCCGGCCCGCGCGGGCAAAGGTCGATGCAGGAAAGACTCCAGAACATCAACGTCCTCTCGAGCGAGTTGCTGCCGACGCCGGAAGCAATCAAGCGCGACTTGCCGCTGCCGCAGGCGGCAGAGGACTTCGTCTACAGCAGCCGCCAGGCAGTGCGCCGCATCCTCGACCGCGAGGATCCCCGCCTGTTCGTGGTCGTCGGCCCGTGCTCGATTCACGACCCGAAGGCTGCCCGCGAATACGCCGAACGGCTGCAGCTCGCTGGCGCAGAAAGTCGACAAGACGCTGCTGCTGGTCATGCGGGTCTACTTCGAGAAGCCGCGCACGACGGTGGGCTGGAAAGGCCTCGTCAACGATCCCGACATGGACGATTCCTTCCATATCGAGAAAGGCATCCGCATCGCGCGCGAACTGCTGCTGCACCTGGCCAGCATCGGCATCCCTGCAGCCACCGAAGCGCTCGATCCGATCATGCCGCAGTACCTGTCCGAGCTGATCACGTGGACGGCGATCGGCGCGCGCACCACCGAATCGCAGACGCACCGCGAGATGGCGAGCGGTCTGTCGACGCCGGTGGGTTTCAAGAATGGCACCGACGGCTCGCTCGCCGTGGCGATCAACGCGCTGCAGTCGGTGCGGCACCCGCACCACTTCCTGGGCATCACGCAGCAGGGCCAGTCGGCCGTATTCCGCACGCGCGGCAACAACTACGGGCACATCGTGCTGCGCGGCGGCGGCTCGCGCACCAATTACGATTCGGTGAGCCTGGCCCTGTGCGAGCGCGAGCTCGAGAAAGCGGGGCTGCCGGCCAACATCGTCGTCGACTGCAGCCACGGCAATTCGAACAAGGATCCGGGACTGCAGCCGCTGGTCGCGGAGAATCTCGCGAACCAGATTCTCGAGGGCAACCGCTCGCTGGTCGGCTTCATGCTCGAGAGCAACCTGAACTGGGGCAGCCAGCCACTCAGCAGTGACCGCAGCCAGCTGCAGTACGGCGTGTCGGTGACGGACGCCTGCGTGGACTGGGCCACGACCGAGAAGTTGCTGCTTGCGCTGGACGAGCGGCTGCGCTCGGCCCCGCGCTTTGCCAGGGGGCCGGCCGCAGCCTGATCGATCACCAGATCAGGTCGTCGGGAACCACGAAGTCCTTGTAGGCGTCGTCGACCGGCGCCGTTTCGACCTTGTCCGCCGTGTTGACGACGGCGCGCGGTTCGCGCTCCTTGACGCGCTCGCCGATGGCGGACGGCACCAGTTCGTGGTGGCCGTCGCAGCGCACGATGGCCAGTTCGCCGCGCACGATGCGTTCCCGCAGCGCTGCGTCGACAGGAATGCGGCCGACCTTGCCGTTGATCACGAAATTGAAATAGTCGTCGCTTTCGGGCTTGGCGAGCTTGTTCTGCTCGACCAGCTGGCGGATCTCGGCCCAGCGCGCCTTCGCCGCGGCCTTTTCTTCGCGCTTCTTGTTGAGCGCCGCATCCTTCGCCGCCTTGGCCTCGGCCTGCTTCTGCAGCTCGGCCTGGCGCTGTTCCTCGCGGAAGTTGCGGTCCTTCTTGCCGACCTGTTTGCGGTCGGTGAACGTCTGGCGCTTCTGGCTCTGCTCGGCCTGCTTGACCTGCTTTTCACTGACCAGGCCGGCCTGCAGCAACTGCTCACGCAACGACAAGCCGGTCATGCTGGGAAACCTCGGGTGTGTCCGGGGAGGGGGCAGGGCCGCGTATGTTACGCAGGCCCGGCAGGGTTGCGAAGCACAAATCGGGCGCTTTTCGGCAGGAACCCGCCGACACCGCGTCCTGCCGCGGTACGGGTCCCGCTACCCCGGGGGCGCAATCTGCGTACGGCACTTCCGCCGGCGGCACGCCATAATTCGCGCCCATGAGTTTCAATGCTGTCTTCAGCCGGTGGGCCGCCGCCGCCACTGGTGCGCTGCTCCTGGCCATGACGTCGCCCCGAACGTCGCTGTCGCTGCACCGCTTGCGGCGCCGACGCTGGTTCCGGTCGGGCAGGTCGTACCGGACTTCAAGATGAGCGGGCTGAACGGTCCGCCGCGGTCCCTGTCCAGTTTCCGCGGGCGACCATTGATCATCAACGTCTGGGCCAGCTGGTGCAGTCCCTGCCGGAAAGAAGCGGCCTCGCTCGAGCAGCTGGCATGGAGCGAAAAGGGCGGGCGGTACACGATCGTCGGCATTTCGACGGACGATGACCGGGCTGCTGCCGTGGCGTGGCTCAAGCAATCCAATGCCACGCTCAGTCACTTCATCGATTCGGCGCCGCACTGGCCGCTCGAGAAATCGCTTGGGGCTTCGAGTATCCCCCTCACCGTATTCGTGGACCCGTCGGGCCGCGTGGTCGGTCGTATCCGCGGCGCCCGCGACTGGTCCAGCGCCGAGTCGATCAAGCTGATCGAACGCACGTTCGCCGCTGCCACACCAGGTTCGGCGGCTGCCCGCAAACCCTGACTGCCGCCTTCACCGACAACCCCGCGTCCGCCCGCCGGTGCTCCCGGCGGCAGGGCTGTTAAGATGGCCGGACCTTTCACGCACACCCGGCCATAGAGCCGGTGGAGGATCCAGCCATGACGATCAAAGTGGGCGACAAGATGCCCTCGGGCACGTTCAAGACGATGACCAAGGACGGCCCGCAGAACCTGACCACCGACCAGCTTTTCGCCGGCAAGACGGTCGTGCTGTTCTCGGTGCCGGGTGCGTTCACGCCCACCTGTGACGCCAAGCACCTGCCGGGCTTCGTCGAGAAGGCGGGCGAGTTCAAGGCCAAGGGCGTCGATACGGTCGCCTGCATGGCGGTCAACGACGTGTTCGTCATGAGCGCGTGGGGCAAGCATTCGAACGTCGGCGACGGCGTCCTGATGCTCGCCGACGGCAATGCAGAGTACGCCAAGGCGCTCGGTCTCGAATTGAACGCCAGCGGCTTTGGCATGGGCATCCGCGGCCAGCGCTTCGCCATCGTGGCGAAGGACGGCGCCGTCACCGGGCTCTTCGTCGAAGGCCCGGGCGAGTTCAAGGTCTCGAGCGCGGATCACGTCCTGGGTCAGCTCTGATCCGTATCCGCACCTGACAACTGCCGCGGGGCGGTGCGCCTGCAGGCGCACCGCCCGCGCCTTGGAGACTGCACGTGGTCGAAAACGCTCCCGTGGTAACGATGCTCTACGCCGCGCTCTGCGGAGTGCTGCTGATCGCGCTTGCGCTCAATATCGTGCGGCTGCGACGGGACGCAAGATTCCGCTGGGCGTGGGCGAGGGCGCCGCCATCGAGCAGCCGGTGCGCGTGCACGGCAATTTCACCGAGTACGCGCCGACGTTCCTGATCCTGTTGTTGCTGGCGGAGCTGGGTGGCGCCGCGTTCTGGTTCCTGCACCTGATGGGTGCGGCGTTCGTGTCCGGTCGCCTGTTGCATGCCTACGGGCTCAGCACGGTGCGCGCGCGTTCGTTCGGCCGGTTCTACGGCTCGGCCATTTCCTGGACGACGATTCTGGTGCTGAGCATCCACCTGTTGATCCGCTCGTTCGGCTGAGCCGGCCAGCCGTTCGCACAGGCTCGCGGCGAACATCCGGCGCGCACTGATCCCGCGTAATGCACACGCTTGAACCCGAGCTGCGGACCTTGCACGCCGAGGGTGTGATCGACGACGCCACGGCCACGCGTGCGTTGGTCGTGGACCGCGGGGAGGTGTTCTCGCTGCACCTGGAACTGCGCGTCGCGATGTACGCAGGTGTGCTGCTGCTGATGGCCGGCGTGGGCATGGTCCTTGCCCGCAATCTCGATCGGATCGGCCCCTTCGCCATCCTGCTGGCGATTGCGCTCGTCGCCATCGCGTGCGCCGTGCCTGCCACGCGCGCGCGCCTCGCAGACCGGCCGCGCACCGTGGTGGCCGACTACCTGCTGCTGCTCGCTGCGCTGCTCGGGAGCGCAGGACTCGCCTATGCCGAGCGCCAGTTCGCGATGCTGGGGCCGCTGTGGTCCTGGCACTTGCTGCTGCTTGCGGTGTTTCACGCAGCCGTTGCCTATGTCTTTGCGTCGCCGCTCGTGCTGGCGGTTTCACTCACTTCGCTGGCCGGCTGGTTCGGCGTGGGCGGTTCGCTCGGCGACCTGATGCCTTTCTCGCACTCGACGCCCGCCCTGGGCAGCCGTGCCCTGGCCTGCGCCGCGGTGATCGCGGCCTGGCGTCATCGGGATCGTCGTGCGCGCCCCGACACGGCCTTCAGCGACGTATTCGATCACTTCGCGGCCAACCTTGCGTTCTGGGGCGCGCTGGCATGGTGCCTCGAGTGGCCGTGGCTCGCGGCCGGACTGCCGTTGCTGGCTGTGCTGGCTTATCTCTCGATTCGTCATGCGCTTGCGACGGGTCGCGAGGCATTCCTGGTGTACGGCGTCCTGTATGCGGCGATCGGTGTCTGCACCGTCGTCGTACCCCGTCTGTACGGCATGACCGTGTCGTTCGGCTTCGTGCTGCTGGTGGTGTGCGTCGCGGCAGCTGCGCTGTGGCAGTTGCGTCGGCGCCTGCGCGAGCCCGGGTCATGACGGGCCGTTGGCGCATAGCGCCGGATGACGAAAGGTGGCTGGCGGTAGCCGCCGAGCTGGGCAAGGCGGCGCCGAGCGCCGATCTGACCGAGCGGGCAGGCGGTTGGCGCAGCACCGGCCCGCTGGCGCGTATTGCACTGTTCGTTCTCGGCTTGGTCGCCGCCGCCTTGCTGCTGGGCATCAGCGGCTTCCACAGCGAGATCACGCTGCTGATCGCCGGCCTCGGTGCCGCAATCGCCGCGGAGTGGCTCATCATGACCAAGCGGCTGTTCGCCTCAGGTATCGAGGAAGGCCTGTGCGTGGCTGGATACCTGCTGATCGCCGGGTGGATCACGACTCTGATCTCGACGCCTGCGGGATTCAGCATCGAGCCCATCGCAACACTGGTGCTGATTGCCGCCGCGGGGGCTGCCGGCCTGCGGCTGCTGAATCCCCTGGTCACGACGTGCGCGGTGATCGCTTTTCTTTACTGGGTCGGGTCGACAGCGGCCGCGGATGCGCTCGAACAGGCGATTGGCGGCGGCATGACTTCGTTCATCGTCGGCTGCACGCTCGCGGTGCTGGCGCTCGTGCTGGGCGCGCGCACGTACCGTCGTCCATCGC
>CAVRZY010000173.1:0-10952 GCA_963725415.1 uncultured Acidobacteriota bacterium | reverse complement strand
GGCCGATCAGCCGGTCCAGGTAAGCCGCCGGGCTGATGGCGGCCCACAATTCGCGCAGTTCCTCCTGGCTCACTTGGTCGCCGAAGCCCTGGCGGACATGCTGGGTGGGAAGTCCCGTCCAGATGACGTCGCCGAAGTACACCGAGATATGGTTGAAGGCGCCCGCCCGCACCCTCATGTCATGCGCCGCGGCGATAAACGCGATGCAGGAGCCCAGACTGGTCCCCAGAACGCCCATCCGCTCGTAGCCCCGGCTCTCCAGCCAGTCCAGGCAGGCTCGTGCGTCGATCACTGATTGCCGCGAGGCGTGAATGGTCCGTCCCACATTGCTCGAGACATGGTAATCGGCCCGCGTCAGTTCGGGCGGCATCCGCCGGTCATGGTAGGCCAGGCTCATCCGCAGAGCCGTCAGGCCGAACTTGTTTAGGAGCTTGCACAGCCCCACGTGGCCTTGCGCGTCAGCGTTCCACTGCGGCAGCACCAACACCGCCCTGCCGCGGTCTCGCCGCACTGGGAAGAAGTCCCCATGTACCACGTTGTTCTCCGCGAACGGAGACGGCAGCGGGCTGCTGAAGGTCAAATGCCCGCCTTCCATCCGGTAATCCGAAGGCCTGCGGTAAGAGAAGAACTCCTCCGATGCGGCCAGCGCACGCTTCGCGTAGTCCCGGACGCGCTCCCGAGGATCGCCCTCCGAGGCCTCCAGATCCAGCCACTCCAGTCCCCACTCGAATGGACGCACCAGCCGGTTCCGGTCCTGGCCGGCCAGGCGGTTCTCCCATCGCTCGATCCAGCGCGCGTAGATCCCAGCCATCTCTAGTGGAAGGAAAATAGTGTAGCAATCACTGGAAGGCCGGATCAAAAAGAAACCCCGCCTGGTGCGGGGTGGGATGACTTACCTGCGAGAAGGCAACTGCCCCAAAAGCGCTTAGACCTCTTTCGGACCCGGCTCTTCTGGTGCAATTCGCTTTCCAAAGCTAACTTACACAAAACACGTCTGTTCTTCCCTGGTTCCTCCCGTTTTTGGTATCTTCAGCCCGCCCTGCAATACGCCATTTTGAATTTGCGGCCGAGCAGACCTGCAAACGCGTTACAATACCGGGGTGGCGCCGACCCCGGGCAGTCCCCCCGGAGCACACACCGCTCTGGAAACCTTCCAGGCTCCCTTGGCCAGAAGAGCGCTGGCCGGCTTCTTTCTCTCCGGGTTGCTGTTCTCCTTCCTGGGGGCCATTCTACCGGTCTGGCGCTATCACTGGACCCAGGATTTCACCACCGTTGGCAACTACTTTCTCAGCATGAACGCCGGCATCCTGGCCTCGACGGCTGGGGCCGCCTACCTCCACCGCAGGAAGAGCATCTCTGTGGTTCTCATTGTGGGGTGCAGTGTGGCTTGTGCAGCCTTTCTGTTCCTGGCTCTGAGCCCGGCTGTCCCCTATCCCTGGTGGCGCATGGCCGGCGTTTTTGGGGTAGGCTGCGGCACCGGCCTCCTCAACACCGCCGTCTTCCACGCCATCTCTCCGGCCTACCGCCATGACCCCGCTGCCACTATCAACCTGGTTGGCGCCTTCTTTGGTCTCGGTTCAGTCGTCATCGCCCTTCTGGTAGCCGGGACCTTCTACGTCTACACGGTGCCCAGCATCCTGGTCTTCATTGCCCTCATCCCCGGCTTCTTCATTGGCATCTACGCTACCTCGCCGCTGGTTTCCGGCGCCCGACCGCAGTATTCCTCCTGGAGGCAAGTTCTCCTCGACTTCCGCAGTCCCGGCGCCGTGCTGTTTACCCTGCTGCTGTTCTTTCAGTTCGGCAACGAATGGTCCATCGCCGGTTGGCTAGCTTTGTTCTTGATCCAGCGGCTGGGGGTTAGCCCCGAGTCTTCCCTGGTCATGCTGGCGGTTTACTGGCTGGCCCTTCTGGTCGGCCGCATTCTGGTCCAGCCGTTTCTGCCCCGTATGGGCCATGCAAAGTTGCTGCTCGGCAGCGTGCTGGCCGCCCTCTTCGGCTGTACCATTCTCATTTCCACCGACAACCGCTTCGGCGCCGTCACCGGCATCCTCCTGGTCGGAGCAGGCTTCGCCCCCATCTATCCGCTGGTGGTCGAAAAGATCGGCAGCCGTTTCCCCCGTTACCATCCCGGTTTCTTCAACGGCCTGTTCTCGTTTGCGCTTACCGGCGGCCTACTGGCTCCCTGGTCGCTGGGCTACTTCGCCGATCAGTGGGGGATCCGTGTCGTTATGGCCTTGCCCCTGCTCGGCACCCTGATGGTCTTCTTTCTGCTGCTGCTTATCTGGGCGGAGGCCAAATTGATTGGAACAGAGAGTTGAGCCGGCAACTCAGGGAACCAGCCCCAGCGTCACGCTCCCGGCAGCACCGCTGTAAATCAGCTCCAGCTTCCGGATGGATTTCATCTTTCCCTTGTAGGCGAAGTACAAGTAGCCGCTGAACGGCCCACGGGCCTTTCCCTCCGGAAGCGCCGCCTCCACTACCGCCTCCTCTGCCCGCAGCGGCGGTTCCCGGTCCAAACCGCTGGGATCCTGCGGCGCGGGTGCTTGGGGCGGCGTTGGCAGGCGCGTCTGCTGCGGCCGGGGATCCCCCGGAAAGCGCTCCACCCTGGCCGGCCCTCCTATCCTCACCCCTGCATCTCCGATTCCGCCGCTCACTTCCAGCGTGCGACGACGCTCCCAATCCGGGTACTTCAGCGAGGCCGCCACAAATCCCGGCGCCTGCGCATGAAGAAGTGGTTTCTTTCCGTTCAACCGAAGCACGAACTGGCCGCTCGCGACCTCCACCGCCTCGCCGGACGCCGGATACGCAGCCACCTCCACCACCAGGTAGTCCGAAGTGACGAAAGTCTGGTTCCGGCAGGGGAAGCTGTGCACCAGGTACTCGGCCCCTACGGCGAGCTTCCCCACTCTCGCGTGCACCGGATACTCACTCGCCTGGGATCTCGGTGTGGTCCCAAAAGAACCTTGTCCGAATAGCGGTCCGCAGAACGCCACCACGCCAGCCACCAGAGCGCGCGCCCGCATGCTTTGAGTATAGTCCGGAAGCCGCCCGCTTTCAGTCAGTGGATACCGATTAGCCTCCCGGTTTAAGCTAATGGCTGATGGCTCCTAGCAAATGGCTTCCTCTGCTTCTGGTTTTCGGCAACCTCTCGTTTCCCCAGACGCTACAGGAGCAGGTCCAGCGGGTCTTGGAATCCTCGCCCGCCGCGCAGCGCACCTTTTGGGGCGTCCAGGTCCTCGATCTGGAGAAGGGCGCCAGCCTGTTCGAGCTGAATTCGAATCACTTCTTCGTCCCGGCCTCCAACACCAAGCTGTTCACCACCGCCCTGGCACTGGTGCGGCTGGGGCCTGACCATCGCTTTTACACCACAGTCGTGGCAGAGGCGCCGCCGGACGCCTCCGGCCGCCTCGCCGGAGATCTGCGGCTGGTGGGAGGAGGCGATCCGTCGCTCTCGGCGCGCACCGTTCCCTATCAGAAGGGGCCAACCGTGGGGAATCCACTCCAAGCCATCGAGGACCTGGCGGCGCAGGTCGTCTCCCGCGGCGTCCGTCGCATCGCTGGCGACGTGGTCGGGGACGACACCGCCTACCTCTGGGCGCCCTATCCCGAGGGCTGGGCCCAGAACGACGCCCTCTGGGAATACGGCGCGCCCGTCAGCGCCCTCACCATCAACGACAACGCCGTCTCTCTCACCATCCGGCCCTCCGGGCTGATTCTGTCGCCCGCCCTCGAATACTACGTCATCGATAACCGCCTGCGCGTTGGCCCGCAACTGGAGCGTAGAATCCGTCTGGAACGGCTGCCCGGCGCCCGCCAGTTGCGGTTGTGGGGCACCCTCCCGGCCGGCTCCTCCGCCGAAGCCCAACTGCTGCTGGCCATCGACGATCCCGCCCTGTATGCAGCCTACGCCCTCTCCGACGCACTCACCCGCAGAGGCGTCGCCATCTCCGGCCGCCCTGTGGCCCGCCACCGCTTCGCTAACGAGGTCCTCGATCTGACAACCGGCCCAGCCGCATCCCCGGCCGCCTCTGGAGTCGAGCTCGCGCGCCGTTCTTCCCCACCCCTGGTCGAACTCCTGCGCATCATCGACAAGGTCAGCCAGAACCTGCACGCCGAACTAGTCTTGCGCGAAGTGGCGCGTCTTCGGCGGAACATCGGAAGCCGTGAGGCCGGCCTGGAAGAGTTGCGCCAGTTTCTGACAGAAGCGGCGATTGAGGAAACCAGTTACCGCATCGAAGACGGCTCCGGCCTCTCCCGTCTCAATCTCGTCACCCCCGACACGGTGGCCAGACTCCTGGCTCACATGTACCGCTCCCCGCACCGCGATGCTTGGCTCTCCCTGCTGCCCATCGGTGGCGAGGATGGCACGCTCGCCAGCCGCTTCGACGGTAACCCCGAGGCCCGGCGCATCCGCGCCAAGACCGGCACCGTCAGCCACGTTAGCGCCCTAGCCGGTTATGTCGAGTCCAGGAGCCGCGGGCTGCTGGCCTTCTCCGTCCTCGCCAACAACTACAACGCCCCCGCTTCCGAAATCCGCACCATCATTGATAGAATCGGTGTAGTACTCGCCCAATAGAAGGGAAACGAGGATGCCGATTTACGAATACCGCTGCCAGGACTGCAACACCAAATTCGAGAAGCTCCTCCGCCGCGCCGCAGACTCGGCCCAACTCGTCTGCCCCTCGTGCGGCCACAGCCACCTCACCCTTCAGCTTTCCGTTTTCGCTGCCCACACCGCCAGCTCCGCACAGGCAGCGCCCGCCCCCTGTTGCCCCAACAGCGGCACTTGCCCCGACGCCAGCCTCTGTGGGATGAATTAGCGGGTACTACATTAGTGGCGCGCCGGAGAGAAACAAATCACCCTTTCTGTGCGTCTGAGCTTCTATAATGGAGTCAACAGCGCGCTGGTGAATCTGGAGTCATGACCGAAGATCATCGTGCCCAACCTGGTGAGCCGCCTGTGCCGCGCCGGCGTTCCGCCCTGGCCACGCTGGTTTCCTGGCTCCGCGATCTTCTCCTGGCCATCCTGATCGCAGTTATTGTCATCGTCTTCCTCTACCAGCCGGTCAAGGTAGAAGGCACCAGCATGATGCCTTCGCTCGCGGATCAGGAACGCATCTTTGTCAACAAGTTCATCTACCGTTTCGGGATCGGGCAGATCGAGCGTGGAGACCTGGTAGTGTTCTGGTTCCCAGGCGAACGCAGCAAATCCTACATCAAACGGGTGATCGGCGTACCGGGAGACGTGGTCGAAATCGACCGCGGCACCCTCATCCGCAACGGCCAGCCCCTCGAAGAGGACTACGTGCCCCCGGAATACCGGGACCGCCTCTCCATGCCCCCCAAGCGAGTCGAACCCGACCGCTATTTCGTCCTCGGCGATCACCGGAATTCCTCCAACGACAGCCGGACCTGGGGCCTGGTCCCGCGCAGTTGCATCTATGGGAAAGCGGTCTTCGTCTACTGGCCGCTGGATAAGATCGGTCCAGTGAAGTAGCACCGTCCTACCGGCAAGACAGGGCACCCCCTGCATCGGATCCCAGCCTGAAGATCACCGCTTCCCCGCCAGCCACATCACAATCGAGAGCACGAGGCTCAGCAGCAGGCACGTCATCAGCGGGAAGTAGAACAACGAGTGCTTGCCGCGAACCACGATGTCGCCGGGCAGCCGCCCGATTCGGAACGGCAGCCGCGCCCCCAGCGTGATGAGCAAACCGGCGATCACAAGAATCGCGCCGATGGCGATCAGTGTTCGGCCGAGGTCCATACCTCCATACTCAGACCGAATACGTGCGCCCGCGATGCAGGCCCAGCAGGATCTGCACCAAGCGGTGCGCGATCAGCTCGTGCAACGTCAGCAGTCCGCGATTGGCGGCCGTGACCGCCTCGGCATCCCGCGCGTCCACCGCCTCGCCGCCCGCGTTCAGCGCCTCGGTAGCCTCTTGAATGACGGGATCCGACTGCACCTCGCCCGCCATCTCCCATAGCGTGATGAACCGGTCCACGGCCGTCGGGAAGCTGACCTCCCACACGCCCGAGTTGCTGGTGGTCCGCGGCGGCTTGAAGTCCAGGTTGAACGGGCCTTGGTAGCCGTGGCTGCGCAACAGCACCAGCACGTTCAGCCAGTCCAGCGGATTGACCAGCCCCACCGCGATATCCACGTCGTGCTTCAGCCGGTAGCCGTCGTTGATGTCGAAGTGCCACAGCTTCCCGCACAGCAACGCGCGGGCCAGGGCCGCGCGTGGCGCCGCCCCCCACATCAGCTCGTGCAGGTACTCCGGATTGACGCCCACCATCTCGGGATGCGTCAGCATCCCCGAGTTGATGAACGCCAGCATGGCGTCGGTGGTCGGCAGCAGGATCTCGGCCTGCGGCTCGAACGGCTTGGCTTCCAGGCAGTGCTTCAGAGTGGGCCGGCCACGGTGTTTCGCGATCTCGATGTCGGCCTCGCAGGCCGCGTTGAGCCCCTCGGCGTACCAGCGCAGCGTGTTGGTTTCCTCCACGGCGCCCTGAACGTAGTAGCCCAGCGAGCCCGGCCAGTAGACCGCAAACTGCGCTCCCAGCTCGTGCCCCAGCTTGACCATGTTCTTCAGCCGGAACTTGGCGTACTCGCGCACTTGAGGCGCTTCCGCCGCCGGGCTGGTGGCCCACACCGCATGGTAGAACGTCTCGGTGGTGATCATCGAGCACTGCACGCCGTTTTCCTTTAGCGCGCTCTTGATCCGCTCGATAACGCCCCACTGCTCCTCTTTGCCCAAAAACTCGGTGGGAATCACATCGCTGTCGTGCGTGCACCAGTAGCCCACGCCGATCTCGCTGTAGCGGCGGATGATCTCTTCAAAGCCAATCGCCTGCCGCGTCGGCGCGTAAAACAGAGCGTCCCCCCGATAAGCCGCCGCCCACTGCGGGCCGGATATGAAGTGCTTGCGGCGCGTTTCGGGCGAGTAGGCCCCGCCGCAGGCTTTCATCAGTCGCGTGACCAAGGCTTGCTGTTGATCAACTGGAACAGGTTTCATCGATGCGTCTCCGTACAGCTATGATAGTGCACCTGCCGGTCCCCGTGCTAGACTCGGGACTATGGGGCTGGCAGTTAAAACGCTCTCCCTCGAAGAGTATCTCTCCGATCCCGCCTACGAGCACTTCGAGTACATCGACGGCCAACCGGTGGAGCTGAACGTGGGAAACAAACCGCACTCCAGGATTCAAGGCAAGTGTTCCAGAAAACTTGATGAATATCTTGACAGGCGACCCGGCGGATATCTGGCGATTGAACTGCGTTGCCGCTTGACCGTGGCCGGCGAACCGCGCATCTACCTGCCGGACATAGCCGTCGTTCTGGGCGACGAGGATTCCACCGAGATTCGCTTCCTGAACCGCGCCCCCGATCTGGTCGTCGAAATCCGCTCTCCGGACGATCCCCTGGCCTGGCTGCACCGAAAAATCCGTGACTACTTTGCCAACGGAACCAAGCTGGCCTGGGTAGTTCTTCCCGAGGAGCGGTCGGTGCTCGTCTTTACGCCCAACGCGCCCACTCGCACGGTGATCTCGGGCGAAACCCTCGACGGCGGCGATCTTCTACCGGGCCTCCAGATTCCTGTGGACACCCTGTTTTCCTGAAGCGCTTCAGCCCCCGAACCTGCTGCAATTGAGTCTCCAGTTCTCCTCACCTCGAAGAGGTCCGTCTTCAAGACCCGCCCGGTAGTCCCACTGCCGGCCCATTTTCTGAGCAGTCTGATGTGCAGCCCATCACAGTAGCGCCGCCACAGGGGATCGGCACTCTGCACCCCACCCGGCGGGCAACACTGGCCGGAACAGCTACTTCGTTGCGTAGACGACATAGCCTCCATCAATCCGCCCCTTTGCATGAGGGGCAGTCGAAGAGCACCACAGCCGCAGGTGACCTCCGGGACCCTGTCACAAAGGTTCAGTCTATCATCGGAGGCCGAAATCAGACGCCCCTGATCGGATTGGGGAGATGAA
This sequence comes from uncultured Acidobacteriota bacterium, assembly GCA_963725415.1. Taxonomy (GTDB): domain Bacteria; phylum Acidobacteriota; class Terriglobia; order Bryobacterales; family Bryobacteraceae; genus CAVRZY01. The sequence goes on along the minus strand of CAVRZY010000173.1, from coordinate 2,972 downwards.
ATGCCCCTCGCGGACGGTCAGCTCGCGCAGCGCGATGCGACTGACCGTCACCCTGGAGGCGGCGGATGTGGCAATGGCCGGAGCGCTGAAGATCGTGGTGGTGAATCCCACTGGGGAGGCTTCCGAGGAGTAGACGGTGTCGGTGAGGTGGCTGTTTGGGCCGGCAAAGCGTTCTTAGCGCTCGCCTTCCCCGGTGGGATTCACCACCACCGAGTGCTCCGGCCATTGCCACATCCACCGCCTCCAGGGTGACGGTCAGTCGCATCGCGCTGCGCGAGCTGACCCTCCGCGAGGGGCATTTCCATCTCCCGAACCCGCTCAGGGGGCGTCTGATTTCGGCCTCCGATGATAGACTGAACCTTTGTGACAGGGTCCCGGGGGTGGCCTCCGGCTGTGGTGGTCTTCAAGCTGCCCTCATAGAAAAGGACAAGATTCATCGAGGCTATGTCGTCTACGCAACGAAGTAGCTGTTCCGGCCAGTGTTGCCCGCCGGGGGTGGGGCAGAGTGCCGATCCCCTGTGGCGGCGCTACTGTGATGGGCTGCACATCAGACTGCTCAGAATATGGGCCGGGGTTGGGACTACCGGGCGGGTCTTGAAGACGGAGCCTCTTCGAGGTGAGGAGAACTGGAGACTCCGATTGGAGCAGGTTTGGGGGCTGAAGCGCTTCAGGGGGGTGTCCACCAGGAATCTGGAGACGCGGTAGAAGATCGCCGCCGTCGAGGGTTTCGCCCGAGATCACCGTGCGAGTGGGCGCGTGGGCGTAAAGACAAACATAGACCGCTCCTCGGGAAGAATTACCCCAGGCGGCTTGGCTTCGTTGGCAAAGTCATCATAGATTTAACGGGTGCAGACCAGGCCAGGGGATCATCCGGGGAGCGGATTTCGACGACCAGATGCGGGGCGCGGTTCAGGAAGCGAATCTCGGTGGAATCCTCGGCACCCAGAACGACGGCTATGTCCGGCAGGGTGGAGTGCGCGGTTCGCCGGCCACGGTCGAGCCGGGCGACGAGGTTCAATGGCCAGGGTGTCCCCGCCGGGTCGCCTGTAAAGATATTCATCAAGTTTTCTGGAACACTTGCCTTGAATCCTGGATGCAGTTTGTTGCCCACGTTGCAGCTCCACCGCTTAGGGCCGTCGAAGTGTGCTCGAAGGTCTCGTAGGCGGGATCGGAGAGAGGCACTTCGAGGGGAGCCCGTTGACTCGCAGCCCGATAGTCCCGAGTCTAGCGCGGGGGACCGGCAGGTGCACTATCATAGCTGTACGGAGACGCATCCATGAAACCTGTTTCAGTTGATTAACAGCAAGCCTTGGTCACGCGACTGATGAAAGCCTGCGGCGGGGCCTACTCGCCGAAACGCGCCGCAAGCACTCATATCCGGCCCGCAGTGGGCGGCGGCTTATCGGGGGACGCTCTGTTTTACGCGCCGACGCGGCAGGCGATTGGCTTTGAATAAGATCATCCGCCGCTACAGCGAGATCCGCGTGGGCTTCTGGTGCACGCACGACAGCGATGTGATTCCCACCCAGTTTTTGGGCAAAGAGGAGCAGTGGGGCGTATCGAGCGGATCAAGAGCGCGCTAAAGGAAAACGGCGTGCAGTGCTCGATGATCACCACCCGGAGGTCTACCATGCGGTGTGGGCCACCAGCCCGGCGGCGGAAGCGCCTCAAGTGCGCGAGTACGCCAAGTTCCGGCTGAAGAACATGGTCAAGCTGGGGCACGAACTGGAGCACAGTTTGCGGTCTACTGGCCGGGGCTCGCTGGGCTACTACGTTCAGGGCGCCGTGGAGGAAACCAACACGCTGCGCTGGTACGCCGAGGGAGCCTTAACGCGGCCTGCGAGGCCGACATCGAGATCGCGAAACTACGTGGCCGGCCCACTCTGAAGCACTGCCTGGAAGCCAAGCGTTCGAGCCGAGGCCGAGATCCTGCTGCCGACCACCGACGCCATGCTGGCGTTCATCAACTCGGGGATGCTGACGAGGCCCGTCCGATAGCGGGCAAGCACCTCCTCGAATACGACGAGGTCATGGACGAGCAGCGCAAGGCCATCTACGGCCAGCGGCAGGCGCTCCTCGAATCGAAGGACGTGAGCGCGACGATCCAGAAAATGATCGAGGACTGCCTCTACGACGAGGTCGACCTCGCTGTGCCGTCGGAGGATGCGCCGGAAGCCCGCAACTACTCACCTCGGAATGGGCGAAGGGCTTCGGCGTGGAGTTCGAGTCGAGGAGTGGAGCGAGAGCGACTACGGGAAACTGCGCGACCTCTTTGCGCAACGCGCCGCGGCGGCGATGAGCGCCGATCCCGCCGACGGGCGGGCGCCGCGAAAGGGATCGCCTTCGGTGACGGCGCAGCTCTTCGCGGAGCGGGCGACGGGCACCTTCTGCGGAGACGACGCGTGTTCCGCGAATGGACCTTGCCGGCCTGGAGCCCTGGCCGCGCAACGCGGACGTATCGGCCGCAGCGGGGGCGCCTGCCGGCCGCGCCGTGACCGCAAGGGTCACCGACGCGATTATTGCGCGTTCCTGCGAAGGCCGCGCGCGAATCCTTTCAGGTCATCGACGGGGACGCCGCCGTCGAGACGCTCGCCGGAAACGCGATGAGCCGTTTCCTCCCAGCCTCCGAACCGCCGGGCGAATGGGACATGGACGGCCCGGCGCCTGGCGACGCGATCGGCATCTCCCTGCCGATCAACCAGTGGCGCGAGGCCGAGCCCACCGAAGAAGAGACGGCCGACTTCGAGCGACGCGCCGCGACGAAATCCGCACGCGGACCTCGACAGGCCCAGTCTCAAGACACGCCGCCGGTCGAGGTCGTGGCGAGCTCGTCGAAACGGGCGCCCGCGGAGCTGCTCGACCCCCAGCCCGAAGATGAAACCCCAGCTACAAGCCGCTTTCGAACTGGATGAGTCGAAACCTCGGCATTCCTTTTGTCGGAAGGCGACATCCGCCGAAACCGTGCGAGTGCC
>CAVRZY010000172.1:0-21919 GCA_963725415.1 uncultured Acidobacteriota bacterium | reverse complement strand
GCGAACACCGCCTCCACCACAGACTGCGGCGTGCCCCCGCCCAACGTCTTCAACAGCTCAACCAGCCGCCACCGCCCGTATTCCTGCTGTGCCGGATTCCACTGGTCCGGAATCCCGTCCGAGTACAACACCACCAGGTCGCCGGGCTGCGCGTCAACCGAAATCTCCTGGTATTCGCACTCCGGCAGCAGACCCAGCGGAACGCCCTCCACACGCGGCCTGATCGTCTCGCCCCTCCGGCAGATGATCGGCGGCAGCGCCCCGGCATTGCCGATGGTGAAGCGCCGGTTGGCCGCCTGCCACACCAGCACCAGCAGCGAGACGAACCGCGCCTCCACCTTGCGCTCCACCAGTTTGTCGTTCAGCTTCTTCATCAATGCCGCCGGGCCGCGCCGCTGCGGCGCCAGCGTGCGCAGCAACCCGCTCACCATGGCCCCATACAGCGCCGCGGCCGCGCCCTTCCCGCTCACGTCGCCGAAGGCGATCAGCGCCGCGTTGTCCCCGTACTCGAAGAAATCGTACAAGTCGCCCCCGATGATCCGCGCCGGCCGGTACCCGATCGCGACCTCGAGCCCCGCGATCTCCGGGGCCTCTTTCGGCAGCAGCGCCTCTTGCAGTTCACGCGCCGCTTCCAGGTCCCGCTCGATTCGTTTCTCCCGTAGCGCCACCTCCTCGTACAGCCGCGCGTTCTCCACCGAGGCCGCAATCTGAGGCGCCAGCAGCGACAGCATGCGCACGTGATCGTCGGTGAAATGGGCGAAGCGTTCGCTCTCCAGGTCCATCACTCCGATCACCCGGTCGTGCGCTATCAGCGGCACCGCCACCTCCGAACGGATCTCTGGATGCGACGGAATGTAGCGCGGATCCGCCAGCGTGTTGTCCGCCCGCACCACCTCCCGCGACTCCGCCGCCGCCCCGGTGATCCCCTTTCCCAGCGGGACGTGGTCCAGATCCACCCGCTGGTCGTACCGCACGCTGAAGCGGTGCCGCAGGCACTGGCACGCTTCGTCTACCAGCAGAATGCTGAAGGCGTCGTAGTGGATCAGGCTCTTGACCGCCTCGGCGATCCGGCGCAGCAATTCGTCCAGGTCCAGGATTGACGAGAACTCCTGCGATAGATGGGTCAGCAGCCGCAGCGTCCGGTTCTGGCGCTCCACTCGCCGGTACAGCCGCGCGTTCTCGATCGTCACGCCCACCCGCGCCGCGATCAACCACAGCAGCGCCAGGTCGTCCTCGCTGTAGGCGTTGACCCGCGCGGACTGGATGTCGATCACCCCTACCAGCCTCCCCCGCGCCACCATGGGAACCGCCAGCTCCGTGCGCACCGCTTCCACCGCGTTCAGATAGCGCGGGTCCTTGCGAACGTCCCCCACCAGAATGGGTTGCTGGCTCGCCGCGGCTGCCCCGGTGATGCCCTCTCCCAGCCGCACCACCAGGTTCTTCACCACTTCTTCCCGATGCCCGATGGCATGCCGGATCCGCAGCCCCTGCTGTTTCTCGCTGTACAGCAGGATGGCGGACAACTCGGACGGGATGACCTTCCGGATGATCTCCGCCACGTTGGCCAGCAGCGCGTCCAGGTCCGTCAGGGTCTCGGAGGTGGCGGCCGAGACCTCCAGCAGGAAGTCCAGCAACTCCGACCGTTCGCGAAATGGGGCGCCGCTCGTTGTGGGTGCCATCTTCAGGCCCTCAGCCTCGGGCCGCCTCGATAATCTTCACACTCGCACTGGCCCCAATGCGCGTGGCCCCCGCCTGCACCATCTTCTCGAGGTCCTCGAAGCTCCGGATCCCTCCCGCGGCTTTCACCCCCATCTTCGGGCCCACCACCAGCCGCATCAGCGCTACATCGTGAACCGTCGCGCCCCCCGGCCCGAATCCCGTGGAGGTCTTGACGAAGTCCGTGCCCGCCAGCTTGGCCAGCGCGCAGGCGATGGCTTTTTGATTGTCGTCCAGCAAGGCGGTCTCCAGGATCGTCTTCACCAGCGCGCCCGCGCGATGGCTAGCCTCCACCACCGCCTGGATGTCCGCTTTCACCGCCTCGTGCTCCCCCGACCGCAGCGCGCCGATGTTGATCACCATGTCGATCTCCCGCGCTCCGGCCCGCACCGCACCCTCTGTCTCCGCCACTTTGGTTTCCGTGGTGTTGGCCCCCAGTGGGAACCCCACCACCGTGCAGACCTTCACGCTCGAGCCCGCCAGTTCCGAGGCCGCCAGCGCCACCCAGCAGGGATTCACGCACACGCTCGCAAAACCGTACTGTCGCGCTTCCCGGCACAGCCTCCGAATGTCCTCCCGCGTGGCTTCCGGCTTGAGCAGCGTGTGATCGATCAGCCGGGCAATCGAGGGTTGAAGGCCCGCCACCCCGGTGCAGGAAGACACCCGGTCGGCCCCCGCCGCAATAATCGCACCCGTCTTTTGGGCGCAGCTTTCCTTGGAACTCTGCGCGCAACAGGAGCACACCATCTCCCGCGTCCGCAGGCGCGACAGAATCTGGTCCCCGATTTCGGCTACGAGCTGCTGGAGTTCCGCGGTGTCCAACTCGAGTATCTCTTCTCGATGGCAGAGATTTTCTGGATGCGCGCGGTGTGCCTTCCGCCCGCAAACGGCGTTCCCAGCCAGGTGCGCAAAACCTCTTCGGCCTGGCTGGGCGTTAGCAATCTGCCGCCCAGCGTCAGCACGTTGGCGTCGTTGTGCTCCCGGCTGTTGCGCGCAGAGGCCCTATCATAGCACAGCGCCGCGCGAATCCCCGGCACCTTGTTGGCGGCCATCGCCGACCCGATCCCTGCCCCATCGATGATCACTCCTCGCCCCGCCTTCCCCTCCGCCACCAGCTCGGCCACCTGCTGGGCGATGTCGGGATAGTCCACCGGCTTCTCCTCGAATACTCCCACGTCGTGGACCTCGTACCCCAGCTCGCGAAAGACCGGCTTCAAGGTCTCCTTCAGCCGGAATCCGCCGTGATCCGCCCCTAGCGCGATGGCCTGCCCCTCCCCGCTCCCTTCAATGATCTTCACACCCCGCGCCCGCGCCAGATCCCGCGCCGCTGGCGTCACAATCGTCCCCGCCGCCACCCGCAGCTCGCCGCCCTGCGGCACCTCCCGCTCCGTGATCACATCCATAATTCGGGGACAGGCTACAAAACCCCTTAATTATCGCACGTCGAATCGCAGGAACCCCAGCATCGCTCCAACAAAGAACACCGCGTTCCACGCTACCAACATGCGGACAAAGGGCAACGCCTCTTCCAGCCGGTCGGAGAAGCGCGACGGCACATACGCAAACCGCGGGCGCGTGCTCACATCCAGAAAATCATTCGAGGTCAGCGCCGGATTCTTCCGCTGCGCCTCACGAAAACGCGCCTCAGCATATCCCCATAACGCGCTCGAGAACCGGCTGGCTTGCTCCAGGTATTGTGTGCGGCTCCTGAAACCGGTAACAGACAACTCTGTGGCGGCATAAACGAAGGGGGGCAGCGGGGAGGCGTAGGAAAGCCGCCGGGAAAGCTCGAACTGCTGCCTGGCGCGGCTCTGCCAGGCGTCCATCAAGCGCCCGGCTTTCTCCCCCTGCCGCCGGTTCACATCGTTCACCATGGCCATGAGCTCGTTCCGGATCTGCTCGTACAGCCGCCGGAAACCCGGGTCGGCGGCCAGTCGCCGCTTCACCGCCTCCGGGGTGACATCCATGAAAAGCTGCCGCCAGTCAACGTCCAGGTTGTACTTCTGCACGATCTTCCGTGCCTCGCTGCGGATAATCTCGTCCCGCTCTTCGCTGGTAATGAACTGCCGGTCGCGCTCCAGCGCCGCTCGGGCCGGAGCCGCACAATCTGCGCCGCCACGTAAGGGCTGAGGTTTGGGACCAAAAGCACCAGCAGCACCCAGGCGAACATGCTCGCCAGCACGGAGACCGAGCTGCGCCGCGCCAGCGTCGATAGCATCAGTGCGAGCGAGAAGAAGGCCCCACAGTAGAGCAGGGAAATCCCGCAAACCCAGGCGAACGATAGCCACTCATCCGCGTTCCAGTGGGTTCCGGACTGGAGCAGCACGATGGCGGCCCGGCCAGCACCGCGGCCAAGAAGGCCAGCACCAGCACCAGCATCCCGCCTGCCCACTTGGCCACAAGCACCTGGAACCGCCGCACCCGGTGGGCCAGCATCAATTTCAACGTCCCTCGCTCCCCTTCTCCATTCACCGCGTCGAAGCCCAGCACAATCCCCAGCAGGCTGAAGATCACGGCTACTACCAGCGCCAGATCCATTGGCGGAAACAGCTCCGGCATGGGGTTGACATCCAGGGTCTCCACGCCGGCGTCGTTGGGCAACCCGCGTACCAGCACGGTGGACGCCGGGGGCCGGCTCACCGTCACCGCTGCGCCCAGCCGGTTCAGATGCGCGTAGCGCGCCAGAAAATCGTCCTCCTGCCGCTGCCGCTGATAGTACTCGCTTCGCTCCCGCTGGTAATTCCCGGCCAGCACGAACGCCGAAGCCGATACCAGCGCCACCGCCAGCAGCAGCCCCATCTGGAAGCGCAGCGACAACAGATGGTCGCGCAACTCCTTCAACAGTATTGAGCCGATCATCCTGGTCCTCCTACCTGGGGTCGGTCCTTACAAAGGCGATGCTCGCCAGGGCAAACAGCACCGCGCAGGTGAGGGCCAGCAGCGAGAAATCCGCCAGCGCCCCACGCTGGAATACCTCTGCCACTCCCGCCGGCCGGAACTCGAACTGCAAAGGCTCCACAGCCGTCCGCCGTCCCCTTTCGAGCATCCGGCTCTTGAATTCCATCAAGACCCGGTTGAGCCGGCGCTGCTCTTCCAGACCCGTCCCCGCCAGATCCGTGAAGATGTAGGTCAGGGTGGCCGCCGGAGACAGACGGCAGATGTTCTTGCTCATTCCGATGGTGGCGTCCAGCTTCGAACGGTGCTCCTCGACCAACCGGTCGTACTCGCGGTTGAATGCCGCCGCACTGCCCTCCGGATCCCGCCCCCGGGATTGGATCGCCAGGAACCGGTTCTTGGCGAAGCCCTGCCTGCGCAACATCTCCTGCGTTTGTGCCGACCCTGCCGGGGCCAGTTGCTCGGCCACCAGGTTCCCAACGTTCGGGATGGCGAACACGATCCCTGCCCACAGCAGCAGCAGCACCATCAGCGCACTCGAGGACGTTCGCGCCAGCGTCGATACCAGCATTCCCAGCGCGAAAAACAGCGCCACGTACAGCATCGCCGCCACCACTAGCAACCCCAGTCTGGCGAAATCCCCGGAAACCAGCCGGATACCGGGCTGGGCGACCAGAACCACCACGACCCCCGTCAGCAGCGTCACCAGTGGCAGCATGATCGCCGCCAGCCCCCCCAGCATCTTGCCGGCTACCAGCCGCCCCCGCGAGATCGCCGAACTCAACACCAGCTTGAGCGTTCCGGTCTCCTTCTCCCCGCTTACCGCGTCGTAGGCGAACAGCACCGCAATCAGCGAAAGCAGCACCTTCACGATGTAGAGAAGGTCCGGCGGCGCAAACAGCGAGAACAGGCTGTCGGCTGGGGTCTGCCGTTGGAAGGGTACGATGCCTAGATACGCGGTCAGCGTATAGCCCCGCGTCATCACCTCGTCCAGCCCCTTGGCAAACACCGACAGCGCGCGCGGCTCGACCACCACCATCAGCCCCGCCTCCCCCGGGCGCGGCACGGCCCGCTGCTTCTGCACCGCGTAGTTGTCCATGCGCAGCCGGTAGTCCTGGTACATCACGTATCCGGACAGGCCCAGCAGCACCGTCATCACCGCCATCGAGACGTGGAACTTCAGGCTCAGCAGGTGATCCAGCAACTCCTTGCGTGCGATCAGCAGGATCATGCCGCCACCACTCCCGCCTGCATGTAGTCCAGGTAGAGCTGCTCGAGATCCTCCAGCAGCAGCTCCTCGCGCGTCCGCTGCATCACCAGCCGCCCTTCCTTGAGGATCCCCACCCGGTCGGCGATCTCCTTGGTGCGGAAAATGTCGTGGGTGCTCATCAGGATCGCCTTGCCCTGCGCCTTCAGGTTCTTGAGCAGTTGCAGGAACTCCGTCGCTGCCTTGGGATCCAGACCCGAGGTGGGCTCGTCCAGCAGAATGGCCGGCGCGTCTTTGACCAAGGCAATGGCGATGCCCAGCTTCTGCCGCATGCCCTTCGAGAACTCCTTCAGCCGCTGCTCGAAGGCCTTCTCCGGCAGCCCCACCTTGCGCATCACCATGTAGTAGTCCTCTTTGGACATGTCCCTCCGCCCCGCCAGCCGCGCGAAGAAATCCAGGTTCTGCCGCGCCGTGAAGTTGCCGTACAGCATCACGTTTTCTGACACGAAGCTCACGTACTTCTTCGCCTCCAGCGGCGCCCGCGTGCAGTCGATGCCATTCAGCAACGCCTGCCCCGACGTCGGTTCGATGAAGTTCAAAAACAGATTGACCGTCGTCGTCTTGCCCGCGCCATTAGCCCCGAGCAGGCAATAAACCTCTCCTGGCTTGATTTCAAAATTGACCGTATCCAGCGCCAGCAACCCATCCTCATACCGCTTCGTCAAATCCATAGCCTGAATCATAAGACCACCTTCACTCTCACTCCTGACTCCTGCCTTCCTACCTCACGTCATACCTTCCCAGCGCCCCATAGATCGAGGCCACGCCAGCCGCCAGCCACCCCAGCAGGATGGCCAGGTCCGCGCCGAAAAAGCTCTCCCGTACCCGCCGCGGCATCATGCGGAATCCCGGCAGACCCGCCGGATTGATGGGCTTCAACACCCCCATCGTGATCCTGCCCCCCGGCCACACCTCCCGATATATCCGGCTGAACAACTCGCGCCCCAGCACCTCGCGATAGCGCTCGGCTTCCGACAGAAACCGGCTCTCCACCCCGATCCCGGTCTCCGCCATCTCGGTGGTGAAGTTCACCAGCGCGCCCGCCGGTGACAGCCTTGCCAGAGTGAGTCCCAGCAAGCGCTGGTCGGTTTTCCTGCGCTGGTAGTCCTCCTCGATCCGCTTGACAGCCTGCGCCGCTCGTTCCTCGTACGCCGCGGCCACCGCGCTGCGCTGTTTCTGCCAGTCCTCGCCCGGATCCGCCGCCCCTCCTTGTCCAGCACCCCCACCCGGTTCACCAACTCCTGCAACGCCCGGCCCTTTTCCTGCTCGATGCTGTTGGCCGCCGCCAGCTTCGCCAGCCAGGCCGCCTGGCGCGATTCCACCGGCTTCGCCAGTTGCGATACCAGCGCAGCCGTCCGCGGCATCACCACGACCCCTATCAGCCAAAAGGCCAGCGAGATCACCAGCGCCGAGTACGTGGATAACACCAGAGACGATACCAGCAGGCCAAGCGCGAAGAAAACCGCAATGTAGGCCAGTGACGAGGTCAGGATCCAGCTCGCTCGCGCCACAAAATCGCCCGCGAACACGTTCAGCCCCGCCGCCGCCAGCATCGCCATGCCCATCATGAAAGCCACCAGCAGCGGGATGGCCAGCGTGGCGTAACCACCCAGCAGTTTCCCGCTGGCCACCGCGGCCCGGCTCAGTGAGTTCGAGAGCATCGACCGCAGCGTCCCGCTCTCCTTCTCCCGCGTGATGGCGTCGAACGACAGCAGCACGGCAAACAGGCTGAAGATGAACTGCACCACAAACAGGTAATCGATCGCCCCGAACAGCCCTGCCAATTGCCGCACTTCCAGAGGCGCCCCGTATTCCACGCTGTGCTGCCCCACCACCAGGTGACGCGGATGTTCCTCCTCATATCCCGACGCAAATACCGAGGTCGCCGCCGGCGGCCAGTAGACATCAATGGCGAAGTTGGGATTGGTGAAGATCTGGCTCACGCGAAGCTGCCGCAGATAGTCCCGGTTGCGTTCCTCGATCTGCCGCTGCTCGGCCACCCGCGCCAGATACGCCCGATACTCCGTGTACAGCGACGACGGAATCAGCGCCATCGCCAGCACGAACAGCAGCAGGAAACGCAAGCTGATCAGGTTCTCGTGGATCTCTTTGCGCGCAACGACCCAGATCATCCCGATCACCTCACGTCGTAGCGCGAGAAGGCGAAGAACCCGCCAGCGATGAACAGCGCTGCGTATAGCACCAGCAGGCCCAGCCCCGGCAGCGCCGCGTCGATGGCCGCCAGCGGTTCCTGCCGCGGCCCTGAGAAAGGCGGAGCTCGGAAAGCTTGGGCTCTCGTGTCCAGTTGCCGGACATGGAAGATGATCCGGTGGGCGTGATGCGGGAGAACGTCATGATGGGCGGTTCGTCGAACAGCACCGGATCGAGCTCGCCCTGGTGCCGCCGGATCGCCGCCAGCCAAGCCTCGCGCTGGGCGTCGCCGGTCCCGGCCAGGTCGGTGGCCGCTCCGGCGAAGGTCGCTGCCGGGCTGAGCGCCATGATGATGCGCGCCAGCCGGTTCTGCTGGGCCGCGCGGCGGTCGGCATCCCGCTCGACTTCGCCCAAGAACTGTCGCCGCTTGCTGGCGTAGGCCCGCCGGAGCGGCGTCGCCCGGGCCTCAAGTTCGGCCTGGTGCTGTTTCGCGTCGCCCCAGTTCATCCGAACCGTGGGGCTATCGAGCGGCTGGCCGGTGATCTCCAGCAGCGCCGCCCCCATGGCCGTATCCAGCTCGCGCTTGAGGTCCGCGCTCAGCGCCTGCTTCTTCTGTTCGGTGGCCTGCGGCGGCGGCGCCGGCACGATCGCCTGCGCCACCAGGGTGGCCAGCGGCGGCATAGCCAGCACCGCCACCACCCAGGTGACCAGCAGCACCACCAGGGCCGTCTTCTGGGTCCCGCTCAGCGCTGAGATCAGCAGCCCGAACGCATACATGGCTAGGAGGTAGGCCGCTGACCCGGCGGCGATCAGCGCTACCTTAACCAGGTTGCCGCCCGCCAGATCGATGCCGAAAAGCTGCGCGCTCAGCAGCGCCAGCAGGAACGCCACCGCCAGCGCGACCAGCAGTGTCGCCGCGCCGCCGGCCAGCTTGCCGCCCAAGAACGCCGGGCGCGAGACCGGCTGGCTCAACACCGCCCGCAGCGTGCCCAGTTCCTTTTCGCCCGCCACCGCATCAAAGGCCAGCAGGATGGCCAGCAAGCCCAGCACTACCCGCACCAGGAACTCCAGGTCGAGTTGGCCCAGAATGTCCAGCAACCGCTGCGGCCGCATGGCCAGCGGCCCTTCGACCACGCCGCCCTCGGAGAAATCCCAATACTCCGGCAGTGCTCCGTCCAGGCCCCGCACCAGCACGCTGAGCGGCTCCGGAGCCCGGATGGCTCGCAGCACCGGGCCGGCGCGGGTGACCGTTCTGTTCGCTGCCGCCAGCTTCTGCTTGTCCGCCGCCAGCCGGCTGTAGTCGGCCAGGCGGTTGGCGTAGTCTCGCGACCCTACGTAGACCGTCAGGGGCGCCAGCCCCACCGCCAGCAGCGTGACGGTCAGGAACCTCAAGCTGGTGAGCTGATCGGCCAGTTCCCGCCGCGCTATGGTCCAGACCACGCTCATCTCCTCGTAATCTTGATCCCGAACACCACGATCCCGATCACCAGCAGCAGCAGGAATCCCAGCAGCCACAGCGTGCTCCGCAGGCTGGCCGGGCTGGATACGTGGATCCGGTCGATCTTGTCCTCGCTCTGCACCTTGCGGTTGGTGTCGATGGCGTCCGTCTTGATGCGCACCTCGAAATCCCCCACCCCAACATCCGCGGCCGGTACGATGTTGATCTTCACCACCTCCTCCCGGTTCGGCTCCAGCACCGGTACCACGTCCGGCGTCACTTGTGTCCGCCAGTTGATCGGATTCTCGGTGGACAGGTGCACGTTGTGAATGCGCCGGGTCCCGCTGTTCTTCACCGTGATGTTCAGCGCCACCGTCTCGCCCGGCTTGATTTCCTGATACAAGCTGGGCGCGGAAACCTCCAGCCGCCCCACGCCCCGCGGAATCAGCTCGAGCTGAACCTTCCCGCATTTCAGCGCCGCAATCTCGCCTTCCGAGTAGTTCCTGTCCGCGCTGATCGGCAGCCCCACGCTCTCCATCACCAGAATCCAGAACGGCAGCGAGCGGTCCAACGCGATCCGCTCGTCCACTTTGTCGGGCAGCGACAGGCGCAGTTGCAGCTTCAGTGACGTCACCCCCTCCGGAAACCGCACCTGGAACAAACGCGCCTGCGTTGCCGGGTCGATGAACTCGTAGTTCACCTGTCGCGGCAGATTCAGCACCGTCAGCCGAAAACTGTTGGCCGCCCGCGTGAATTGCTCGAGCGACAGATCGTACGTCGCCTGCCCCCCCAGGTCCGCCTCCTGCGAGAACGCCGCCGAATTGATGCTCACAATGTTGGCCGTCGCGTCCTTTTCCAGATAGACCTCCCGCACATCTACCTTCCCCGCGTAGGTCATCGAGACCGCCACCGAATCGACGTCCTTCAACAGCTCGAACTGCAAGGTCTGTTCCTGGCCCACCGGAAGAATCGGGATGATGACTTCGTAGGGGCTCGAGATGATCGGGCCCGCGCCAGAGGCTCCGTAGTCCCTCAGCGAGACCGAAATGTTGGCCAGTTCCCGCAACTTCAACTCGTCCGGAACCGGAACCTGAGAGAGATCGATCCCGAACGACTTGTAATCCATTACCGCCCCGGAGGTGTTCTTCAGCGTCAGCCGGACGGACTTCTTCCCGTTGGGGGCCTGCGATTTGATGGCGCTCATGAAGCTGAGCCGCGGAACATCGGTGAACATCTGCAAGAAGGCCTGCTGAAAATTGACCTCCGCCCGCCGCAGCGCCAGTTCCACCGGATCCAGGTCGGGGCGCGGTTTGATGCCCGCCTCGACCCACAGCTTCATGCGCTCGAAGTCGGTGCGCGCCTGCTTGAGGGTCAGCTCCAGCTTCTTCAGTTCCAGGATTCTCTGCTGCTCGGTGGTGAAGGAGGACCCGGCCGCCGGTTGCGCCGCTGCCGGGCGCAGGCCGAGCGCCAGCAGCACCAGCACGACGAGGGCAGGCATCGTGCCCGCCCTGGCACGAGCCGGGCCAAACTCCCAGCCCAGTCAATGCTTCAACTTGGACGCCCCTCCGCCCAACCTGGGTATTCGCTTACCCACTCGAGTGGGTAACCAGCGCCCCACTCTGCCCCTGCGCTCAGCACAGCAGGCTGCACTCCAGCGCGTTGATCTTGCCGGCCACCGAAAACGACAGTTCCTCCTCCGACAGCAGTCTGTCCCCCAGCCAGCCCGGCAGTCTGGTCTTGATCTCTCCGAAGCTCCTGCTGGCCGGCCGGCCTGCCACCTGGAATCCTAAGGCGTCCGCCAAGCGGCATCCCAGATGAACCACGGCCATCTTGTCGAACCGCTCTCCGCTCGGCTGGACGTGATGCCGACCTGTGATTTCCCGAAACTCCACCGGAAACCCCCATTGCTCCACCAGCCAGCTCCCCACTTCGCAGTGATCGATGCCGAACATGCCCCGTTCACATTCCAGCGCGTCCAGACCGTATTGGTCCAAAAGGGCCAGCACCCGGGCGTACTCCGCCGGGTAGGTCGCCAGCAACGCCAGCCTGCCGATGTCGTGCAGCAGCCCGGCCGTGTAGCACGGATCTTTACTCAGATAACTCACTGTAGCTAACTGCTCACACAGAAACGCGCAGGCCAAATTATGCCGCCAGCACCGCAGCAGGATCGGCGCCTGCAATGCCGGCGCCAGGAAGTTTCTCAACGACAGGGTTACCACCAATCCACGCAACCGCTCTAGTCCCAGCATTACTACGGCGTGCATCACGCTGTCGATTTCTCCCCAGTGGTCCAGCAACGGCGAATTCGCCACTCGCAGCACCTCTGCCGCCACCGCCGCATCCGATTGGATCAGCTCGGCTAACTCTTTGAATCGAATATTGTCGGCCGTCACCTGCCGCATTAACTGCGCCACCACCGGCGGGAACGGTTGCAGTTGTTTCAGCCGCCTCAGCACCACCGCCCGGTCCCGTATGGGCTGTGTCCCGCTGGAACGCAACTGGTTCTCCTCTCTATAGTTCTGATCGACACCCCGACCCACAGCCTTTAGGCATTTCGGACCAGCCCCCCCTTTTCTCCCGGCCATCCCCCCTGCCGGCCCACGCTCCGGCCAGCCTTCGCCCTTACCCGGCTTCGCTCTCCCCGTCTGATAAGCTTTAGAAGGGAGCTGCCCATGGATCCTGTCAATTACCTGATCACCATCCTGATTTCTCTGGCCGTGGGCCTGGTGGGGTTTGTCCTGGCCTACAAGATCTTTGATTGGATGACGCCGGGCGTCCACTTCTGCGATCAACTCAAGGCCGACAATCGTTCCGTGGCCATCTTCCTGGCCGGTCTCTTCATTGGCTTGGGACTTTTGTTGGGGAGCGCCGTCAAATGATCCGCGGTTTTTTATTCTTGCTGTTGGCTCTCCCCATCACGCTCCAGGCCGCCCAGGTTGAAGCTCAGGTCGTCCAGCCCGACTTCTGGAGTGGCATCCGTCTTGCCATCGAGCGCCATCTCGGACGCCCCTATGTCTGGGGAGGAGCCGGATTGAAGAACTTCGACTGCTCCGGCTTCGTCTGGCGCGTCATGCTCGAGAACGGAATCCTGGTCAAACGCACCACCGCCCGCAAGTTCTATATGTCGCTTCCCTCGGTTCCCAGAACCGACCGCTTCAAGTTTGGGAGTATTGTCTTCTTCGACAACCTCAAACACTGCGGCATTGTCAGCGACTCGACCACCTTCTATCACGCTCAACTCCACAAGGGCACCAACCTGTCGGAATTCGACGCCTTTTGGCGCCCCAAAGTCTGCGGTTTCCGCAGAATCCCCAAGACCCAGCCCTGACCGCCTGGTCCCTGGCCCCTGGGCCGCTCATGGTAGACTGCCGCCGTATGCGTACCTTCGTTGTCGCTGCCACTCTGGCGCTGCCGTGCTTCCCCCTCCCAGGACAGACCACCTTGGTCCGCACCCCTGGCAACACCGCCACCATCGAGATCAATGCCGCCAACCCGGCAGCTTACAAGATCGCCCGCACGATCTATGGCACCTTCCTCGAACCTATCGGCCGCTCCATCTACGGCGGCCTCTGGGCCCAACTCCTGGAGAATCCCAGTTTCGAGGACAATCTATGGAGCGCCGACCAGATCCGCTCACAAATAGAGCGTGAGCCCGCCCTGGCCTCCTCCTCCCGGCTGGGCCTGCCGCTCCCCTGGGAACCGCTGGAGACCGCCCAAGGCAATCGCTACGAGCCCCGCTGGGGTGACGCCGCCAACTCCTCCCGCTCGCTGCTCGTTATGGCCCTGCCCGGCAAGCAGACTGGTGTCCGCCAGCAGGTCTATCTGCCCGTCCACCGCGTCCTCCGCTACACTGGCAGCTTCTACGCCCGGCACCTGAGCGGCCCGGCCGAGGCCGAGGTCTCCCTTCGCCGCAGGAATCATCCCGAAGCCGCCCTGGCCCGCGCCCGCCTCCCCCTGGCCGGCCCCGACTGGACCCGCTACGAGTTTGCCCTCGAGCTCCAGCGCGGCCAACTGGCCCGTCTGGAGCCCGCCGACTTCGTCATCGCTTTCTCCGACGAGACCCGCGCCCTCATCGACCAGGCCTTCCTGTTCCCCGCCGACCACCTCGAAGGCATGGACCCCGACATGATTGCCCTCTCCAAGGCCCTCAAAACACCCCTGGTCCGCTACGGCGGCAATTTCACCTCCGGCTACCACTGGCGCGATGGCATCGGCCCCCTCGAGAAGCGCGTCACCATGCTTAACCAGGCCTGGGGGTTCCCCGAGTACAACCACTTCGGCACCGACGAGTTCCTCCGCTTCTGCCAGCTCATCGATGCCGAGCCGCAAATCGCGCTCAATCTCGGCAGCGGAACCCCCGAGGAAGCCGCCGAGTGGGTCCAGCACGTCAATGCCCGCTGGGGTGATCGCTCCGGCGGCCTGATCTGGGAACTGGGCAACGAACTTTGGGGCGCCCACCAGATCGGCTATCCCACCCCGGAGCGCGTGGCCGCACGCACCAAAGCCTTCAGCGAGGCCGTCCGCAAAATCGACCCCCGCGCCCGCCTCATCGCCACCGGCGCCGACCTAGACCACTTTCGCGAGTGGAACGCCACTCAGTTGACCCTCGCCCCAGACGCCTACCAGTTCCTCGCCACACACTTCGTCGTCGGCAATGCCAACGTCCGCAAACGCAATCCCTCCCCGGAGTTCATCGCCCAGTCCGCCCTGGCCCTCCCGGTGGGACTGGAGCGCCTCTTGCGTGAGATGAAGACCCAGATCGACGCTGACCCTCGCGCCCGCGGCCGCGTCCAAATCGCCTTTACCGAGTGGCTTTTCCACTGCCCCGACAACCGTGTGCCCTGCTTCAGTAACCTGGGGGGCGCGCTGTGCACCGCCGGTTTCCTGAATACCCTTATGCGCATCGCCGACTTCACCCCTATCTCCGACATGACCGGCCTGATCGAGTTCGGAGGCATTTGGAAAAAGCGTAGCCAGGTCTACGGCGTCCCCGCCTACTGGGCCTTCCGCATGTATTCCAATGCCGATGCCACCACCCCGATCGAAACCCGCACCACCTGCGACGGCTACGACATCCAAGAGGGTAACAGCCGCATCCCCGAGATCTCCGATGTCCCCTACTTGGATGTCGTCGCCGCACTCAACGACCAGCGCGACACGCTTACCCTGTTCTGCGTCAATCGCGACCTCTACCGCGATATCCCCACGCGCATCAAGCTTACCGGGTTCGCTCCCAGCCGCCGCGCCCGAGTGCTGACCCTGGCCGGCGTCAGCATCTATCAGCCCAACGACGAGCTCCGTCCCGAGGCCGTCCGCCCGGTCGAAAGTTCTATCGACGTCCCTTCGCACGAATTCGACTACCTCTTCCCCCGCGCCAGCGTCACCGTCATGAGCTACACTTCGGATAAGGGAGACCAGAGATGACGCTGGAGCCCATCCCGAGCCCAGACAGCCCGGTCCTTAAGGAGATCCTCCGCCGGGTGGTGGAGACAGCTCAGCCGCTAAGGGTCTATCTGTTTGGATCTACAGCGCGCGGAGAGGCAGGCCCGGATAGCGACTATGACTTGATGCTTGTCGTTCCCGATGACACGCCGGAAGAGCGCCGACGCGGCGGATATGTACGCCGTGCCCTGCGCGGCCTTGATCCCTGTGCGGCCGTAGACATTGTCATCTACCGAAAATCCAAGTTTGAAAAACAGGCCACCTACGTGAAGGCCTCCCTGCCGTCTCACGTGCTCAGAGAAGGGAGACTTCTCTATGCCGCCTAACGAAGAACTGATCGCCGAAGTCCGGCGCTGGCTGACAATCGTCTTCAAAGACCTCCGGAGGGCGCGGAAGGATCTGGACGTTCCGCCTGTAGACCCGGATGCCGCATTGTTTCATTGTCAGCAAGCGGTTGAGAAAGCCGTGAAAGCGTTCCTGGTCTGGCACGAGCAGCCGTTCAAGAAGACGCACGATCTGACCGCCCTGGGTGAACAGTGTGTTTCGTTGGACCGGACCCTGGACCCGCTGGTTGAGCGCGCTGCTTCACTGTCGGACTACGCAGTCGAATTGCGATACCCGATGGATCTGGCAGAACCGAGCGTCGAACAGGCCGAGCAGGCCATCGCGCTGGCCTCCGAATTCGTAACCGCCATCACCGATCGACTACCGGAAGAAGCACGTGTCAAACCTGAATCGCCGTAGCTTTCTGGCGCGAAGCGCCGCCATGGCCTGCGGGCTCCCGTGGATGCCCCGCCAGGCCCTCCCCGCTGCTGCCCCCTCCTACGCCGAACAGTTCCCCGACATGCTGCTGTCCTACCTCGCACGCCAGCTCAACGCGCTCGCCGACCGCTGGGACCAGGAACGCGATAACATCACCGCCCCCGCCGAACTGGAAGCCCGCAACCGCTTCGTCCGCGAAAAATTCCGCCAGATGATCCACGGATTCCCCGAGCGCAACCCTCTCGATCCCGTCGTGGTGGCCGTCCAGCAGCGCTCCGGCTATCGCATCGAGAACGTGATGTTCCAGAGCCGCCCGGACTTCTGGGTGACCGGCAATCTGTATCTCCCCGCCGGCCCGGGGCCCTTCCCAGCCATCATCTCCCCTTGCGGCCACTATCCCCTCGCCCGCATGGAGCCCGAATACCAGTGCGCCTATACTAACCTGGTCCAAAACGGGTTTGTGGTGCTGGCCTACGACCCCATCGGCCAGGGCGAGCGCCGCCAGTACTGGAATCCCCTCACCAACCAGACCGAAGTCGCTCCCTCCTCCACCTACGAGCATTCCATGCCCGGCCAGGTCCTCCTGCTCATGGGCGAAGATCTCACCCATTACCGTATCTGGGACGGCATGCGCGCCATCGACTACCTGTTAACCAGGCCCGAGGTTGATGGCGACCGCATCGGCTGTGCCGGCCACTCCGGCGGCGGCACCCTCACCCTATTCATCTCCGCTCTGGATGAGCGCGTCCGCTGCGCCGTTGTCAACGAGGGCGGCACCGGCCACCGCTGGCCTATCCGCCTCCGTCCCGAAAGCCGTCTCGGCCCTTCCGACGTCGAGCAGAACCTCTTCCCCGCCGCCGTCCATGGCGTGGATCTCTGCGACCTCCACGTCGCCATCGCTCCTCGCCCGCTCCTCTCCTTAATTGAGAACTACTCGCCCGCCTACCTACTCACCGCCGACCACATCCGCGCCCGCTACCGCCTCCTCGGGGTCCCCGAAAAATTCGCCACCGAGGAAGCCACCGACCCGCATGCCTGGACCGTCAAGCTCCGCCTGGCCACCACCGACTGGTTCTGCCGCTGGTTCTACAACCGCCCCGGCCCCACGCGCGAGCCCGACTTCTCAACCGAGGCGCCCAAGACGCTCTACTGCACCCCCAACGGCTCCCTCGGCTATTCCCGCAAGGGCCAGACAATCTTCACCCTGATCGCCCAGAAGGGGGAACATCTTCCGCCCGCCCCCCGCGTCCTCTCCAGCCGCGAGATTGCCGCCGTGCTGCATTCCGAGCCGCGACCGTCAGGGAGCAGCCAGCCACTCGACGCCCGCCACCGCGTCACCACCCCGCGCAAGGGCTACCAGGTCGAGAAAATCGAGTTCCTCTCCGAGCCCGGCATCTACATCCCGGCCTGGATCTTCCTCCCCGAACGCAAAGCGGCCCCCCAAGCCATCCTCTACGTGAACGAAGCAGGGAAAGAAGCTGACGGTCTCGAGTTCGGCATCCTTGAGAAGTTCGCCCGCCAGGGCCGCCTGGTGGTCGCAGTAGACGTGCGCGGCATCGGTGAGACTCGGCCCCCGCACCCCCCTCCCGGTGATCGCCCCGGCGAATTCGGCCACCTCTTCGATGTCGAGACCGCCATGTCCTACATGGCTTGGTTCATGGACCGCTCCCTGTTCGCCATGCGCGTCCAGGACGTCATCCGCAGCGTGGATTACGTGCTCAGCCGCCCCGACGTTGACCCCTCCGGCTTGCGCGCCATCGGCAAGGGCGCCGGAGCATTATGGGTGCTCTACGCCGCCGCCCTGGATCCCCGCATCCTCG
The DNA here is from genome assembly GCA_963725415.1 of uncultured Acidobacteriota bacterium. Classification (GTDB taxonomy): domain Bacteria; phylum Acidobacteriota; class Terriglobia; order Bryobacterales; family Bryobacteraceae; genus CAVRZY01. The sequence continues at coordinate 4,428 of CAVRZY010000172.1, read as the reverse complement.
CCGTGATCGCCGAGCGTCCGCTGCTCTCCTATGCCAGCCTCACCCAGGTGGACCGCTACCTGCACACTGCTGCCATCTTCCTCCGCGACGTCCTCCAGCACTTCGACCTGCCCCAGGTCGCCGCCGCCCTCGCACCCCGCCCCTTGACCTTGCTGTCTCCGGTGGACCCTATGAAACGCTCCGTGGACCTCCCAGCCGCCCAAGGGGCCTATCACTGGACCTACCAAACCTACCGCAACGCAGGCGCCCCGAATGGCTTCCAAATCCTGACCCGCCCCCCAGACGCAGACCCGGTCCAGCATTACCTTTCTCTGCTCTGACCGCACTGCCCAAGAAGCGGTCAGTGGGTCTTTCCTGCTTCTTTCCACTATGTCGATCGAGCTACGGGCATCCAGCATCCTCACCACCTGCACGAGTCGGTCATTCAGAAGGAGGTCCGGCGGGCGGCCCACCGGTTCTACAGGCACGTGTTCAACCCTGGCGGGCGCGGGGTCCACAGCCCCTTCGATATGCGGACCGAGCGGTCGGCCTAAGACCGCGGAGGCAGATTGCCGAATGGAACACAACTCGTTACAATCTAAGCAGTTGGCGCCGCGCGTCCTGGGTCTCGGTTGCGTCTTATGCGGACCAGGACCCGTTTTATGCGGGTCGGTATAATCAAGAGTTAGGTTTCACAAACTTATCGGTCAGGTTGTCGTGAACTACACGCAAAAACGACCCGATCGAAATAATCTTCAAGGAGACTTATGAGAGCGGTCGTATACACAGAATACGGACCCCCGGATGTTCTTCAGTTCACGGAGGTAGCAAAACCTACCCCCAAGGACGATGAGGTTTTGATAAGAATTCGTGCGGCATCCGTAAATCCACTTGACTGGCACCTCATGAGAGGTAAACCGTTGTTTGCCCGCCTAATGATCGGGGGGCTGCGCAAACCAAAGATCACACGACCCGGGCGTGATGTGGCCGGCCAGGTTGAAGCGGTTGGCAGGAACGTAACCCAGTTCAAACCGGGCGACGAGGTGTTCGGCGCGTGCCGTGGGGCCTTTGCGGAGTATGCGTGTACCTCCGAGTCAGCATTGGTCATGAAGCCAGATAACGTGACGTTTGAGCAAGCGGCTTCCGTACCTGTGGCCGCATTCACCGCATTGCAGGGTCTTCGCGACAAGGGACACATTCAGCCGGGGCAAAAGGTCTTGATTAACGGTGCGGCCGGAGGCGTGGGTACGCTCGCTGTGCAGATCGCCAAGTGGTTCGGCGCTGATGTGACCGGTGTATGCAGTACGAGGAATGTGAACATGGTCCGATCGGTCGGCGCAGATCGGGTCATTGATTACACCCAACAGGATTTCACCACGAGTGGGCAACGTTACGACCTGATTTTCGACCTCGTGGGGACCCATTCGTTGTTCGCATGCAGGCGCGTCTTGAATCCCAAGGGGATATACATCGGGGCCGGAGTGGCCGGACGACACGGCGCGTCGCTGAACGGTCTTCTGGCTCGTTGGATCATAGCGCTTGTATTGTCACAGTTCGTGAGCCAGAAGTTCGCCATGTTTATGGCGAGATCGAGCAAAGAGGACCTCACCATCATGCGCGAGCTCATGGAAGCGGGAAAGGTAACGCCGGTCATCGACAGGCGTTACAGGTTGAGTGAGGTCCCTCAGGCTATTCAGTATCTGGCAGAAGGACACGCTCGAGGAAAAGTAGTAATAACGATGGAGCATCGTAACGAAACCTAACAACGCCTTGCACCCGACCGTCTCCTCGCTCGGCTCGTCGGCGGCGGGTGAAGGCGAGCGTTGGGCTGGTTGCGGCGACGAGGTGCTACCGTCTCGACAGGGAGCAGGTTCGGGAGCTTTCAGGCACCTGTTGTACGCGTGAGCAGCGGAGGAGACAGATTTTCCTAATGAGCGAGATCTTCCAGCGCATTCTTGACTTGGTCGCACGGCGTGAGGTCCTGGTCTCGGACCATCGCTACGATGAACTGGCTGCTGATGGCATCCTGGTCAGGGATGTCCGCGCAGCGGTCCGCGAGGGCATCGTGGTCGAAGAGTATCCGGCCTACCACAAGGGACCGTGTGTCCCAGTCTTGCAGCGGGATCACGACGGCGAGCCTATCCATGTTCTGTGGGGCATCCCGAGCCAGGCAGATTCCCCAGCCGTCGTCGTCACCGCCTATAGGCCGGATGCAAACCGGTGGGCAGAGGGTTTTCTGAGGAGAACGTCATGACTACGAGGCGCGGTACGAAGTTGGTACATGAGGGGCAATACGCCGCCGCGGTGGAGATTGAGTGGATCCAGTCTGACACGGGATGGTCGCCCTATTTGTCCTTGGATGATGCCCAGAAACTGGATGAGGTCCGGGAGGCGCTACGCAGAGGCGATCTCAAGAGAGCAGCCCAACTTGGGCGCGTTTATCAGCTCACCCCTCTTGCCGTATGAGTTTGCGAGGGCATCTGGGGAACGACTCGCGATCTTTGCTTTCAGAGCGCCCAACCAGCGGCTGAAGCCGACGGCTGCCGAAGGATACGGCGGCCGCAGCTTAGCCGTCGTCGTTCGGCCGGCCAACAAGTGTGACCTGCCACTTCGGCTTGCGCGGCAGAGTCCCCGGTTCGTATACTGGTGCCGGCGGATGTCCGCTTCTACCCCGATCCCGCGACGGGTCAACCGCACATCTGGAATCACGAGGTGGATGAAGGAGAGGTGGTGGAGGTGCTGACGAATCCGGGAGAGGATCGTCCCGGTCGTGATGGTCCCTGCGTAGCGATTGGCCAGACCGCTGCCGGTCGATACTTGAAGGTGGTTTACGTCCGGGACCCGAAGCCGGACAGGGTCTTCGTAATTACCGCATTCGAGCTTCGAGGCAAGCCGCTCTTAGCCTATCGCCGGCGGCAAAGGAGAAAGGAGTGATGAAGCGAAATCGATTTCCGGTTGGCTGGAATGTATCCAGGGTTCGAAGGGTGCTGGAGCATTACGAGGGACAAACTGAGGATGAGGCGCTCACAGAAGACGAAGCCGCATTCCAATCACAGGGCCAGACCGTGATGGTGGTGCCGAAGGGCCTGGTTCCGGAGATCACGCGCTTGATCGAGAGGCGCCGCTCCACCCGTGCAACTGGCTCGTACCGGCCCGACAAGGCGTTGCAGCCGACGGCACACACTACGCGCCGCGCCTGAGCCGCCGTCGTTGGACCTCCACATCGGGAAACGCCCAAGTTGGGCCGAACCCGCGCAACGATCAGATAGGTGTCGTGAGACCCCTTGGCACTTTGAATCCTCACTGGCCGCTTATGTTGACGCTTTTGCGGGCACTCCCCCACCATCCGCCGGCTCCACTCGTGGCAGCCGCCCTAACGGTCACCCAAGTGCGGTCCGTGTTCGCCCTCGTCGCCTTTCTCTTCGCTTCTGACCCGCGTCGCAAAAATCGAGCCGTCCGGACGCGTGAAGCCCGTCACCTCGACCTTATCGCCCACCTGCAACGCCGCAAATCCCGCGATCCTCTCGAACCGCGTCGCGGGACCTACGAAAATGTCTAAGGGCAATTTGTCGAGTCGGAACGAGCCGTTGGCCACGTTCAAGCTGGCGACGCTCCCCCTCAGATCCACTTCCACGCCGCCCGGCTGCGCCTCAGCCGGAGGGAATCGAAACCCGCTCACGAACTCGTTGGTCGTAACGGAAGCGTTGCGCGTGAGAACGAACACGCCGGCCCAGGCCTGCTGCGGGGCCGGAAACGGCAGCCGCGCTTTTCCACCGCCCTCCCGGTCCGTCTGCACCAGCCCCAGGGCCACGCAACCACTGGGCGGAAAGCCGAACCGGCAGAAGAAGGCCTGGTAGGTCACAGACGGGACCGCCCCCTGGATCTGTATCTCGATTTGCCGTTTCCGGCGCACCGTGACTAGCCCTGCCTCCAGGGGGTCGGTCCCGTTAGGGCCGAACAGCGGTCCCAGTTGTTCGGTCGAACCCAAATCCGCTACCCGTATCAAGTCAGCTTCGAACAGCTTTTCTCCAAGACCCTGGTCTTCATCGGCCCGGACAACGCTCGGGCCAACGGTCGAGAAAAGCGCCGCGATCACACAGTAAAAGAATGTCCTTTTCATTTCCCTCTCCTGGAAACGTCAAGACCGTTTCCTTTAGCCAGCGACCGCCGCCTCTCCGCCGGAGGCGGCCTGCACGGCGGTCAGCCGCTCCATGGACGCGGAAACGATTCGCCACTCCCCTGGCAATCGCCGTTCCAACCGCGGGCCTGCTCACTGCGTAAGGGTCTGATACCAGTTTGACATCAAACATAGGGTATTGTATGATTGCAGGTGGGAGACTGATATGCGCCCGCCTGCGCGGATCGAACCGTGGCTATCCACGGAGGGTTTGCAGACCTGGGTGCGCGAAGCGCCCGACAAATCCAGCTACCAAAGACGCTTGGCGATCT
>CAVRZY010000171.1:0-18847 GCA_963725415.1 uncultured Acidobacteriota bacterium | reverse complement strand
TCAGTATCGCCTCAGTGGAATTTACCGCGCATGGCGGAAGTGGCCCAGCGGGAGAAACGCGACTGGCAAAAGACCCGCACACGGGAGGATTGGGAATGCTTCCGGGATCCGCGCCTGGCTGCCTTACGAGCTTCGCTGGCGCCTTTTCCCAAGCGTACGCCGCTGCGCGCAGCCGTCACCAAGCGCGCCGACTATGGGGATGGGTTCGTGATCGAAAATCTTGTCTACGAGAGCCGGCCCCATTTGCTGGTGACCGCCAATCTGTACCTGCCGGACAGAATCGCGGGGCGGATTCCTGCAATCGTGTTGGTGCACAGCCATCACGCGCCGAAAACGCAATCCGAGCTACAGGACATGGGCATGACCTGGGCACGGCTGGGGGTTGCGGTCCTGGTGATGGACCAACTGGGAGCGGGGGAGCGGGTGCAATCGAATCCCTGGCCGCGCGAGGGCTACTACTCCCGCTACGCGCTGGGGATACAGCTACACCTGGCGGGCGAAAGCCTCATGAAGTGGATGGTGTGGGACCTGATGCGGGGAATCGACTTGCTGCTCGAACGCCCGTACGTGGACCCGGCACGGATCGTGCTCATCGGAGCCGTAGCGGGCGGAGGCGACCCGGCGGCAGTTGCCGCCGCCCTCGACCAGCGCGTGGCCGCCGTAATCCCGTTCAACTTCGGAGAGGCGGGTCCGGAGGAACACTATTTGGAGGGGCCTCGCCAATACGATTTCGATACCGCCTGGCTGGGCTGGGGAAGCTGGGAGACGACGCGCAACCTGTGGCGTAGCGCGTCCGATCAGTTTTTCCCTTGGTTCATCTGCGCCTCGGTGGCGCCGCGCCGGTTCGTGTATGCGTTCGAGATCGCGTGGCCCAAGGGCGTCGAGCACCAGCCGGCTTGGGTGCGGTACCAGAAGGTTTTCGAACTGTACGGTCGCAGGGACCACCTGGATCAGGTAGACGGGTTCGGTCCATTCCCCGGGCCGGGCGAGTGCACCAACGTCGGGACCTTCCTGCGCAAGCGCCTGTACCCGATTCTTAAGCGCTGGTTTGACTTTCCGATTCCGCCGCGGGAATACCACAACCCTCGCCCGGAAGCAGAGTTGATGTGCCTGACACCCAGGATGGCGGCCGAACGCTTGCCGAAGCCGGCCAGCGAGATTGCGCTCGAGGTGGCAGTGCAACGTTTGGCTGCCGCGCGCTCGAAGCTTTCCGCTTCGACTCAGGAGTGCCGCCGCCAGTTGCAGACAGCTTTGAAGCCCAAGCTGGGTGACATCGAGCCGAACCGCCAGGCGCAAGTGCGAACGCTGTGGTCCAGGGACGCTGCCGATTTCACCGTGGAGGGGCTGGTACTGGAGACCGAGCCCGGCCTAAGCGTCCCCCTGCTGCTGCTCAGGCCCAAACAGGCCAGCGCACGCTTTCCCGTGGTGATCGCTCTGGCGCAGGGCGGAAAGGAGCGATTTCTCTCTGACCGCAGCGCCGATCTGGCAGCGCTGCTGGCAGGCGGCGTGGCGGTTTGCCTGGCGGACGTGCGAGGGGTCGGTGAGACCGCGCCGGATTCGGCACGCGGGCCGGGGAGCATGAGCCTGGCCTCGGTCGAGCTCATGCTGGGCAACACGATGCTGGGCGCGCGACTCAAGGACACCCGCACCCTTTTCGCTCATCTTTCCCGCCGGCCGGACATCGATCCCAAACGCATCGCGCTGTGGGGGCACTCGTTTGCTGGGGTCAATCCGGAACGCATCCTGCCCTACGAAAGCATCAACGTACGGCTTGGGCCGCGCGTGCTCTACCAGGCCGAACCGTTGGGTGGTCTGCTGGCGCTCCTGACGGCCCTCTACGAGGAGGAGGCAGGCGCGGTTGCCGTGAGCCGGGGCCTGAGCTCGTATCTGTCGGTGTTGGAAGACCGGTTCTGCTACGTGCCGCTGGACGCGATCGTCCCCGGAATCCTGGAGGCTGGCGACATCCCGGACATAGTCGCTGCGCTGGCGCCCCGCGCGGTGCTGTTGGAAGGGATTGTAGACGGGCGAAATCGCACTTTGACCGCCGCGCAAGCGAAGGCTGGGATGGCCTCGGCCATCGCGGCCTATCGGGGTTCGCCGTCCCGGCTGATGATCCGGGAGGCAGGGGAGGAGCCGCCCCTTACAGCCTGGCTGCTGCGCGAAGTCCGTTAGGCGCCGCGAGCGCGTGCATCTTCTACCCGGTTCCAGCCCTGCGGGGTGCGCCCGAACTGGCCGCGATGGGGCGCGGCCGGAGTTTCCACGTCACCGAAAGCAGGGCAATCGCCAGGAACGAGGCCGCTAGGATCGCGTACAGCGCCATGTCCCATCCGTATTGCTCGGCCAGCCAGCCGAGTCCCTTGCCCTGCACGGTCCGCCCGACATAGCCGAAGAGTCCGATGAAGCCGGCCGCCGTACCGACGGCTTTCTTGGAGCTGAAATCCAGGCCGGTCACACCCAGCAGCATCACGGGCGGATAGACGAAGAAGCCCACAACCCCAAACAGAACCAGGTCCAGCCAAAGCAGGCCCGGCGGCGTAAGCAGGATGCCGGCAAAAGCGCCAAACACGGGAAGCATGCACAGCAGGCTGACCATGCCTCTGCGGCCGCCCAGCTTGTCGGAGAGCCATCCCATCAGGATGGTGCTGAAGATCCCGGCGAACTCGAATATGGCGGTACTGTAACCGCCACCTTCCAGGCTGGCCCGCTTGACCTCCTTCAGATACGTGGGCCCCCAGTCGAGCATGCTGTAGCGGGCGATGTAGACGAAGAAATTCGCCGCCGCAAAAAGCCACAGGTACTTGTTGTTGAGAATATAGTTCAGCAACAGATCTCTGGTGCCAAGTTCCGCCTCGCGATCGCGCCCGCCGTCGGGTCGGTAGTCGTTCTTGTACTCTTCGATGGGCGGGAGGCCGACCGATTGTGGGGTGTCTCGCAGACGGACGATCAAGTAGATGGCGCCCAGCACAGCCAGCAATCCGGGGACATAAAAGGCGTAGCGCCATCCCATCCAGGCGGTGCTGTAGGCGGCGATGATCCCAGTGAGCCCACCGCCGACGTTGTGGGCGATGTTCCAGAAGGCGAACACGGTTCCTCTTTCGCGAACGGAGTACCAATGGCCCAAGGAACGCCCGCAGGGCCCCCACCCCATCCCCTGAACGAAGCCGTTAAGAGTCCAGAGAAACAGGTGAACGGGATAGCTGCTCAAGCTTCCGAACAGAAAGTTGCAGAACGCTGTTAGCAGGAGTCCCGCCGGCATGAAGTAGCGCGGATTGCTGCGGTCGGACCCGGCGCCCATCACGAATTTGCCCAGGCCGTAGGCCAGCGCCGTCAGCGCGAGCAGATCTCCGATCTGGCTTTTGCCGTAACCCAGCGACTGTCCCATTTCTTTGGAGATCACCGGGAGATTGTTGCGCACGAAATAGAAAGTGGCGTAGCCGATGAAAGTGGATTCCAGAATCTGCCAGCGCAGCCGGGGATAGAGCTTGCTGATCCGGGCTTCGGGGAGCCTCTGAATGTGAGGAGCGGGCCGGAACACATTCCGAAGCGAGTTCATGCTGATCCTGTCATGCTCCGCGAACTACTTTAGCAGGTTGCTCAAGTCTCCAGTCGAATTTCGCCGCTTTTGCGAGACTCAGCGCCTCTTCTGACAATCGCGCGCAGAACGGGGGCTGGCGGAGTCAGTTCAGCGCGAAGAGGCGGTAGTCAACTCAGATTCAGCGCCAGTTTGAGGGCCTGGTCAACCTCGGCCATCCGCGCTGGCGGCAGGGCGCCAGCCAGGTTTTTGAGATTTTGGAGCGGTGTCTCCACAAACAAGGCCGCCACCCTGGCGGGCAGCGGCATGTGGACTGACCACTGAAGGCTGAAGGCCTTCCGTCAGAAGAACACCCTCAGCGAGAACTGGATGATGCGCGGGCCGCTCGCGGTGGTGTAAGCGCCGGCGTTGGGGTTCTGGTTCACGCCCTGGGGATCGAAGCGAAATGTGCTGTCCAGGCCGGAGAACTGGGTGTGGTTCCAGGCGTTGAACAACTCGATCCGGAACTGGATGAAGCGGGCTTCGGACTTCAGCGGCACCCGCTTGCTGATGGAGAAATCCCAGTTGTTGACGCCCGGCCCGTACAGGTAGTTGAGGCCGCCGTTGCCAAAGTCGCGCAGCGGCGTGCGGCGGAAGACGTCGGTGTTGAAGGTGCGGTAGAAGGTCTTCTCGCTCTTGGGCAGGCGCGGGTTGCCGGCCACGGTGATGCGGGCGGTCTCCGTCGAGCCAGTGATGTCGGCCCCGTCGGTGGTCGAGAAGCTCGGGGTGAACGGCGCCCCGCTAATGAAGGCGTTGATGCCAGTCAAGGACCAATTGTCCAGCACCCACGCCAGCGGCTTAACGCCCAGCCGCTGGCCGATCTTGGGCAGATCGAACATGTAGTTGAGCGTGAAGACGTGAGTGCGGTCCCAGGCCAGCGGACCGTAATTGCGGGTGCGCGCAGAGAAGTACGGGCTGACGCTGCCGTAGTCGTCCCCCACCACGCCCAGGGCCTTCGAGAAGGTGTAAGCCAGACCAAACTGGAAGCCCCGGACGAAGCGCCGGTTCGCCGCCACTTGCAGCGAGTTATAGTTCGAGGTGGCGGTGAACTCCTGGAGGTTGATGTTGCCGTAGCCCTTGATGGGCCGCAGGAAGTTGTCCGGCAACGGCTTGCCCGGCTGGGTGGGGTCCTCAGCCCACTTCTCGAAGTGCGCGTACATGGGTATCGGGTTCAGGTTCCGGCTGATCATCAGGTGTCGGGAGAGCCCGCCCACGTAGGAGGCATCGAGGGTTGTGCTCCAGATCTGGTGCTGGAGGCCCAGGCTGTAGTTCATCACGCTGGCCAACTTGTTGTCGCCGAGCAGCGTGCTGAGGTTGGATGGCCCGACCGCGCCCCCGCTGGCGGCGTAGGTATCCAGACGCCCGTAATACAGCGTGGGCGTGTAGGCCACCGGCGGCTGGCCGCTGGCATTGAACGTCATGTTGCCCTGGAGACGGTCCTTGAAAATGCCGAAGCCGCCGCGCAACGCCGTCTTGCCGTTCCCGAACAGGTCATAGGCGAAGCCCAACCGCGGGCCGAGCTTCAGCCAGGAGGTGGTAAACAAGCCGGGCGGGTAGCCGTCCTTGCCGCCGACCTTCATGCCGTCGGCGTAATCTCCCGAGCCCGGGACGAACAGGCCGATCAGCATGACCGAAGCGTAGGCCTTGCTGATGGGGTCCTGGGCCACCCGCTTGCCCGAGGGATCCTTAGCGGGCAGGTACAGCGTCGGCGCCTTCTTCGGATCGTAGAAGTTCGGATCGAACGTGGAGATGTTGCGGTTCAGGTCCTCCATGGGCGGCAGGTGGTAGAAGCGCAAGCCCAGGTCTAGGGTCAGGCGCGGCGTCACCCGCCAGTTGTCCTGGACGAACCACTCCACGTTCCAGAACCAGTAGTCGCCGTCCACCCGCGCGGTGGCCTCCGAGTAAGAAGTGACGATGCCCAACAGCGCGTTGGCGTAGCTGTGACCGGAATCGGAGGCATTGTTGGTGTCGCGGCTGAAGCTGAGGACGCCGCGGTAGGGCTGGCCGCCGACCTGGAACTTGCCGGTGCGCTCGATGTAGACGCCCGCCTTAAAAGTGTGGGTGCCCCATACCTTGTTAACGTTGTTGACGAAGCTGTAGATGTCGTTCCAGTTCTGGAAGGGCACGGCGCTTAGCGCCGAGCTGACCGGGTTAGTCGGCTGGCCGCCGAAGGCTACATTGGGGATGTAGTTGGCCTGGATGTTCGGATCTTTGAACCACTGCGGCGGGTTGCCCATCTTGGAACGGTCCACCGCCTGCTTGTCCACTGGGTCGAAGTACACGTTGTTGCGGCTCTTGCCGAAGATGAACTCGTTGACCAGGGTGGGCGAGAACGTCTTGGTCAGGTGCACTACCTGGCCCTTACCCGGCTGCCCCAGAAGCACCGGTGTGAGGAGGTAGTTGGCGAGATTAGCCACCGACGGGCCGTAAGGAACGCTCTGCTCGTCCTTGTCCTTGATGTAGCGCCAGTAGACCCGGAAGGAAGGCCACAGGTTGGCGTCGATCCGGACCATGTCCTGGCGCTTGGGATAGCTGCCGCTCCGGACCACCTTGTAGTTCCGCTGAAACTTCAGCCGCGGGTCCGCCTCGGTGTAGTTGGGCAGCGGGTAGAAGTTCAGGATCGACTGGCCCAGCTTGTCCATGCGGCTCTCGGGTACCAGGTTGCCGGCGAAAGGCTGGCCGGTCAGCGGGTCCTTGACGGTGATGATGGCGCCATTGACGTCGCGGCTCTGCGAGAAGTCGCCCTTCCGCTCGAGCTCGGTGGGCATGTTGACGAATTTCGTCCCGTAGTCCCGCCTCATCGCCGTGTACTCCTGCGACCAGAAGAAGAACAGCTTGTCCCTGTTCTCATTGAACTTGTTGGGGATGTAAACCGGCCCCCCAAGGGAATACCCGGTGATCCGATAGCGATACGGCGACTTCGGCGTGCTGGTGCGGTTGTAAAAGAAATTGTTGGCGTTCAGGCTCTCGTGACGGTAGAAGTCGTAGGCTGTGCCGTGGAAATCCCGCGAGCCTCCCTTGGTGATCACCGTGATGACGCCGCCCCCGTTGCGCCCGAACTCGGCCTGGTAGTTCGAGGTCATGATCTTGATCTCGGAGATGGCGTCCATGTTGGGCTGGAAGTGCACGGACGAGTTCGACCCGGTGTCCAGATCGGTGATACCGTCAATGGCTAGGTTCTTCTGGGTTTCCCGATTGCCGTTGATGAAGGTGCCCCCGATGGAGCCCGGTGACATGGTCTCCCGGCGCTGGGTGAAGTTGTCCACCACCCCGGGCACGGCCAGTAGCAGACCGAAGAAGTCCCGGCCACGGATGGCTATCTTCTGGATCTGATCGCCGCTAATGGTGCCGGATTTCTCTGAGCTGGCCAACTGGATGGCGGCCGCCTGGGCCGTCACGGTGACGGTCTCCTTTACCTCGCCAAGCTGCATGGGCACTTTGGCGAGCACGCGGACCTCGCTGGCCGTGACAACGATGTCCCTCGTCTCCGAGGTCTTGAAGCCGAAAGCCTCGGCCTTCAGAGTGTAAGTTCCGGCTAGTACGTTGGGAAAGGTGAAGGCGCCGTCGCCGGCGGAGGTCGTATTGAGTACCGCGCCGGTGGCCTGGTTGGTCAAGGTGCACTTAGCTCCGGGGATGCTGGCGCCGGTCGGATCCACCAGCACCCCTTTCAGGGAGCTGGAGATGTTCTGTGCCAATGCCGCCGCACACACCAGCAGCAGTAGCAGACTGACTTGGATCTTGAACCTCATTGGTGGCAGTCTACCCCAACGGGATGGGAGAAACAAGCGCAGCTCACCGGGCTGCACGGTGGGCTGTTTGGCGGGAGAATGGAATTTCAAGCCCGCATGGAGAATAAGGAAATCGCACGGCTGCTGGCTCAAACCGCCGATCTGATGGAGATCGCCGCGGAGGACCCGTTCCGGGTTCGCAGCTACCGGAATGCGGCCTCGGTGATCGAAGGCTATCCCGAGAGAATTATCGACATCCTCCGCAATCCGGAGCGTAAGGTCACCGAGATTGCGGGGATCGGCAAGGGGCTGGCCGCGGTGCTGGTGGAGATCAGCCAGCGAGGTTCGTTCGAGCGGCGTGACTTGCTGCTGGCGAAGTACCCTCCCACGGCCCTGGAGCTGCTGAAGATCCAGGGCCTGGGGCCGAAGACCATCGCGCTGCTGTGGGAGCATTACCGGGTCAGCACCATTGACGACCTGGAGCGCATCTGCAAGGAGCAGAAACTGCGAGTGCTGCCGCGGCTGGGGGCCAAGCTGGAAGAGAAGGTACTGCGCTCGATCGTGCACTACCGCAAGAGCGCGGGGCGGTTCCTGCTGAACTTTGCCGGGGAGGTGGCCGAAGAACTCATCCGCTACCTGGGCCAGACGCCGGGGATCGACAGGATCACACCAGCTGGCAGCTTCCGCAGAGGCAAGGAAACCGTGGGGGACCTGGACCTGCTGATCACCGGCCCGGCGGCGCCGGTGGCCCTGGACCGCTTCGTCGCCTACCCGGGCGTCACCGAGGTGCTGGGCAAAGGTCCGAACAAAGCCAGCGCCAAGGTGGGGTCGCAGGGCATCCAGGTGGACCTGCGCGCGCTGCCGGCGGAAAGCTACGGAGCCGCGCTACAGTATTTCACCGGCAGCAAGGACCACAACGTGGCGCTGCGCGGCCGGGGCCTCAAGCTGGGCTACACGCTGAACGAGTACGGGCTGTTTCGGCTGGAGGGGGAAGCAAAGGTCGCCGGCGAGACCGAGGAGGAGATCTACGAGAAATTGGGCCTGGTCTGGATCCCGCCGGAGCTCAGGGAGAACCAGGGCGAGATCGACGCGGCTGCCGAGGGCCGTCTGCCAAACCTGGTAGAGCTCTCCCAGATTCGCGGGGACCTCCACCTGCACACCACCGAGAGCGATGGGCGCGCCACGCTGGTGGAGATGGCGGAGGCCGCCCGCGCGCTGGGGTACCACTACATCGCTATCACGGACCATTCCAAAGCGCTGGCCATGGCCAACGGGTTGGACGAGAAGCGAGCGGTGGCGTTCGCCCAGCAAGTCCGCGAAATCAACCAGATGGGTTTGGGCGTTCACGTGTTTTCCGGGATCGAATGCGACATCCGCAAGGACGGCTCGATGGATTTGGCTGAGGACGCGCTGGCGGAACTGGATCTGGTGATTGGCAGCGTGCACAGCTACATGAACATGGAGGCGGCCGAGATGACCGACAGGCTGCTGCGCGCCCTCCAGTGCCGCTGCCTGCGGATCCTGGGGCATCCCACCGGGAGACTGCTGCTGGTGCGCGAACAGTTTCCGTTCGATTTCGAACGGGTGGTCCGTGAGGCTGCGGCGCACAACGTGTTTCTGGAGATCAGTGCGGCCCCGGAACGGCTGGATCTCTACGACACCCTGCTACGGGTCGCCAAGGCGCGCGGGGCCAAATTCGCCATCTCCACCGATGCGCATCATCCCCAGCAGCTCGAGAACATGCGCTACGGAGTCGCCATGGCGCGCCGGGGGTGGCTGGACGCGGCGGATGTGATCAATACGCTACCATTAGATAGGTTTACCCGGGCGATTCGTCCAGACTGAGATGTTTACGAAAATACTGCTGTCCATGCTGGCGGTTTCCGCCGGAGCCCTGATTATGCAGGCTGCCGAGTTGCGAATTCCCATCGAGAAATACAAGCTCAAGAACGGCATGCGGGTGATCCTGTCGCAGGACAATTCGGTGCCGGTGGTGACGGTCTACATCATTTACGGCGTGGGCGCGCGTTCGGAAGAAAAAGGCCGGACGGGCTTCGCCCACCTGTTCGAGCACATGATGTTCCAGGGCTCGAAGAACGCGCCCAAGGGCACGCACTTCAAAATGGTCGAGTCGAACGGGGGCTCGATGAACGGCTCCACCCACCCGGATTACACGGACTACTTCGAGGTGCTGCCTTCCAACAAGCTGGCCGTAGGGCTGTGGCTGGAATCGGACCGGATGCTGGGCCTTTCGATCAACCAAGAGAACCTGGCCAATCAGAAGGAGGCGGTGAAACAGGAACGGCGGCTGTCGTTCGACAACCAGCCTTACGCCACGGCCATCGTGGACCGCTGGCCGGAACTGGTCTTCCGTAACTGGCACAATTCGCATTCGCTGATCGGCTCTTTTGAGGACCTGAACGCCGCCACGGTGGGGGATGTGGCGAAGTTCTTCAAAACCTACTACGCGCCGAACAACGCGGTGCTGGTGCTGTCCGGGGACATACAGATTGCGGACGCCAAGAAGCTGGTGGAGACCTACTTTGCCGACGTTCCGCCGCAGCCGCAGCCTCAGCATCCGGACCTCAGCGAACCCCCGCAGAAGGAGGCGCGGTCCGAGATATACCGGGACCGGCTGGCCAAAGTGCCGGCAGTGGTGGTAGCCTATCCCGGCCCGGCCCGGCGGTCGGCGGATTACAACGCGCTGGTCATGCTCGACATGGTACTGACCGGCGGCGAGAGCTCGCGCTTCCACCAGAACCTGGTCAAAGGGAAGAAGTCGGTGGTTCAATACGAGGCCAACCTGGGATGGCCGTTTGCCGGGCCCAACGATTACAAGGATCCCGGCGCCTACGGGATCTTTCTGCTGTACAACCCGCAGTTCACCGGCCAGCAGATTGTGAGCCAGGTGGAAGAGGAGATCCGGAAGATCCAGAAGGACGGCGTGGAGGCGAAGGAACTCGATCGAGTGCGGACGCTATCGCGGTCGAGCCGCATCCGGCAGTTGCAGAGCTCCCACAGCCGGGCCGCGCTGCTGGGCCAGTACGAGCTGCTGGACGGGAATCCGGAATACATCAACACCGAACTGAACGCGCTGCTGGCGGTGACGCCCGAGCAGATTCAGGCGGCGGCCAGGAAATACCTGGCGCCGCAACAGCGCAGCGTGCTGGAGATTGTTCCGGCCCCGGTGGGGAAGGGCAAGCCGGCTTCGAAAGCCAAGAGCAAGCGACCGTGATGAGAACATTCCCAGTGATTGTTGTTTTATGTGCCGCTATGAATCTTTCAGCCCAAATCGTCGATCGAACTAAGCCCCCGCAGACCGCCAGTCTGCCGGTCTACAAGCTGCCCCCGGTTTACGAGACCAGGCTGCCCAACGGCCTGGCGATTGTGCTGGTCGAGGACCGGCGCTTCCCGCTGGTGACGGCGCGCCTGGGTTTCCAGGCGGGCTCCAAATACGACCCGAAGGAGCTGGCCGGGCTGTCGGAGAGCTGCGCGGCGCTGCTAACCGAGGGAACCAAGAGCCGGACGGCGCGGCAGATTGCCGAGGAAGTGGCCGCCCTCGGCGGGGTGTTGAAGGCCGACTCCTCGCCGGACGCGCTGGTGATCGCCGGCAACGCCCTGGCGGAGAACCTGGCTAAGCTGCTGAACCTGATGTCGGACGTGGCGCGCAACGCCACTTTTCCGGAAGACGAAGTCGAGCTGCGGAAGCAGAACCGGAAGCAGGAATTGCTGGCCCAGCGCTCGCAGGCCGATTACCTGGCGGGCGAGAAGTTCACCCAGGTAGTCTTCGGCCCGCATCCGTATTCCCGCCAGGACCCCACACTGGAGTCGATCGAGCGGCTGAACCGGGGTGCGCTGGTGGAGTTTCGCGACCGGCGCTTGATGCCGGGCAGCGCCGTGCTGGTCCTGTTGGGCGCACTGCCCCAGCGGAATCGGGCTCTGGAGATGATTGGCGCCGAGTTCGGCGCTTGGGCGGGGATGGCGGCGCCTGCACCCCCGCCGGCTGAGTTTCCCGGGCCGAAACGTAGCATCGTCTTGATCAACCGGCCAGGGTCGGTGCAGGCCGACATCCGTATCGGTCAACTGGCCGTGAACCGGGCCAGCCTGGACTACTTCCCGCTGCTGCTGGGTCATACCATCCTGGGGGGTGGCGCTAGTTCGCGGCTGTTCGCGAACATCCGGGAGAAGAAGGGGTTCGCTTACGATGCGCACAGCGCGCTCGAGCCGCTCAAGGATTCCGGAGCGTTCAGCGTGAGCACGCAGGTGCGGAATGAAGTGCTGGAAGCCGCCCTGGAGGCGGTGCTGGGGGAAATGAAAGACATCGCCCGGCAGAGCGTTTCCCCCGAGGAGCTGGTCACCACCAAGAACTATCTGAGCGGCGTGTTCGTGATACGCCTGGAGACGCAGGACGGGCTGGCCAGTCAACTGGCCGGGGTGAAACTGATGGGGCTGCCTATCGACTACCTGGAGAAATACACCTCGCGGGTGCGGGCTGTGGAAGCGGTCCAGATCCAGGCTGCGGCGGCAAAATACATCAGCCCGGAGCAGGCTGCCATCGTCGTGGTGGGGGACGGCGCTGAGATCGGCAAGCAGCTTGCCAGGTTCGGGAAAGTTGCGGTGGAGGAGGCCAAGTGATCAGACTTCTCTCTTCGCGACTGTGTTGTGAGACTTCGGTTTTTAGAGTCACCGAGGATCATGCCATCGAGCCGGGGGGCGTGGAGATCCACCGGGCCATTGTGCACCACTGCGGTTCGGCGGTGATGATGCCGGTGGACGACAGGAACCGAGTACTGCTGGTGCGGCAATACCGCCTGGCGGCCCGGGCCAAGTTATGGGAGTTGCCGGCGGGCCGCGTCGATGAAGGAGAAAACCTGCTGGCGGCAGCCCGGCGTGAGCTGCTCGAGGAGACGGGCTACCGTGCCCGGCGCTGGAAGAAGCTGATTTCCTTCTTTGCCAGCCCGGGCTTCCTCACCGAGAAGATGACCATTTTCCTGGCTACGGATCTGGTGAGGGGCGCCGCACGGCCGATGGAAGATGAGCGAATCGAGTGCCGCTGGTTCACTGGAAAAGAGCTGGACGCCTGGGTCCGCGCCGGCAAGATCATCGACGCCAAGACCCTGATCGGAATCCTGGCCTGGCGGCGTTTGGGGACCGGCTGAGCTGTCCCCCTCAGGGCTTCTTGACCGCACTGGGCGGCTTGGCGGCCGGGATGGGGGACGAGGGCCTGCTGACGCTGGGCGCCGGGCGGGAAGCCGGGGCGGCGGGGACCGCCGTGGGAGCGTTCCTGTCGTACAGGGTCACGATGTCGTTAGTGATATCGATACCATTGGCCGCGTACAACACCGGCGTCTGCGGCGAGCTGACATCCAGGATCACGGCATAGCCGTTGTCGCGGGCATATTTGTCGATGACCGCCATAATGCGCTGGCCGAGTTCTTGCAGGATCTTCTGCTGCTCCTGGTCGTACTCGGTCTGCGCGTCTTCGGTGTCGCGATTGAAGGCCCGGGTCTTCTGATCGATGTCGCGAGCCAGCTTCTGCTTGGCGTCTTCGCTCATCGTGTTGCTGCCGCGCTGCATCTGGTCTCGGAGGCTAGCGATGTCGGCCTGCTTCGTCTCCAGCGCCTTGCTTCTGGGAGCGAACCTGACCTGCAGCTCGGTGGCGGCTTTCTGCCCGTCCTTTGTGCTGATAATCGCGTTCTGGATGTGGATGATACCCACTTTGGTGGTCTGGGGCTGGGCGCACGTCAGGAACGCGAAACCCAATGCCAGAAGGGGCACGTTGAATGCGGTTTTTGTCACGAACGAGACTCCTTAGGTCCTGCATAATACCATAGCAAAAGCCAGGGACAAGCTAAAGCATGTCCCACTAGAACGTCCGGCCGATGGTGAACCGGAAGGTCTTTCTTTTCTCGAAGAACGGCACAGCCTGGCCGAACGAGGCGATCGAGTTGATGAAGCTGGCCTGGTTCGGGAACAGGGCGCGGTCGGCTACGATCGGGGGCTGCAAGAACTGCTGCACGATGGTGGGATTGTAGGCCCAGTAGAGGCGGAAGGGCGCGTTGACCACCGGCAGCAGCACCTGGAGTTCCAGGCCGGTGGAAGTGCGAACCCGCTGGGTTCCGGGAGCGATGCGGGCCCTGCCGTCAAAGCCGGCCTGCGGGAAGCTGCCGTTCAACTGATCCAGGCGATCCTTGTTCATCGTGAGCTGATCGGGCCGCAGAATCTTGTTCAGGCCGGTGTCGAAGAAGGCCGCCAGCGTGACTGGGCCGGCGATGGGGATGCGGTATTCAAAGTTGCTGACCACCTGAGTGTCGCCGCCCGGAAAAATCATCTGATAGATGGGAATCTTCTGGGTGACGGCCAGGAACTGCGGCTGGCCATCGACGATCACTTTCTGCATGCGCGCCGAGCCGTCGGCGTTGAGCACGTTGACGGTGGCGTCGCTGGGGATGTAGGCGATGGGGCTGACGCCCCAGATCTCGAAGCCCCTGACGTCCTGCTCGCCGCCGATGTACCAGCGGTTGAAGGGCGGGGCCGCCTTTCCGCCGTAACCGCCGACGTGGGCGCCGAAGGCGCGCAAGCCGATGACGTGCCCCTTCTTGAAGGCGGGGTGGAAATAACTGAAGCTCACCGAGGGCTGAATCATGTTGACATTCCCTTGAAGTATGCTGCCGGCTAGGCCCATCGAAATCGAGATGCTCTTGCCCCGGCTGGGCGTGATGGGATGGTCCACGGTGTTGTAGGTGTAGGACGGGATGATCTGGCTGGTTCGGATGCCGCTCAGCGCATTGGGGCCGCCCAGGCCCTGGAAGTTGATGTAGTCGAAGTAGGTCTTGGCGGCGGTGCTCAGAACCTGGTACTTAGAGGTGCTGTAACCGTAGGTAAGACCCAACCGAGCGAAGCTGCGCCTCAACGGATAGCTGGCAAAGACGGTGAAGCCGTGGCCGTTGGAGACGTAGTTGAGAAGATTGTCCTTGCCCAGGGCCTCGTAGAAGGGGATCAGGTTGCGACCGCTGAACAGCGAGACCTCGCGCCCCTGGTCGTAGTTGAAGCGCTGGGTGAAGATGGTGAAGCCGAGCTGGATGGGGCGGTCCAGAAAGTAGGGCTCGGTAAAGCCGAAGGTCACGTTGCGGATGCGGTCGCCCAGTTCGGAATTCAGCGACAGCGTCTCGCCCAGGCCCAGGAAGTTGTTGGTCGAGTAATTGAAGCCGACGAAGCTGCCGGCGATGCCCGAGACGCCGCCCGTGAGTCCTATGGAGTTCTTGCCGCGCTCCTTGACCTTCAAGGTGATGTCTACCGTGTTAGTGCGGGTGTCGCGCTTGATGTCGGCGGCCTCCTCCTCTTTCAAGGTCTCGAAATAGCCCAACTGGTTGAGGCGCAGAATGCTCACTTCCCAGAGGTGGGTGTTGAACATGTCGCCCTCGTCGATGAGCATCTCGCGGCGGATGACCTTATCGCGGGTGGTGGTATTGCCGGAGAAGTCGATGCGGCGGACGAAGAACTGCTTGCCCTCATCGGCGTTGATGGTGACATCGATCTTGTCGGCGCCCGGAAGGGGATCGAGACTGGGCTCCCCGACGAAATCGATGTAGCCGAACTGGCCGTAGAGCTTGCCCATGTTCTCGAGGCCCTTGCGAAGCTTGGCGGTGGAGAAAACGTCTCCTTCGCTCATCTGGAAAGCGGCCTGGAGGAAGGTCGGTGGTGCGGAACAGCTTGACGCCCACGAAGTTGAATCTTGTTGATATAGTACCTGCGGCCCTCCTCCAGGGGGATGGCGATGTCGGCGCGGATGCCCGGCTTGTTGGGGTAGAACAAGGGAACCCGGAACTTGCCGCCCCCCACGTCGCGCATGGTGACCTTGTGCTCCAGCGCCCTGGCCGTGAAGTAGCCTCTCTGCTGGTAGAAATCGCGGATGCAGCTCCTTGTCCATCTCCAGCTTGGAGAGTCGTAGGTCTTGGCGAAGATATTCTCCAAAAGCAGGGAGTGGGGGATGCCGATAGGCCGCAGGCCCTTCATGGCGCGGATGACGACGCGATCACTGAAAACCTGGTTTCCCTGGATGTCGATGTTACCGACCTTAACCTTGGGTCCCTCCTTGACCCGGAAGACGATCTCCAGCGAAGAGGGGGGAATCTGGCGCACCTCCGGCTCGACGCTGGCGTACTGGCGTCCCCGCTCGGCCAGGAACTCCTTGAGCACCACGCTGGCCCGCTGCACCCTGTTCTGGTCGTATTGCGATTCCACCGACAGCCCCACTCTCCGGTCCTTGAACCGGTCCAGGATTTCCGAGACGGTGACGGACTTGATGCCTTCGTACTTGATGGAGCGCACTACGGGCCGCTCGACAAGCACGAAGCGGACAATCACGCCCGTGCGTCCCGGCTCGCTTTCCAGACGGATGTCGTCGAAGCGGCCGGTGTTCCACAGCGCCATGAAATCGCGGCGCAGCACCTCTTCGTCGTACTTGTCACCCTTCTTGGTGAAAATCATGGCGCGCAGGGTGTCCTGGGGGACGCGGCGAGCGCCGCGGAACTCGATGGCCTCGACGAAGTCGCCGGGCGGCGCCGGAGCAGCTTCGGCAGCCTTGGGAGTCTCCAATTGGGGCTTGGGCGCCTGCGGGGCAGCGGGCGGCTGGGCAGGTTCTGCGGCCCGCGGAACTGCTTCAAACGGGTCTGCTGTTTTTTCTTCTGGGGGGGCGGCTGCGGTGGCGCCTGCGCGCTGGCCAGCAGGCAGCAAACACAGACGAAGAGTAGCCCCAGGCGCCCGGGCCGGTGAAACGTCATCGAGACCTAGTTCCTCTCCACTCTGCGCCCTTATCCAGACGTTCGGCTTGCCACTTCGGTTTCACCATAATAATCGCCGGTCCGGCGCAGATGCGAATCTCTTATTCTAACTGAAGCGGCGAGGGCGCAACAATTGGGACCGGCTGGCGTTTCGCGCAAAGCCGGAATCTATTGAATTCCTTGGCGGCCTTTGCGTGGTCTTTGCGGGCTTTGCGCGAAACTGGCGGTCAGCCCTCTGGCGAACCGGGGCCTGGGTCCGCAGCCGGGGGAACGGTCGGAGGTTCGGTCTGGGGATGGCATTGAAGGGAGCGCAAGCGACGGGGATACCAGCCCAGTGAGGCTCCGAAGATCAGGTAAGCCACCAGCAGGGACTGGGATGAGCTGTACAGCGACAGCAAGGGCCCCACTTTCTGCCAGAACAACGCACTCGACAGATAATACCAGATCAATCCCACCACCAGTCCCAGCAGCCTGACGCGCAGGCGGCTGCGAGGTTCCCGCACCAGGGCGCCAAACAGCATCCCCACCAGGCCGGAAGTAAACAACAGCAGCGCCAATCCAGGCAGGGTGGCGACGCTGAAGCCTGGCCGCCAAGAGCGCCCGGAAATCAACGTGGCGAGCAGATTGGGGACCGACCAGACGGGCTGGTTGGAGAGAGCCGAACCAAACATGATCCAGGCCAGCATGGCCAGACCCGCCCAGATGCCCGCTTCCAGGCCCGCTAGCAATCGGCAGACCTGGGGAGACATCCCGCCTTGGTTGCTCTGATCCATGAAAAACGGCCTATCCTAACACAGCCCGGCGTGGCCGTAACCAAACACCCCGGCGAGCGGCGCCTGCGCTCAGAGCGACCGTGCCGGGGGAATTGACGATTGCTGTGTCTGGCGCCGCGGCGCACTCGAATCGTCCATCGGCCGGCGAGACCGGCAGTGGCGAACACGGGGAAGCTTCGCCAGGGTGAACGAGGCCCGGCATCAGCAGTTCCAGGCTTAGTCGGAGGCGGGTTCACTCTCGGGGGTCTCGGAGGCCGATTCCTCCTCGGACTTGGCGTGGTATCCGTAGCGGGAGTAGTAGTACGTGTACTTGCTGTACAGCTCACCGGCCCGGGCTCCGTTGACCACCACGCCCAGCACGTTGTTCTCGCACAGGGACTGCATGGCGCGCCGGACCATGTCGATGGTGGTAGAGCCAATGCGCACCACCAGGATCGTGCCGTCGGTCAGTGTGCCCAGCAGGTTGGCATCGGCGGAGAACAACAGAGGCGGGCTGTCGAGGATCACCCAGTTGAAGAATCTCGGAAGCTCGTCGAATAATGACTTGACCTCACGAAGGTTCAACAGCTCCAGGGGATTCTTGACAACCGTGCCGGCCGTCATCACATACAGATTCGATCCGGCAATCTTTCGGATGGCGCGGGCGAGAGGGACGTTGCCCAGCAGGTAGTCGGTGGCGCCCGGGCTGCGCTCGATCTGGAACAGATTGTGAATGATGGGACGGCGGAAATCGAAGTCGGCCAGCAGAGTGAGATTGCCGGCCATCTGGGACTCCGCTAGAGCCAGGTTGGCCGCGGCAAACGATTTGCCCTCGGCGGGGGAGGGGCTGGTGATAACGACGGTGTGAATGGGCTGCAAGTGCTGCAAATGGTTCAGGCGGGTTCGCAAGCTGCGGAATTCCTCGCTGGGGGCATCCTGAGGGCGGTTGCTATCCAGCAGTAGAGCCTCCGGAGCGGGCGTGAAGGGGATCTCCCGGACCTCTCCAAGAACACCGGAAACGCCCATGGGGCTCCGGACTTCGGTCTGGAAGGGGCTGCGCGCGCCAAAGGCCGGGGCTGCCGGGACCTCCGCCGTCGCCGCGGGCGGGGCCCCCTGCTGTTCGGCGCGACGTAATGCATCATGAACTCGGCTCATCCTGTCTCCAATAATCTAGTGGTGAGTCCTGGATGGTGGATGCCAGTGGTGAAGCTCCAGAATCCACATTCTCCCAATCAGGCTCCTACACCTTGGTAGCGTAATAGTAGTAAATCGAGCTCGTCATCGCCAGAATGCCGAGCATGCAAGCGGCCGACCAGGCCAGCCACACCAGCCGCCTTTTACGGCGGACCACCAAATCGTTCTCCAGCAAAGGCACGGTGCCCAGAACCGGCAAATTGGTGTAGGCCCGAGCGTCTTTGAGGTTCTTTAGCGAGGTGTTTTTCACCTCCCTGACTCCCGTAATGAACACACCCGCTACCAGACCCAGACCGAAGCCAATGCCCACGATGAGCAAGCGGTTGGGTTTGGAGGGCTTCTCCGGCAAGGAGGCGTCATCCAACACCTCGAGGGTCGCGCTCTGGTTGCGGTTCTCCAAGTCGGTGGCGATTTCCGACTGAGACATTTTCAAATTCAAATCGTCATACCTGCTTTTGGTCAGATTGTAGTCCCGGGTCAGATCGGCGTACTCCCGTTCCATGAGCGGACTGGCCTGGATGCGCGACTGGTAAGCTTGGATGGACTCTTTGAGCTGGGCTTGCTCTTTGACGCGGTCCTCCACTTCCAGATCTTTGGCTTGAATCTGGCTCTGCAACCTGGCGATGGCGGCCTTGAGGTCTTTGGCGGCGCGCGACCGCGCCGGCCGGGCGATCGAGGAGCTGATCAAACTGCGTCCGGCGAAAGCGTCCGCGATCATCAACAATGTCGAAATCGAGATCGATTCGGCCGCGCTTCAGCCCGGCATGATCCTGCTGGTTCGTCCGGGCGACCGGGTGCCGGCCGACGGCGTAATCATTG
>CAVRZY010000170.1:0-9779 GCA_963725415.1 uncultured Acidobacteriota bacterium | reverse complement strand
CAGGCTGGCCAACCACGCACCCAGGGCCCTCCGTTCCTCCTCGGTTCCCACGAAAGGAGGCATGAAACCCTTGAGCTCGTTGAGGTGCAAGAGCTGGTAATCGATCATCGCCCGGCTCCAGCCTTTCACCGCAAAACGAATGCTGTTGTATCCGTCCAGGGTGTGGCAGCTTGCGCATTGCACACGGAAAATTTCCTCGCCGGCCTTCTCGGGCGCCTTGGGGTCAACCTCGTGCACCCGCACCCAGAGTGCGGATTTCAGAATGCCCTGCTGGCGGACGCGGTTCAGGTCATCGGTGCGCAGGGTGTTGGCGTACATGTAATCGTAAATGATGTAGGGTTTGCGGACGGCCTCGCGCACCCACTCCGTGACTCCGGTGGTGGAAAGCGCCATCACCGCGATCACGAAGGCGAAGGTCAAGTTGAAGTAGCGGGGATTCCGGTAAGGGCCGAAGTAGGTGAAGAGGACAACGAGCGCCGAGAAGAAAATCGAGAGCCCGGCGAAGATGGTCACCGCCGGCGCCGCGCCCATGGAAATCTCCCGCGCCATGACCGGCAGCGTGGAAATGTACCAGAGCCCGCCCAGGGGGATCACCACCGTGCCCACTAGCAGCCACTTGGCGGCGTACTGGATCACTTCCGTGCGCAGGCCCACGTCACGGACCGCCGCCGCCGTCACCAGCGCGTACACACCCGCCAAGGCCACGGAAACCGCGGTGCGTACCAGGCAGGAAGGTAGCATTCCGGGATTGAAGAACGCGGAGGCAAAACTCTGCGTCTCCAGCCAACGGCCCGGCGTCAGCATGAAGGTCAGGATGCCGTTGATGACGAACAGGCTCGCCCACGCCGCCCCAAAGTAAATCCAACCGACCAACAGGTGCGTCTTTGCGTCCAGGCGATCCCAGCCGTAGTAGTAAATGAACGCCGCGGCAATTTCCACAAAGAAGAAAACCCACTCAATCGCCCAGCCCCACACGAAAACGTGAATGAGCGTGGCGGTGGCTTCCGGATTTACCAGCCCGATGCTCCACCAGATGCCCACTCCGCTCACTGCGCCGAAGACCACCACCACCAGCACGAAGAACTTGGAGTGCGAGCGCACGTACTCAAGCAGCATCGGGTTGTTTTCGCGATAGGCCTTGCGTTCCGTCACCGGCAAGAAGAGGCCGCCGCCCACCGCAAAGTGCGAGACAAAAACGTGTAGGATGGCGATGATGCCGATGATCAGCCCGCCACCCAACATCGGGGCTTCCCAGACAGGATAGTTCATGGTCACCTTGTGGCGAGGTCGGACCTGACCCCGCCGAACGCGCTCATGTTAGACCCGCAGGTCGCGTTTTTCAACAGGGATGGTGTATCGACTGGTAGGAACACTCGCGCCGCTTTCGACTGGGCTGAATTCCTGGGGCGCAGCACGCCACCGGCTCAGGGCCCCAGGGGGTCGCAAGCCGCAAGCCAACTCCCTCTCGGATTCTTCCATCCAACCAAAAGCCAAAATTGTTGGGGAGACACTCTGGGCATTGTGCGAGTAGACCGACTCCCTTCCTTGGCTGTGGTTAAGCCTATGAAAGAGACGCTGGCTGTATTCCTGGCGTTCGTGTTCTGCCCAGCCGGGGGGCACGCAAAGGATCCCTCCCATTTCGCAGATTTCACAGGCAAGTGGGTACTGGATTTCGGACAGACCAAGAACCCGCCGCCCGGCCTACAAGACTACGCCCTACTTGTGAATCAAGATTGGCACCAACTCAAAGTGGAGACACTCATGCAAGGCGACTTGCAGCCCACTCCGGGCGCGGTCAATCCCGGCGACGCGAGGGCCCGCTCGTCGGGCGGCTCTTCCGGTAGGAGGGGTGGCATGGGCATGTCGGGGCGCATGGGCGCGCGGATGCCGCGCGATGGTGCGGGAGCGCCGAGCGGAGCGGGTGGAGGGCCCCGCGACCAAGAAAATTCACGGGGTAATCTTGCCGCTTACCAGGTCTACCCCCAACAAGTGGTCTACAAGCTGGACGGAAGTGAATCCACCGCGCAGTTTGGTGACCCGGATCATACGACCGCGAACTCCAAAGCCGAGTGGACCACGAACCGGGAGGTATTGAAACTCTCCCTGGCAGGCCATGACGGCTCGGGTCAGGGGGGAGGCAAAATTAGAGTGATGGATCAGTGGCGACTCTCGGAGGACGGAAAATTCTTGATCGTAGACCGAAGGATCAAGTCTCCTGACGGTTCGGGGACCACACACCTCGTGTTCTCCAGAAAACCCCTGAGCGTGACGAACGGGCCGGCAGGTCCCCAGAACTGAAAGCGGCCTTCAGCCCAAACCAAGTCCCCCGGACAAGGAACAAATTCGATGATGATCACACGCACGGCGAAACAGGCCACTCAACCTCGAGGCAGCGTCACAAAATGCCAGCCCTGGGGGTCGCAAAGACTCGGTCTTGTGCTCGCGGGGATCTTGCTGCTCCTGGCGAATCAACGGCTGGGGAGTCAACAACCAACGGGGAGCCAGCAACCGCCGGCGATTGCTGTCAAAGTTAAAGTGGTTAACGTGCTCGCCACGGTGCGGACCAAACACGGAGAAATCGTCCGGGACTTGACCAAAAATGATTTCACCCTGGACGAAGATGGCCGCCCGCAAGAGATTCGTTATTTCAGCCATGAGACCGATCTCCCCCTGACCTTGGGCCTGCTGGTCGATACCAGCATGAGCCAGCAACACGTCCTTGGCCAGGAGCGCAGCGCCAGCTCAAATTTTCTCGACCAAGTACTGCGCGTGGACAAGGACCAAGCCTTCGTGATTCACTTCGACCGGGAGGTGGAACTCCTGCAAGATCTCACTTCTTCCCGCCAGAAGCTGCAGGCGGCGCTGGAACTGTTGCAGACGCCGCAGCGTCCCCAGGAAGACCAAGGCAATTCACCTGACTCCTGGCCCGGCTCAGGCCGAGGGGGCGGCGGACGTCCAGGCGGTGGACGTGGTGGTGGCGGGCGTGGCGGCGGCACGCATCTCTACGACGCCGTCTACCTGGCATCGAACGAACTGATGAAGAAGCAGCAGGGACGCAAAGCGCTCATCGTCCTCTCGGATGGAGTGGACCGCGGCAGCAAGGAGACTCTGGCCAGCGCCGTCGAGGCAGCCCAGCGCGCCGACACGTTGGTCTATTCCATCCTGTTTGCAGATCAGCAGGGATATGGCGGCGGAGGTTACGGTCATCCCGGAATGGGCGGAATGGGTGGCCGAGGAGGCGGCATGGGCCCGCATGGCGGTGGCTCGAGATATCCCCAGGAAGCGCGGCAGGACGGCAAGAAGATCCTCGAGCAGCTTTCCAAGCAGACAGGGGGCCGCCTCTTTGAAGTTTCCTCGAAGCACCCGCTGGAGGAAACCTACGCCCATATCCAGGAGGAACTCCGCAATCAATACAGCTTGGGCTATACGCCCGACCGGCCGATCACTGAACCGGGCTATCGCAAAATAACCCTGACCGCCAACAGGAAAGACCTGATCGTGCAAGCCCGGGACGGATATTACGCCGGGCAATAGCAAGGGATGGTGTAGTGCGGCCCCAGGTTCTAGCAAGTTGCTGAAAGACTCGCCCCCTGTGTCATTCTGAGGAGTCCCGCCCTGCGGGGCGACGAAGAATCTGCATTTGCCTTCGAACCCACACATAGAACTTGATTTCCCCATGACGAACCGCAGACCGTGCGTCTGATGCACCGCAGGCGGAGTTTTTCAACACCTCATCCGCAAATGTAGTTAAATCGACCGATCACCGGATCACCAGATCCCCCGATGTCTCTCCCCGTCCCTAATCCCCGCCCTTTCCCCCTTGCCTTGCCCTCCGAGTAGTTGTATACTGGAATGGTAACGCGGCGGTAATCTGCGCGGCGTGCTGGAAAGACACTCAGCCACACACATCATAGAAAGCGCGATGTAGTTCCTCTGGCTGGCCGGGACACGCCAGCCGCCGTCGTAGCCCGCGGAGGGATGGAGTAATGAGTACCAAGTTGGAATTCTCAAAACTTCTCGAAAGTATCTCTCGGTCCAAACTTCCGGGAGAGACCGACAGCAAAAGTCTTCTTTATTGGTTTCTCTTTAATGTCTTCCGCCTCGATGAAACCCAGGCGCGGGACAGTATTTGCGACGGCAACAACGACAAAGGCATCGACGGGCTCTGGGTTGATGAGGACACAGATGAAGTCTTCTTATTTCAATCTGTGTTTACAGAAAAACAGAATAAGACCCTCGGTGATAAAGACTTAAAGGATTTTGTGGCAAGCGCAAGTTGGTTCTCGAACGTTGCCAACGTGAAGAAACTCCTCACTAGCGGAGCCAACCCTGAGCTTAAGGCGCTGGCCTCCCATTTCCAACTTGTCCAGCGAATCGAGGAGGGGTTCGAAACAAAACTAACCTTTGTGACAACGCGCGCCGCTGATCAGAACGGGAAGGAGTATCTCCAAACCCTGGAGGAAACACCTACGCGTTTAGATGTTTGGGACCAACCACGTTTGGTGGGGCAATACAAATACCTTGAGAGAAAAACAAGGGTGCCTGGCAAACACATTTTCCATTCGACTCTGCCTGGGATCAATTATGAGGCTGGGCACGGCATTCGAGCGCACGTGCGGCCAGTGCGGGCTTCGGACATTGCCGCGATGAAAGGCATTTCTGACAGATCTCTCTTTTCTCTCAACGTGCGCCTCGGTCTCGGAAGAACCAGAGTGAATAAGGAATTGGAGAAGGCCGTGGGGGAGAAGGAACGCCATAATCACTTCATGCTTTTCCACAACGGCGTCACCATCATCTCTAGAAAGTTAACGGTGTGGGGAAAGAGAGTAAAGGTAGAGGACTACTCGATCGTCAACGGTTGCCAATCCGCGATAGCATTTTTCGAGAACCGAAAGCGCTTGAGCGACAGACTTCTTGTTTTAACACGATTTATTGAGGTGGGCGGCGACGATGCGTTAGCCGAAGAGATCACTTATCGGACGAACAACCAGAACGGCATAAATCTCCGTGACTTGAGGTCGAACGACCGCATACAGCTTGCGCTCAAAAAGCAATTTCAAACGGAGTTTCCAGGCGAAATCGAATACGTGATAAAGGCGGGCGAACAAACCACGGCGAACGAATACCTCCCCAACGACAAGGCAGGTCAGTTCATTATGGCTCTTTACTTGGATGAGCCCTATAACGCGCACCAGAAGTACCGGCTCTTCGGCACGGACTATGAACGTGTTTTCGGCAGAGAAATGAGCGCAACGAAGGTATATTTGGCCTATCTGCTCTACAAGGCCGTCGAGGCGTCTATTGAGAAAATGGAAGATCCACTGATCCGTAGCTACCAGTTGACGAAATTCATCATACTTGGATTAATCGGCCACATTCTAAAGAGAGATAAGTTAGGAAGCAGACTCCTCAACGAACCCACGACGTACCTTCCGAAAAACAGGCCGTCCGTTGAGGAGTCCGCGAGGATTTTAGCGACTCAGCTGGTGGCCGATTTCAATTTTTTCGTAAAGGAGAAGAAACAGGCACAGGAGTACTACGACTACACGAGTGAATTCAAGAGCCCCGATAACTATCGAGCCATCGCCCACGAAGCTGAGAAGAATTACGATAGGGCTTTGGCGAGGAATCCCAAAGACAGTTTTGAGAATATATTCTCCGAGAAACTAACACAATAAGGGGACGCTGGGGTGGACCCCAAAGTCCAGACCATTTTTCGTCGGCAATAAGTTAATGTCGGTGAAGTCCGGTTGTGTGTCGTTGTCGTTTCCTCCAGCGGGGGAAGGGGGTTTGGGGGAAGGGGGCTGGAGTTTGAAGCCCCCTTCCCCCATCATCGCCTTCCGTCACCGCCGTTAGGCCTGCCCGGCATAGATCGCCGCCGGGGTGCGGTAGCCCAGGCTCTGATGCAAACGGTGGTGATTGTAAAAGTGGAAGTAGCGCCCGATGCCGTCCCGGGCTTCCACCACCGCTCGGTAATCTTTCAAGTACACCTCTTCGTACTTCAGCGAGCGCCACAGCCGCTCGATGAAGATGTTGTCCAGGCAACGGCCCCGCCCATCCATGCTGATGCTGATCCCCCGCGCCTCCAGCTCACCCGTAAATCTCTCGTTGGTAAACTGCGATCCCTGATCGCTGTTGAAGATCTCCGGCCGCCCGCGTCGCAGCGCCACCTTCAGGGCTTCCACGCAAAAGTCCACTTCCAGAGTCAACGACAGCGCCCAGCTCAGCACGTACCGGCTGAACCAGTCCATCACCGCTACCAAGTACACGAACCCCTGCGCCAGGCGAATGTAGGTGATGTCCGTGCTCCACACTTGGTCGACCCGCTCCACCTTCACCTCCTGCAGCCGGTAGGGGTAGATTTTATGCCCCTCTCCGGGCTGGCTTAGGTGGGGCTTGGGGTACAGGGCTTCCAGCCCCATCACCCTCATCAACCGCGCCACCCGCTTACGATTGACCTCCCACCCCTGGCCCCGTAGCCAGGCTGTCAGCCGCCGGCTCCCGTAAAAAGGGCACCGAGTGTACTGCTCGTCGATCCGCCGCATCAGCCGCAGGTTTTCCGCGCTCTGGCCCGCCGGCTGGTAATACAGGCTGGCCCGGTTGATCCCCAGCAACTCGCACTGCCGACGCAGGCTCAGGCTGGCATGCCCGGACTCCACCCACGCCCGCCGATCCTCATCTGAGCAGACCAGCTTTTTTTTTCACCCAGTCCAGCTCCACCTTCAGCCGGCCGATCTCCTCGTAGAGCGCCTCCTTTTCCACTTCCTCGGCGCGATCCTTCCGCCGCCGCCCATCCACGAATATCTCCTCCAGTTGTTCCAGCGCCGCCCGGCGCCAATGGGCGATCTGCACCGGATGCACTCCGAAGTGCGATCCCAGTTGGTTCAGCGTCTTCTCGCCCCGGATCGCCTCGATCGCCACCCGTGCCTTGAACTTTGCACTGTACTGTTTCCGCGTCGTCGTCATCGATCCTCCTCGTCGCAACGACTCCGCCGAATCTTAACTTATTCCCTGGTCCAAAATCCGGGGTCCACTATGCGCAGAGTTGGTCTGTAACTCTGCGGCTCTAAACGTTGGGGAATGAAAAGCCGCAGCCTCCACGAACAAGGCTGCGCTACATGCTGCGCACAATTAGGGTGCAAGCAGATGACGCCCGTGAATCCCAACCTGCAGTGGTACGTAGCGATCAGCGAGCGAAAAGGCTTGTTGCCCAGATGTCCATTTGCCTCCGTGCATCGCTGCCCTCGCTACTACCAGAGCCTGTCTTTGTTGGGAGATGCTGGATTTACCAAGGTCGATCCTGGCGAGGATAAGGCCTTGCTTGAGAGCTGGCGCCAGTCCGACCTCTGGCCCGCCACAAGCGAACAGGCCACCTCGATATTCAAAGCAGGGAACAAGGCGTGCGGATATTCTCGGTTTTGCCCCGAGGTTTGTTATGACAGCTTTGGGTTGTTCGCCACAGATCTGCACCGATACACCGACGACCTAGACATAGACTTGGCTCATTCCGCGCTTGGGAAGGAGGGCGCGAAGAAGGATGACTGGAGATGGGCGTGGTGGACGGTCTCGCCGCAACACTACTCGGAGTGCCCTCTTTATTCACCACTATTGCATGATGCGCCGAGGCAGGCGACGGGGCCCAGCCCGCCACGGGTGCCCCAAGATAGGATTCTTGAGGTTAAACCGAGTGTCTACGGAATCAAGTTAGACCTTCATGCGGTGTGGGCTCGCGTGCTCTGCTGGTGGCGCGCTCGAAAGGGCGCCTCGTGACCGGCTGGTACCGGGCAGCCGAGAAAGCTTACCCCTCACCCTGCCTGCGGCAGGCAGGCCCGCCCCTCCCCTGTCGGGACACCCCTCTCCCCAGAAAAGCAGTGACCAGTGACGAGTGACAAGTGAAGAGCAAGATTCGACTGGGGAGAGGGGACAGGGGTGTGGGGTGGGTCCGGTTTCCGGGGGCGTTGCCTGCTTGCCGCAGGCAAGCCCCCGGCTATTGATGTTGCGCCCCTGCGGGGCTTAAAAGAAACGGCGCGATCCGCCATCGGGTAGCGACATCGGGCGGACACGAGGTCCGCCCCTACACCAGACGCTCGCGTGCGCCCATGCCGTGGGCGTTTGCATTTCCCACGCCTGCGAACCCACGGCACAGCTAGGCTTGTAGCGCAGAGCCCGCGCTCCGGCCCTGCGGCTCTTCCAGCGGCGCGGGTTCTTGCTGCGCCGCGTAGCACGGCCATCTTGGCCGTGCCCTCGAGATCCCACGGGCAGGATGCCCGTGCTACAGAGTTTGGCCGCGCCGTCAAAGCCACGGCGCGGTTGAAAGACCGCCCCGATAAATCGGGGCGCTACATATTCTTCCAGCGGCGCCGCTCGTCGCCGCGCGGCAAACAACGTAATCCGAATTCTCATGGGCCGCGCCGCAGTAGCGCTGACCTTTAGGTCAGCACGAAATGACACCCCACAAATGCCGACCTCCCGATTTCATCGGGACAGGTTCCGGTCGGCGCTACGCTTGCTGCGGGATGAGACCCACGGCCGAGGCCATAGTCAGCCCTTCACCCGATCCTACTTCAGCGCGCGCTCGATGGCCGCTTCGGCGATGGGCGCCATCAATTCATAGCCACGCGCGTTGGGATGCAGGCCGTCATCCGAGTAGCCTTCGCGCAGCAGGCCCTTCTCGTCAACGAGCGCCGTGTAGTAGTCTGCGACCTCGGCGTGAGTGTCCGGGGCAAAAATCTCCAGCCAGTGGTTGAGGCTCACAATATCCGCCGGCGGCCGGTGCTCGGTTTGCTTCGACTTCGTGTAGTCGCTGACCGGGAGGAGCAGGCAGAGGATGACCTTGATGCCGTGGTCTCCGGCCAGGTCGCACAGGGCGCGGAAGTTGTCTTCGACCATTTCGAGAGTCGCGGGACCCGTGTTGCGGGCGATATCGTTGGTGCCGGCCAGGACGATCATTGCCGCCGGTTGGAGACGGATCACGTCGGAATACATTCGCACCAGCATCTGCGGCGTAGTTTGTCCGCTGATGCCCCGGTTCACATAAGGCTTACCAGGAAAATACTTGGCCAAGTCCCAGCCGTCGGTGATGGAATCGCCCAGGAAGACCACGCGGCCTTTTACGGGCGGCTCCTTTTCAAGTCGCAGGTTGTCCGCGTGGTAGCGGCCCAGTTGGTTCCAGTCCTGGAGCTGGTCCGCCAGATGAGACGCGGCCCGCGCCAGACAACACTGCGCCTGAGGCGGCTGGAAATCCTGAACCAGTTGGGCGCTCACTGGAAACGATAGGCAGAGGCTAAGACAGAGTCCGAGCAGAACCTTCGTCGCGGTGTTCATCGTTCCCTCCCTGCACGCAGTTATATCCGAGCACAGGGGCAACCGTCAAAGAGATAACTCTCTGCAAGGCGCCACTTCCCTGCCCCACTTGCCCCGCGCGGCTAATCCGCCTAAGATACCCTCCGCCGCGACGCGTGCGCCTCTGGCGCATCGCAGCACGACGGTGGATTCCCGCCTCCGCGGGAATGACCACGCGGGTGCGACGACGCTACGCCGGGCGGTCACCCCCGCGTAAGCGGGGGTCCATGGGGCGCTTGGCGGCCGGCGCGAATTCACGTCAACTGGAGGAATGCCATGATGCGGGAGTGCGGAACTTGCCATCTCATAGGACTATTTCTGGGTGTCCTGACGCTTGTCGCGATGTCAGCGTCGGGCACTGATGAAACGGCATCCTCGCAGCAGCCTCCGACGGTGGAGGAGGCCGTAGCCTTCATCAAGAATGCCGAGGCCAGGTT
>CAVRZY010000169.1:0-51270 GCA_963725415.1 uncultured Acidobacteriota bacterium | reverse complement strand
GGCAGGATAACTTTCGCCATGAAACTCAACCTTTAAATCAATAAAATCTCGCCCACTATTTAATAATGTATCAGAAGCTAATGGTGTAGGATTTAAAATCGCATACGTAGCAGGAGTACGTACAAACATATCTGTGAAACCTTGAGTTTCATATATATGACGACCATCACCTATTAATGAAATAGCAGATGGAGATAATTTATCTAACCAATGCACTAAGTCATTTTCATTTCTAGTCCAGACCTTATTGGAATCGCCAAGCCATAACATAAGTTTAGTATTACTAACATTACCAGTAACTATAACTGCATTGATTTCCAAGGCATATAATTCCTGAATCTCTAAAGCAGCAGTAAACACATTAAATGTATAATTAACAATTGCACCAGTATCTAATCTAACACCATTAACTACCACTTGTGTAACTAAGTCAGTATTAACTAACAAATTTAATGTTTGGTTAGCATTTACTCTAAAGTTTGTATATTGGGTATAAGTACTAAGATTTGATCCGGGCGGCAAGATATTCGTCGCGGCTGATTTTCGCGTCGCGGTCCTTGTCATAACGCCCAAAGCGCCGCGCCTCGCGGTCGGCAGGCGTCACGCTGCTGGCCGGCGCCACCAGCGGCATCGTCCTCCTCGAATTCGGCAGCCAGGGGCGGCGGCGGCGGCGCACTGGCTTCGGCCACCGGGCCGGTCGCGGGTCCACACGAACCCCGCCCCCAACAACGCCACCAGCGCTATGCTCAGCGCGAGGAACCGCCGCATGTTCTTGCCTTCCAGCGATGTGACGACCCCGCACCCACGATGCCGCGCCTAGCGGCCAAAGGCAACGCATCGCAGCAGTGTGAGCTGCCGGGACAGGCTGCCCCGCGCCTCCGGCGGCGCCCCGGCCCGCGCCCGCGCCGCATCGCCCGCCGCAAGTTTGCCCAGCCCCAGCAACGGCCGCAGCGGCGGCGCCACCCGCCCCGCGGCGGCGCCTCCCCCGCCGCCCAGGCCGTCCCCAGCGCCCGCGCCTGTGTCTCGTCCCCGCCCGCCAGCCTGCCAAGCCAGGCGAACAGGTCACCGCCGCCGGTAAAATGCGCCTCGGGCACGTCCTCGGCGCCGATCAACCCGGCCCAACGGTCTTCCAGCCCCGCCAGCGCCGCGCCTGTCACGCCGCTGGGCAACACCTCGGCGGCGATCAACTGCAACAACGGCTGCGCCGGCACCCGCCCGGCATCCAGCCCCTGCAGCGCCTCCCGCCACCAGGCCAGCCGGATCTCGCCGATCATCGGCTCGGTGGTGCCGGCGACAACGCTTTCCAGCTCCATGTCGAGCCCATGCAGCGCCATCCACGCCGGCCGCACGGGCGCCGGCGCGTAAAGCACGCTCAGATAGCGGTCGCGATTGCGCGCCCGGACGTCGGCGGTGACAAGGTCGAACGGTGTCAGGCTGGCCCCACCCGGAAGGCGCAGAACTTGTTGCCATCAAGGTCGCGGAAATAGGCGCCATAAAACGCCTGCGGGCCTTCCTCGCCGCGCACGCCCGGCGCGCCTTCATCGGCACCGCCGGCGGCAATCGCCGCCGCATGCACCGCATCGACCTTGGCGCGGGTATCGAGCGCCAGCGCCATCATCGCGCCATTGCCGGCGCTGGCCGGCTTGCCGTCATAGGGCGCGCCGATGGCGAACATCGGCTTGTCGAAGCCGACGCCATAGGCAATCGCGCCCGTCGGGAACTCCATCAACCGGCCGATGCCGACCGATTTGAACACCGCATCGTAAAAGGCCTCGGCCTTGTGGCAGGTCGTTGGTGCCGTACATGGTATAGCCGAGCATCGTCTCTCCCCTTCGGATCGTTCGCCTGTGCCTTTAGCGCCGGACCTTCACTGCTGAAAGCGCCTGCAACACCGCTTCCTCCGGCCCGGTGAAGCCGGTGCTGCGCGGCGATTTCATCGGATCATCGGCCGTGCCGGTGATCAGATAGACGATCACCCGCCCGCCCGCCGGATCGACCCACAGCCCGCCCAGCAAGCCATAGGCCTCGCCCAGATGCCCCCACCATCTCTGCGCCCGGCACCGGCTGGTCGGTCGCCCCCGGTTTGCCCGACAGGCACTGCAGCCCCGGGCCGTAACACAGCATCGCGCCGTTATAATTCTCGCCCGTCTCGCCCTGCCCGGCCTGCCACACCGGCGTCATCAGCACCGCCACCGACGCCGGCGACAGCAGCCGCACGCCATCAACTGCCCCCTGGTTGAGCAGCAGCCGGCCAATCGTCGCCAGCCCCAGCGCCGAAATCCTGAGGCCCCCCTGCGGGCTGAACAATGTGCCGTTGCGCCCCGGGCGATAGCTGCGCAAGGTCGCACTCCCCCAGCCCGGCCGCCACCGGACACGCCGGCCGCACGCCCTTCATGTCATCGACCTGCGGCACCCATGGCCCCGCCGGGTCCCACGCCGTCTCGTCCTTGCCCTTCCGGTACAGCACCGCCGCATCGGCAACGGCGCGGTCGCTCGCCCCGCTCCAGTTATAGCCGCGTCCAGCTTCAGCGGCGCCAGCACCAGCCGAGTCATCAGCAGGTCAAAACGCTCCCCCGTCACCACCTCCATCACCGAAGCGATGATGCCATAATTGAGATTGGCATAGGAAAAGCGCCCCCCGGCGCCGCCCTGGCCCAATGCTGCTCGGCGTCATCCCCTGCTGCAGGCCTTCGCCCAGCGGAAAGCGATAGCCCGGCCCGTCCTCGATGCTACGAGGTGTGCGACAGCAACTGCCGCAGCGTCACCGGCACTGTCCGGATGCGCCGGATTGCGCAAGCTTCCAGCCCAGATACTTCGACACATCGGCATCGAGATCGAGCCGCCCTTCCTCGACCAGCCGCATCACCCCGATCGCCACGACCAGCTTTGAAATCGAGGCCACCCGCATTGGCGTCTCGGGCGTCAGCGGCCGCAGCGGCACCATCTCGGCGCGGCCGAACGCCTCGCTTGAATCACCACGCCCTTCCGGTCGGCGACCACCACCACCAGCCCGGCCATTTCGGGCGAGGCCGCGGTTTGCCCGCCGCAATATCGGCCAGCGGCGCCGCCGCCGCGGGCACGGCCAGGCACAGGGCGAACAACAGGCGCAGCATCAGGCAAAGCCCCCCAGATCACAGAATTGCGCTTCGCCGAACAGATCGCCGACCACCGCCTCGCCCAATCCGGCCGCATGTTTGAAACCATGCCCCGAACAGGCCGAAATCACCGTCACGCCGTCAACCGACGGATGCGGCCCGACGCGGAACCGCCCCGGCGCCGCCGGATCGGCATTGTGGGTGTAAAGGCAGGTCATCGCCTCGACGCAATCCGCCGTCACGCCGGCCAACCGCCCCGCGACATGGCGGCGGAACATCGCCTCGGCCGCCCCCGCCGCCACCTGCCGGTCGACGCTGTCCGGGTCGCAGGTGACGCCATATTGCTCGGTCGCCACCTTCACCACCCCCGGCTCCAGCATCGGAAAGCCATAGAAACTGTCCTCCGCGCCGCGCCATGGAACCAGATATAGGCCGGCGCCGCCTGCCATTCCGGCCCGGCGCGAAACCAATATTGCACCTGCGCCAGCACCTGCATGTGCGTCGGCGAAACGCCCGCCGACCCAGGCCGGCGTCCACGCCCCCGTCGCCATGATCACCCTGTCCGCGCGATACCGCCCCGCCGCCGTCTCCACCACCACCTTGCCGCCCTCGCGCGCCACCGCCAGCACCGGCGTTTCGTGCTGCACCACCGCCCCCATCGCCGCCGCTTCGGCCAGCAAGCGCCGCCACGCACGCTTCCGGCCGCAGCACGCCCGGCCCCCGGCTCGAACAGCCCGGTCGCCCCCTCCGGCACCAGAAACATCGGCCAGCGCGCCCTGATCGCCGCTGCGTCGAAGCGCTCCAGCGCCACCCCGGCCACAGCCCCCACCCGCGCCGTCAGCGACAGGAAATCGTCCGAACCATGCATCCGCGCCCCGGCGCCGGGCTCCTGCATATACAGCACCCCGGTATCCCGCCGCAGGTCATGCCCCTTCGCCGCCAGCGCCGCCCAGATCGCCTCCGACCGCTGCACCAGCGGCACATAAGCCGCCCCCTCCCCCACCGCCGTCCGCGTGATCCGTGAGCGCCCGTGCGATGAGCCTTAAGCCGTGCCCCGCGCGCCCGCGCCTCCAGCCCGATAGCGGTCACCCCGCGCCGCGCCAGCGCATGCAGCGCCGACGCCCCGGCGATGCCGAGCCCCACGACAATCGCTTCGTAATCCCCGCTCATGCGGCCGTGGCGCGCAGCGTCTCGGTGCCATCGGCGGCATGAACGGACGCCACCACCCCGTCGCCCTCCACCCGCGCAATGGCGTGCAGCCCTTCGCCGGCGATCAGCGGCGCGGTGGCACGATAACGGAACGTCTGCGGCGCCCGCCCCAGCAAGGTCGCCGCCAGGTTGAGCAGCAGCGTCGCCTGCAACGGCCCATGCACCACCAGCCCCGGATAGCCCTCGACCGCTGTCGCATAGGGCTGCGTCATAATGGATGCGGTGGCTGTTGAAGGTCAGCGCCGAATAGCGGAACAATTCTCTGGCGTCGGAGAAGCTGAGGAAGACGTGAAGCGCCGCTCCTTCCTGCTCGCTGCCGGCTGCCTGGCGGGCTGCGCGCGCGATCGCCGCCCGCGGCTGAACGTCTTCAACTGGTCGAATTACGTCGCGCCGGAGACGATTCCGAACTTCGAGGCCGAGTACGGCGTGCGGGTGCGGTACAGCATCTACGAAAGCAACGAGGAGATGCTGGCCAGGGTGATGAGCGGCAACTCGGGCTGGGACGTGGTCTTCCCCAGCAACTACTTCGTCCGTCCCATGCGGGAGCAGAGCCTGCTGGCGCCGTTGCGACACGAATGGCTCGGCAACCTCGTACAACTCGAGCGGACCTTCCAGTCGCCTTCCTGGGACCCGCAGCTTCGCTGGTGCATCCCCTACATGTGGGGCGCTAGCGGCATCGTCTATAACGGAAAGCTCTCGCCGCCGCCTGCCGCCTGGGCGGACTTGTGGGACGAGCGCCTGAAGGGCCGGCTGACCATGCTGGACGACCCAGCCGAGGTGCTGGGCGCCTGCCTCAAGAAACTGGGCTACTCTCTGAACTCGACGGATCCCGGTGAGCTGCGGCGAGCGCAACGCGAAGCCATTGCGCAGAAGCGGCTCCTGCGCGCTTACCTGAACGCGGAGGTGCGCGATCAGCTCGTGGCGGGCGATGTGCTGGTGGCGCAGCTTTGGGCCACCACGGCGCAGCAGGCTATGGATGCGTCGCGGGAACTGGCCTTTGTCTATCCCGCCGAAGGTTTCGCGCTTTATGCGGACAACGCCGTGGTGCTGCGGGAGAGCCGCCGCCAGGAGCTGGCGCACCGCTTCATCGACTACCTGTTGCGGCCGGCGGTGGCGGCGAGCGTTGTGAAGGCCACCAAGACAGCCACAGCCAACGCCGGCGCCCGGCTGCTTCTGCCGGAGGCCTTGCGCAGCAATGCCACGCTCTACCCGCCGCCCAAAGTGCTGGCGCGCGGCGAGTGGTTCCAGGCCATGCCGGCCGACGCCCAGCGGCTCCGGGACCGGTTGTGGACAGAGATTAAGGCGGCGTGATGAAGTAGAGCGGCATTGAGCTTGACGTTCGTTTTGAGATCACTGCTTCAAGCTGCGAACCAGGGCGTGTCCGGCGCCTGGGCCTTGCGTGCCGCTTCGTCGTTCATCTCGACGCCCAGGCCCGGGCGGTCAGGGACAGTGATCCAGCCTTTCTGAATGATTTCGCCTTCCTTGACGAAATTGCGCCACAGCTCCAGGCGCGGCAGCCAGTGCCACTCCAGCACCAGGAAATTCGGGATGGCTGCGCAGACGTGAACCGATCCCATGGTACCGACAGGCGAGACCACGCAGTGCGGGGCCACCGGAACATAGTACGTGTGGGCCATGTCGGCGATCTTGCGGCCCTCCAGTAGCCCGCCGCACTTCTGGATGTCGGGCATGAGGATGTCAGCGGCGCGCTTCTCCAGCACTTCGCGGAAGCCGTGGCGCAGGAACAGATTCTCGCCGCAGCAGATAGGCGTCTTGGTGGACTGGCGCACATCGCGCATGGCGTCGATGTTCTCGGCCGGGACCGGCTCTTCGAGCCACAGCAGGCGGAAGGGCTCCAGTTCGATGGCCACGCGCTTGGCGGTGGTCATATCGTAGCGGCCGTGCATGTCTACGGCCAGGTCCACCCTCTGGTCCAGCGACTCCCGCATGAACCGGACTTTCTTGATGATGTTGTCGATCTCGGCGTTGCTGGCGGTCCAGTTGACCTTATCCCAGCGCATGGGGTCGTTGTAGTCATCCACATCGATCTTGACGGCCGTAAATCCGAGGTCGGTGAGCTGACGGATTTTCTCTTTGGCGCGGGGATCATCGGGGTTGTTGGTCTGCGAGTCGCAGTACAGGCGGATGCGCTCGCGCACCTTGCCGCCCAGCAGTTGGTAAACGGGCAGGCCCAGCGCCTTGCCCGCCAGGTCCCAGAGCGCGATCTCGACGCCGGAGAGCGCAGCTACGTACTGGCCGGCCTGGGCCCCGGCGAAAATCCCGGCGGTGCGGATGCGCTCGAACAGCAGCTCGACGTTGAGTGGGTCCTGGCCGATGAGCATGCGGCGGAAGCCGGCCACCAGAGGAGCGCCGCCGGCCACTGCATCGGTGGCTTCGCCATGGCCCACCAACCCCTGGTCCGTGTAAATGCGGACGTGGAGTTGCAGGCCGTGCGCCCGAATCTGCGCCGTGCGCACATCGGTGATCTTCAGCTTGGGGCGCCGGTACGGAGAGCTGGCAGTTTGGACGGCCGCCGACAGCCCCCGCAGGCTCAGCGCGCCGGTCAGGGCGCCGCCGGCAGTGCGCACAAAGGATCTACGATGCCATGGCTTCATTCCAACCCTCCTTCGATTGACCGGAAGTACACAATTATAGTAGTGGGGGGCCACACTGTGGAGCGAGACCTTGCACCGATGGTATAAGTCCCTGAGCGGCCCTTACGCCGGCAAATCGGGGTTCGGCTTCCAGTACGCCCCCGGCAGGTAGGGGAACTTCTGCGCCAGGTTGGGGATGACCTCGACTCCGAAGCCGGGCTTGCGGAGCAGGTCGATGTAGCCCTTCTTCACAACCAGCGGTTCCTTGAAGACTTCTTCCTTGAGCGGGTTGAAAGTCTGGTTCAACTCCAGCATGAGGCAGTTGGGGATGGCGGCCACCAGGGCCGCGTTAGCCATGGTGGTCAGGCCGCCGTGCCAGTTGTGGGGGCAGCACAGCTTGCCCTTCAGGGCTGCAATTCTGGCGATGTGCCAGGCTTCGGTCACCCCGGTCGAGTTCGAGTCCGGTTGCACGATGTCGTAGGCGTCCCGGTCGATCCACTCTTTGAATTCGGTTCGGGTGGTGAGTTGCTCGCCGCCGGAAACCTTCACGGTGGCCAGCGCCCGGTTGATCTTGATGTACCCGTCGATGGCGCCTTCGGCGCGCTGGTTGATCGGCTCTTCCAGCCATAAGAACTTCAGTTCCTCCAGCACCGGGCGGAGCTCCAGGACCTCCTCCAGACTCAACCGCATGTTGATTTCCTGCATCAGGTCGAAGTCTGGCCCGACGGCTTGCCGCAGCTTGTACAGGTAGGGGATGTACTTCTTCACCGTGATGCCGCTCGATTTCCACTCGGTGCCGATGCGGAACTTGAAGGCGGTGTAGCCGTTTTCTTTGTGGCGCACGGCTTCGTCGATGAGGTCCTCGGGGCGCTTGTACCAGGCGTACTCGACGCCGCCGCTGGCATACATGCGGATATGCGGGTTGGGTCTGACGTCGGTAGCGAGGAGTTCGAAGACGGGCTTGTCCTTGGCTTTGCCGATGATGTCCCAGCACGCCGCATCCACTCCGGCCCAGGAAACCTGGCCTCCGCGTTGCGATCGAAACCAGGGGCCGGTGAGGTGCTCGACATCGAAGGGGTTCTTGCCGATCAGGCTGGGCCGGATGTTCTCCTCGATGAACTTCTTGATCAGCTCCGGCCCGCCGTAGGGGCTGGACTCGCCGATGCCGATGATGCCTTTATCGGTGAACACCTCGACTAAGACCGCGTCGGACTTCCAGACAAGCTGCCGGGCAGTCATCCAGGATTTCTCTTTGAGTTCACAGGACGCCAGAGTCACCTTGACGTCGGTGATCTTGATGTTCTCGCGTGCGACGCCTTCCAGCGGGTGGACACGGGGTCCGGTGGGCGCGGGGCGGGCGCGCTTCTGGGCTAGGGCGGGCGCCGCGGCAGCCCAGCCTAACAACGATCTTCGTGAGAGCGTTCTCATACCTGGGCCATGGTACCACCGCGTAAGATGGAAGGTATGCTCGTTGCTGTTGTGCTGGTCCTGAGCTTGACCGAGTGGGTGCCGGCGCGCTGGGCGTCCGGTGATCCGCAGACGCTTGAGTTGCTGGCCGAGACACCGATCAACTGTCTACTACTGGAACAGGGGGCGTGGTCGGCAGAGTTCGCGGCCCAGGCGGCCGGGCGAGGCGTGGTGACGCTGGGCGTGATTCGCCCCAGCGCCGAGCCGCTGGAGGCCGCGCGCCGGGCGATTCAGACCAAACTGGATGGCGTGGTGCTGGAAGGCGAATTCGACCGGGCGCTCGTGGAGAGCATCCGGGAAACGCTAGCTGCCGCCAGGCCGGTGATTGTGGAACTGCCGCCGCGCAGACTCTTGCGACTGGATGGCAACGCACCCATCCTCGGCACGTATCAGGGCGTCTGGCCGGGGATTCGGGTCGAGCCGGGAGGCGCGGCCAGAGCCAGGCCGACGGGCGGGCCTTGGATCGAGACCAACTCCGGATTCCTGCGATTCGTGAGCACCCTGACAGACACGCCGGTATGGATTGCGAATCTGCCGCCTAAGGCCACGGTCCTTCCGGTGGATCGCTATCTTCACGCCATCTCGGACGCGGCGCTGTCGGGGGCGCGCTGGGTGGTAGCGCTGGACGATGATTTCAACCGAAGGCTGCTGGCTGGCGATGCCGCGGCGCTCAGGGACTGGCGGAGGATCGGCGGGCATTTGCGGTATTTCGAAGAGCACAAGCAGTGGAGGGCGTTGAAGCCCTACAGCCGGCTGGCTCTGGTTCAGGACCCCGACGTCCGCGCCATGCTCTCGGGCGGCATTCTGGACATGATCGGGGGCAAGAACATCCCCGTGCGTCCGATCTCGCGGCCGAAGCTGGACGGGGAATCGCTGAAGGGCGCCAAGATGGCCGTGACCGTCGAGCCAGCCTCGCTAACGGAGGCCCAAAAGGAGGCGCTGAAAAATGTGGCGCGGGCGGGCGGCGCACTGCTCAACGGACCGCCGGGTTGGAAGCTGCCCTTCCCCAAAGACAACGAGATCACGCTGGAGAAGGATCAGCTTGACAAGGTGAACGACGTCTGGCAGGGTATCAACTCGGTGATCGGGCGCAGCAATGTGGGCGCACGGCTGTTCAACGTTTCCGGCATGCTATCGAGTTTGTTGGCCAGCGCCGACGGCAGCCGGGTGGTTCTCCACCTGGTCAACTATACGAACTACCCGGTCGAGTCGATCACGGTGCACCTGCTGGGTAAGTATAAGCGTGCGCGCTTGTACTCACCCGAGCGCCCGGTGCGAGCGCTGGTACTCTATCCCATCGACGAGGGAGTAGGCGTGGACATCGACCGGGTTTCGGTGTGTGCGACACTGGTGTTAGAGTGACTAACATTACTCGGAGGGAGTTACTCGCACTCCTGGGCACGGCGCCTGTTCTGTTCCCGCAGGAAGCCCCAACCGCGCCAGTATCAGTTGCGCGCGCCGCTTCTTACGACGAGGATCTGGCGGCCATTCTCACGACCATGTTCGACCAGCTCGGCGGCCTAGACCGAATTGCGCGCGGCAAGACGGTCACGATCAAGCTCAATCTGACCGGCAGCCCGGCGCTGCGTTTTCAGGGCCGGCCGCTCGGGGTCACGCACTACACCCATCCCAAGCTGGCGGGAGTAGTGGCGCACCTGCTGGGGCGGGCGGGCGCGCGGCGGATCCGGTTTGTGGAGAGCTGCTGGGCGACCGGCGGGCCGATGGAAGAGTACTTGCTGGACTCCGGCTGGAACGTTCGTGCTCTGCTGAGCGTGGCTGCCAACGTCGAATTCGAGAACACTAATAACCTGGGTAAGGGAAAGCGGTACTCGAGGCTGAAGGCGCCGGGCGGCGGGCTTGTCTATCCCGCC
This sequence comes from uncultured Acidobacteriota bacterium, assembly GCA_963725415.1. Taxonomy (GTDB): domain Bacteria; phylum Acidobacteriota; class Terriglobia; order Bryobacterales; family Bryobacteraceae; genus CAVRZY01. The sequence continues at coordinate 41,034 of CAVRZY010000169.1, read as the reverse complement.
TACGATTTAAACCACGCCTACGAAGACACCGACGTCTTCGTGACGCTGGCCAAGCTGAAGAACCACGAAACCTGCGGCGTGACCCTGTCGCTGAAAAACAGCTTTGGGATCACACCGGCCTCGATCTATGGGGATGACGCGGGGCAAGACGATCCCAACGAGAAGCCCACCAAGGGCCGCGGGGAAATATTCCATGTCGGCAGCCGGCGTCCTCCCAAGAGTGCGCCGCAGGAACGCGACCCCGCTTCCAGCCGCCAACCCGGATACCGGGTGCCGCGCATCGTGGCGGACCTGGCAGCGGCGCGTCCGATCAACCTGGCGGTGATCGATGGAATTGAGACCGTGGCTGGCGGAGAAGGGCCGTGGATCGAAGGACTGCGCCTGGCGCACCCCGGTCTGCTCATCGCGGGGACGAATCCGGTGACCACGGACGCGGTAGCCACGGCCGTCATGGGATACGACCCGGGCGCCGGCCGCGGCAGGCCGCCTTTCCGCAACTGCGATAACACGCTGAAGCTGGCTGAGTCGCTGGGTCTGGGAACCACGAACTTGACACGGATCGAGGTGCGCGGTCTACCCATCGCCCAGGTCAGGTATCCTTTCGAGAAACCGTAGCGCTCCGTGGCCCGGTCCTGGCTGGGCTATGATGGCCGCATGAACCGAGAAGAACTGGCCATTGAGGGCGGAACTCCCGTGCGGACCGAGCCGCTCCCGCTGGAGTTTCCCGGCGTCCACTACATGGGCGAGGAGGAGATCGAGGCGGCTACGCGGCTGCTGAAAGCGCGGTCCCCGTTCCGGTACTACGGCATCAACCTGCAAGGCGAGGCAGCGGCGTTTGAGACCGAGTTCGCGCGCTACCTGGGCGTCAACTACGCGGTGGCGGTGAGCAGCGGCACAGGCGCGCTGCATGTGGCCATGGCGGCGCTGGGCGTGGGACCGGGACAGGAAATCATCCTGCCAGCGTATCTGTGGGTGTCAGTGGTGGCCGCGGTGGTGAACCTGGGGGCTATTCCGGTGCTGGCGGATATCGACGACACCTTCGGTCTGGATCCGGCGGCGGTGGAGAGGTGCATTACCGCGAAGACCCGCGGGATCGTCATGGTGCACATGAGCGGCGCGCCGGGCAATGTCCAGGCAGTGCGCAGGATTGCGGACGCGCGCGGGCTGTTCCTGCTGGAGGACTGCGCCCAGTGCGCCGGCGGCAGCGTGGACGGGCGCAAAGTCGGCAGTTTCGGCAAGCTGGGGATCTTCAGCTTCCAGATGAACAAGAACATGACCGCGGGCGAGGGCGGCTGCGTGGTCACCAACGATCGCGAGCTGTACCGCAAGGCCTTCGCCTATCACGATCTGGGCTATCCACGGGACGAGCTGGGCCGGCTGGTTTTCGACGAGCCCCAGATGCGCTTTTGGGGCAAGGGCTACCGGCTCGACGAACTCCGCGCCGCCCTGCTGCGCGTGCAACTGAAAAAACTCCCCACCACGATTGCGGCGATGCGCCGCAGCAAGTACCGCATCCGGCAGGCCATCGAGCAGTTCCCGCAAGTGCGTCTGCGAAGAATCCAGGACCCGGCCGGCGACACAGGATGTTTCCTCATCACCACCTACCCGGATCCCGAAACCGCCAGGAAGGTCAATGAAGCCCTGCGCGCGGAAGGGATTATCACCTATCCCCAGGGTGTTTCCAACGTCCTCATGACAGGCTGGGGACTTCACATTTACTACAACAACGCCAGCCTGGTGGCACGTGCCGGAGTCGATGGGCGCGGCTTCCCCTGGACGCTGGCCGAGAACGCCGGCCTGGCCCGGGATTACGGCAAGGGCGCCTGCCCGGTGGCCGACAGCCTCTTCGAGCGGAGCATCCTCATCGCCATTCCCTCCTGCCTGACCCAGCGAGACGAAGACGACATCATTCGGGCTTTCCAGAAAGTGCTGGGAGCTCTGCTGTGAGGGACTAACGCCTGTTCTCCCTCGTGGCTTGCGATAATAGTTACTCAGTCGGCAGGCCATGCGTCTGCCCCACTGCGCGGGCCGAATGTTACAAACATCCTTATCACCGCTGACGAGCTCGCTTCCCAAGCTGACCCTCACGGGTGTCATCGACATCCTGATCGTGGCATTCCTGATCTATCAGCTCATCATGGTGGTGCGCCGCACACGCGCGGCCCACATCCTGCTCGGCATCGGCGTGCTCCTGGTGGTTTACCTGCTGTCGATCTGGGCGGGCCTGGAACTGCTGCGCTCCATCCTGGCCAACGTGGTTCCCTACACGGCCATCGCGCTGATTGTGTTGTTTCAATCCGAGATCCGCCGCACCTTGGCGCGGATCGGGCGGCGGCGCTGGCTGGGTTTGGGGGGAGAATTGCAGCGCCGCGAATCGACCGACGAGATCCTGCTGGCGTTGAGCAGGCTTTCGCAGCAGAAGATCGGAGCACTGATCGTAATCGAGCGGGACACCGGCCTGCGAACCTTCGCCGAGAGCGGGGTGACTCTGAATGCCTATCTTTCCAGGGACCTGCTGCTATCCATTTTTCAGCCCGGGGGCGCCCTGCATGACGGCGCGGTGATCGTTCACGGAGAGCGGATTGCGGCGGCGGCGTGTTTCCTTCCGCTCAGCACGAATCCGCTGGTGGCCCGGAAATTGGGGACCCGGCACCGCGCCGCCATCGGTATCACCGAGGAGGCTGACTGTCTGGCGTTGGTAGTTTCCGAGGACACGGGACGCCTCTCCGTGGCGGCTTTCGGGGAAATCGAACTGGACGTCACCTTAAACCGGATCGAGGAGCGGCTGGCGAAACATTTCGGGCGCAAGCGGCGGGAGGGCGGCCGACGGCGCTGGGCGCTCCCGAACTTCACCCGCCTTCCGGAGCGGCGGCCCGGAGGAAGGCCGGGCAGCCATGATCCATTCGCTGTTCGAGAATCTCGGCTGGAAGCTCCTCTCGCTGGTCATGGCGGTGGCGCTCTGGCTTACTTTCGTCAGCGCCCCGGAACTGGCCACCTCGGTCTCTGCTCCCATTGAATACCAGAACATCCCGATCAATCTCGAAATGCTTGCCAGCGTTCCCGAGCGGGTGCACCTGGAAATTCAGGGGGCTTCGAGCAGGCTGGAGAGCCTCTCAGGCATCGCCGTAATCTTGAATCTTAGCGGCGTGCGCGGGCCGGGCGAGCGAACCTTCACCATTGACCAGTCCAACGTCCGGGTGCCTTTTGGCGTGAAGCTGATCCGGGCCGTGCCAGGGCAGCTCCGCCTCCAGTTCGAGCCCCGCATTAGCCGTGAGGTGCCCGTTAAAGTGCGCTTCTTGAGTCTGCCGCCGCAGGGTTACGAGTTGCAGCGCCACGAGGTTCAGCCGCCCCGATTGAAAGTCCTTGGACCGGAAAGCCGGGTTCGGGAAATCGACTTTGCGGAGACCGATCCGATTGATCTCTCCCAGACCGTGAGCGAGGCGGAATTCCGCGTCCATGCCTTTGTGCGAGATCCGCAAGTGCGGTTCGAAGATTCACCCCTGGTGCGGGTCAAGCTGGTTCTGGTGAAAGCGCAGAAGAACTGAGGGAGATGTCCAGGCAGTTGTTCGGAACCGATGGGATGCGTGGGGTGGCGGGGGAATTCCCGCTGGATGCGCTGACGGTAAATGCCCTGGGGGCGGCGCTGGGCGATGTGGCCAAGCGGCTGGCACGGCAGCCCGAAATCCTGATCGGGATGGACACGCGGGAGTCGGGCCCCTGGCTGGCCGAACAGGTGGCCGGCGGGCTGGTGGAGCGCGGCGTCCGCCCCCGGTTCGCCGGCGTGATCACCACTCCGGGTATTGCCTACCTGACCCGCGCCCGTTCCTTTGTGGCGGGAGTGATGATCTCCGCCTCCCACAATCCGTACCAGGACAACGGGATCAAGCTTTTCGGCCACTCCGGATACAAGCTCCCGGATGAGCAGGAGCGCCTGATCGAGCAGGAAATCTTCGCCTACCGGGAAGCGGGTTTGGAACCGAAGCCCTGTCCACTCGAAGTGGATCCGGGGCTGGACCAAGCCTATGTGGGCTACCTGACATCCACCTTCCCAGGGTCCCTAACGGGCCTTCGCCTGGCGGTCGATTGCGGCAATGGCGCGGCCTCCCAGTTGGCGCCCCAGTTGCTCAGGGGGCTGGGAGCACAAGTGCTCTCCCTGCACTGCTCGCCAGATGGCCGGAACATCAATCTGGGCTGTGGCGCCTTGCACCCTGAGTCGCTTTGCGAAAAAGTGATGGCCGAGAAGACCAACCTGGGTGTGGCCTTCGACGGGGACGCCGACCGCGCCATCTTCGTCTCTGTGTCGGGGAAGATCGTGGATGGGGATGCAGTGCTGCTGTTGGCGGCGCGCTCTTTGCTGGCTCGGGGCCGGCTTAGCGGGCCCGAGGGGAAACCCACAGTGGTCGCCACTGTCATGTCCAACCTGGGTCTGGAGCGCGCCCTGGCCGCCCGCGGCATTCGCCTGCTGCACACGCCCGTGGGCGACAAGTATGTCCTTGAGGGAATGCTGCGATCTGGCGCGCGCCTGGGCGGCGAACAATCCGGTCACGTAATCTTCCTGGACTATGCGACCACGGGCGACGGATTGCTCACCGCGCTGCGCGTTCTGGAGATCATGCAGGAGTCCGGTCTCAGCATGGATGCGCTGACTGAAGAATTGAAGATCTATCCGCAGCGGCTGGTAAACGTGCGTATCCGGGAGAGACGGCCGCTTTCGGAGATGCCTGCCGTCGCAGCGGAGATTCGCGCCGCCGAGGCGGCCTTCGGTCCCGCGGGGCGGGTGCTAGTGCGCTTTTCCGGTACCGAGCCGCTGGCGCGCGTCATGGTGGAAGGCCCCGAGATTGCTCAAGTCGAAACCTTCGCCTCGCGCATTGCCGAGGCCATCGAGCGCGAGCTGGGCGCGTAGCCCCAGGCAACTTGCAACTGGGAAGGGGACTCTTCTATACTCTTTCCGAGCCGCTATTCCAGGACGGAAGCGCCGGGCTCAGCGTGAACAGCACAATTTCTGGTGGGGAGCTGAGATCTCAGGGTAAGTAGGAATATGAAGACGCTATTATCTGTTGCCGTGTCCTCTTTCATCGCTTATGGCCTCGCGCCGGCGCAGACCTTCGAGGTCTCCGTTCTGGCCGGGTATCCTCGCATCAGTGGCGCGCCGCTTGGCTCCATTAACAGCGAGAACGGCAAGGACGACGATTCCAAGCTGAAGGGCAATTACAGTTACGGCGCCACACTAACCATAAACACGCCGGGCTATTACGGCCACGAGCTCGGATACATCAAGAACCGCGCCACGTTTCAGACCAAGCTTCGGACCGGGACAGACGGCAGCACGGTCACCCTGGAGCAAGACAACATCGTCATACAGCAGGCTTTCTACAACTTCCTGATCTACTTCATGCCCAAGGGCGAGCGTTTTCGCCCGTTTATGACGGGCGGCCTGCAAATGTACCAGTACGGGGAGCCCCACGTCTCGGGATGGCCTGGCGGTGGCGCCAGGAGCTACGGCGCCAATTACGGCGGCGGGCTCAAGATCAAGCTCTTTAAGCACGCGCTGGTCCGGTTCGATTTTCGCGACTGCATCGGCGGCAAACCCTACGACCTCACCTTCGAGGACGCAACGCAGTCGGGCGGCTGGTTTCGCCGAGCTCGAGGCCTCCTTCGGAATCGCCATCGGCTTTTGACGGCGAAAGCAGCCCCGGCAGGCGATCAATGGAAGGCCGGCTCGTCGCGATAAGCGCCTCCCTGCGCGACAACCCGGCCCGCCGCTGCACGTTGGTGAAGTCCACCACCAGGATGGCGTTCTTGGTGACCAGGCCCATCAGCAGGATCAGCCCGATCAGGGAATCCGTTGAACCTCACTCAGACCTCTGTGGAGAGATTCCACACAGTGATCCGGAACTGGATAGTTCAGCTGGCTCCACTCGTAAAAGGTTTGCGCTGCGGGCTTTATTTTCTGCTGGATGTCTTTGCGGCTCTTGTAGTCTGTGAATTCGTTAACTCGCTCGCCCAGCAAGCACAGGATCCACGTTTCGATGTGCCTTTTGGGGATGAGCAAGGCGATGGCTTCGCGGTCTTCGCGTGGCTCTTCGCCCGCGTTCTTTAGAGCCGCGTTGAGCTTACTCTCCCGCTCAACGACGGTTTTCACGTGGGCATCAACTAGGACCACAAGTACCGCGCTCTGGTAGCTGGACCGCCTTCGATACTCGCTCACTTCGTCCGCATACTTCTCGCGGACATACTGCTCGGCGGCCCCTCGACCTTGGGGTAGTGGGCGAAAACGGATTGTCCGCCAGTGGTGTCCCTTTCGCTCCAAGAATCGACGAGCGAAGTTCGCCTGGTTTAGGTCCTCAGCCAGGACGATCAGGCAAGCGATGCGCTTAGCCACGTTCCCATCCCCGCGCGATCTGCTCGGCGGGGGAGAGTTTGCCGAGCGCATCCGGGCGGTATGGTTCAACCCGCACCGGGCCAAGGCCAGCCCGGGAGAAAACCACGCCATGCTGCGGCGCAAGCAGGTCGATCAGCTCCGGGTGGTGCGAAATCAGGATGGCTTGGCCACCTTCGTCATCGATGCGGTCGCTCAGCGCGAACAACCAGGGCTGTATTTCTGCCAGCGCCACGAAGTTGTCTGGCTCGTCAATGCAGATGGTAGTCTCCGGCCCGACAGCGCAGTGGAGCAGAGTATACAGTGCAATCAAAGCCCGCTGGCCGTCTGACAGCTCATTGAAGCCAAACTCCAGGCGCTGTCTCCTTGAGCCGCTTTCGTCGTCCCCCGAGGGCGCAAGGAAAACAGAGCGCAGGGCTCGGGTGTCACGTCCCGCCTTCTTCAGGTCGAGGGCGTCGAATCCGTCGAGGATCTCTCTAAGAGCTTCTTGGAGCTTCAGGAATGAACCAGTCTTCTCCTGAATGATGTGGCTGTACCAAGCAGCGAAGTCCGAGAGGTTGTCTTGCGGGAATTCGACCTCGGCTTTGGCCTCCGCTTCCATCTCGGACGGGCTGATTTGCAGGCAATACAGGCGCTCCAACCACTCCTTGAACCAGACCAGCTTGGGGCTGATCTTCTTGGTCCCGACGGACAAGGCCGATCGGACAGGATCAAGAGGATAACTGGCCTTCAGCACGTGGTTGTCGTCGAAAAGCTGGACCTGGTCATCTTGGAAAAGCAACAAGGGCTTCCCGTCGAAGTGGAGCGCCTCCTTGGCTACGCTACCGCGAGGTTGCTGCTCGCGCACGTCCACCCAGAGCGTGTACAAAAAGGTGCCGTCTTTTCGGGTAACCTCTAACTCAAAGGTCTGTCGGGAGAGAGTCTGCCACCTTGTGAGCGTGTCTGCTGTGAAAAGCTGGTCAGCTTTGGAACCGCCTGCGACAAAATCCCGCAGCAGCCCAAGGACCTCCAGGAATGCCGACTTCCCTGTGCCGTTGAGCCCGAGGATGAGCTGCCTCGCCTCGGGCCGAAACTCGAAGTTGACGAAGCACCGGTAGTTGTCGATGTAGACGCGCGTCAGCATCTCCCCTGATTCTAGCCGAATTCACAGTACCGCACTTAGTCCATCCGCGCAGTCCCGGCAGGCGCCGGGCGAAGAGGCGCCCCAGGTTGTCCAGGAAGGTGTAGATCACCGGGACCACCACCGGGGTCAGTAGGGTCGAGGTGATCAGGCCAGCCGATGACGGGGCGGGCCGCCGCAATGAGAGCCTCCCGGCGCGACAGGCCGGCGCGGCGCTGCACGTTGGTGAAGTCCACCAGCAGGATGGCGTTCTTGCTCACCAGGCCCATCAGCAGGATCAGCCCGATCAGGGACATGATGTTCAGGGTGTCCTTGACCAGGTACAGCATGCCGGCCACGCCCACCAGCAATAGGGGCAGCGGCAGCAGTCAGCGCGTGACCGCGTACTCCACGGACATGGGGTTCCCCATCCGCTTGGACGCGTCCAGTATCTCCAGACTCACTACGTTGCCGTGCCGGTCGTAGTCGAGAATCAGGCCGGGCTTGTCCTCATCGCTCTCTTCCACCGGGGCGTCGCTCAGCAGAATGCTGAGCACGTCTACCTCAGGGTCGTACATGACCTTCATTCCGGCCTCCGGTATTTTCCAATGTCACTCCACTCCCGTCGGCACTTCTTGCCTCACCCGCCGTCTTGCTGGCGCGCCCCGGGTCCACCAGTGCACGACGCCCTCGCCGATGTCATCCAGGAAGGTGTAGACCACCGGGACCACGATCAGCGTCAGCAGGGTCGAGGTGATCAGGCCGCCGATGACGGCCCGCGCCATGGGGGCGCGAAACTCCGCCCCGGCCCCCAACTCGAAGGCTAGCGGGAGCATGCCGAAGATCATGGCCAGGGTGGTCATCAGGATGGGGCGCAGGCGCACCCGGGCCGCCGCGATGAGCGCCTCCCGGCGCGACAAACCGGCCCGCCGCTGCACGTTGGTGAAGTCCACCACCAGGATGGCGTTCTTGGTGACCAGGCCCATCAGCAGGATCAGCCCGATCAGGGACATGATGTTGAGGGTGTCCTTGACCAGGTACAGCATGCCGGCCACGCCGACCAGCGACAGGGGCAGGGAAAGCATGATGGCTAGGGGCTGAAGGAAACTGCGGAACTGGGAGGCCAGGATGGCGTAGATGAGCACCACGGCCAAAATCAGCGACTGGCCCACGTAGCCGAAGCTCTCGGCCATCTCTTCCGACTGGCCGGTGAAATCGATGCGATATCCGGGCGGGAGCGGAAGGCCGGTGGCGCGGAGCTTGATGTCGTTGATGACCTCGCCGAGGGAGCGGCCCTGGGTGTTGGCGGCGATGCGGACCTCGCGCATCAGATCGAAGCGGCGGATCTTGGAGGGCGCGGTAGAGGCGTCGATCTGGGCCACCTGGCTCAAGGGGATCAGGGCAGCGCCGCCGCGGCCGGGCAGGTCGAGTTCGAGCAGATCACCGCTGCGGGCGCGCTGGGAAGGATCGACCCACAGGCGCACGTCGTAGCTATCGCCATCGGGATCCTCGAACTGGGAAACCACCTCTCCGGCCACCAGGCCGCGCAGGGTAGCGGCCACGGTCCCCAGGTCCAGGCCCAGGTCGCCGGCGGCTTTGCGGTCCAGGTTGACACGGACCTCGGGGCGCGGCTCGTCCTGGCTGGTATCGACATCGGCGGTTCCGGGCACCTGGCGCACCGTGCCAACCAGGCGAAGGCCAAGCGCCTCCATGCGCGCCAGGTCGGTACCGCGCAGGCTGATCTGAACGGGTCTGGAATCGGATCCAAACTCATTGGCGCTTCCGACCGCGGTGCGCAGGCTTCGGAAACGCGCCAGCCGCTCGCGCGTCTCGGCCATAATCTGAAGGAAATGCGGGCGCAGGTTGCGGTCCTTGAGGCGGATGTAGATATTCCCCTCGTTGACGGCCTGGGCGCCCAGACCGCCGCCACCGATGGTGGTGTAGGTGTACGCTACACCGCGGTTCTGGCGGATTTCCGCAATCAACTGTCGCGCAATCTCGACCGACCGCTCCAGGCTGATGCCCGGCCGGGCCTTGTAAGTGACCTGGAACTGGCCGGGATCGGCCTCGGGCATGAACGCCGAGCCGAGCCGGGCGAACAGCAGGAAGCTCGAGGCCACGGCGGCGGTGGCGATGAACACCACCTTCCAGCGATTCAAGAGCGCCCAGCCCAGAGTAGCCGCCAGAACGTTTCGCAGGCGATCCACCTGGTCGTTCAGTTTCCCCAGCACCCGTCCAAACCAGGAGCGGGGAACGTTTGGGTCGGCCGCCGGATCGTACCAGCGCGACGACATCATGGGGTCCAGCGTGAAGCTCACGTATAGTGAGACCAGCACCGCGAATCCCACCGTGATCCCGAACTGGAAGAAGAAGCGCCCGATGATCCCGCCCATGAAGGCCACCGGGACGAACACGGCGATGATGGTGAAGGTGGTCGCCATCACTGCCAAACCGATCTCAGCGGTGGCTTCCCGCGCCGCGGTGTAGTGATCGGCGCCGGCGTGCATGTGCCGCACGATGTTCTCCCGCACCACGATGGCGTCGTCGATTAACAGCCCGATGGCCAGCGACAGTCCCATCAGCGTCAGGATGTTGAGGGTGAAGTTGAGGCCCCTCATGACGATAAACGAGCTGATCACCGAGACCGGCAGCGCCAAGCCGGTAATGACGGTGCTGCGCCAACTGTTCAGGAACAGGAAGACGATCATCACCGTGAGCAACCCGCCCAGCAGGAGGGTGAGCTGCACGTCTTCGACGGAGTCGCGGATGAAGATGGAGCGGTCCACCACCTTGCGGAGGCGGATGTGGGAGGGGAGTTCGGCGTTGAGGGCGGTGACGGCCCGTTCGACTCCGTCGGCGACTTCCACGGTGTTGGCGCCTGACTGTTTCACCACGTCCATGGAAAGGCCGGACTGGTCGTCGATCAGCGCGGCGCTGCGGCGTTCCTCGATGCCGTCCACCACGCGCGCCACCTCGGGAAGGAACATCAGCCTGCCGGCCCGCACGGCCACGATCAGGCGTTCGAAGGCGTCCACGGAGCGAAACTTGCCCGCCACCCGGACCAGCGGCTCCTGCTTGCCCTGCTCGAGTTTGCCCGCCGGCACGTCCTGGTTCTCGCGCTGCAAGGCCCCGGCCACCTGCGCGTAGGGCAGAGAGAGAGCCTTGAGCTTCTCGTGGTCCACGAAGATCTGGATCTCGCGCCGAGCCAGACCCACCAGATTCACCTGGCCGACTCCGGGCACGGTCTCGAGGCGCTTCTTGATGACTTTCTCCGCTAGCGAGGAAAGGGTTCGGATATCGGCCGTCCGGCTCTCGACCGCCACCGAGACCACGGGGATAGCGTTGAGGTCGATGCGCAGGATGACAGGTTCTTTCATGCCCTCGGGGAAGGTGGCTCGGATGGCATTGATCTTAGCCTGAGCGTCCTGCTGGGCGATGTAAATCCTGGTCCCCAGCCGAAACTCGGCGATGATGCTCGACATGCCCTCGGTGGTTGTGGATTGAAGATGCCGCAGGCCGGAAATGGTGTTGAGCACCTCCTCGATCCGCTTGGTGACCTCCCTCTCGACGGTCTCCGGCGAGGCGCCCGGATACTGCGTCTGCACGGTCAGCACCGGAATTTCGACATCCGGCATCAGATCGACGCTCAACTCCCGATAGGAATACACGCCCAGGGCGACCAAGCTCACCGCCAACATGGTGGCCAGCACGGGCTGTTTGATGGACAGGTCGCTGAGGAACATGACTCAACGCGCCTCGACGCGGACGCCCTCCGCCAGTTCAATGCTCTGCTCGGCGACCAGCAGATCGCCGGGTTTCAAGCCGGCCACGATTTCCAGTCTGGAATCGCGCTCGCGGCCGATGCGCACCGGGCGGCGGACGGCCTGGTTGTTCTCAACCACGAAGACGTAGGACTCTTTGGCCGAGCGGTCATCACGGTAGATGGCCGAAGCGGGGATGACGATGGCCTGGGCCTGGACGCCGGTCAGAATCTCACCTTGGGCGAACATGCCGGCCTTGAGCCGCCCGTTGGAGTTGTTCACCCGTACCCGAACCTTGGCCGAGCGGGTCTCGGCCTCCACGGCAGGGTTGATCTCTTCGACCTGTCCCTGGAAGGACACGCCGGGATAGCTGTTGACCGAGAAGGTGACCTTCTGCCCCGGCCGGATGGGCGCCAGATCCGCGCTGGCCACCGGGCTCTCGAGTTCCAGCTTGCTGTTATCGACCAGGGAAAACAACGGCGTCGGCGCTTCTACATAGGCGCCCGGATTCACGGACCTCTTATAGATCTCGCCAGCCACCGGCGCGCGGACCTGGCAATCGCGGAGACGCTTGCGCGCCACTTCCAGGGCGGCCCGGGCCTGGGCCAGTTGCGCGCTGGCGAGCGCCACCTGGGCGCGCGCGTCCTGATCGGCCACGGCCGCGGCCTTGAGGTCCTTGTCAGTGATGCCACCCGACTTGAGCAGGTTTTGGGCCCGCTCGAGTTCAGAGCGGCTATAAGACTCCAGCACGCGGGCCCTCTCGAGGGTGGCTTCGGCCACCTGGACGGCGGACTCGGCCTGCTTCTCCGCCAAGCGATAGTTCTCCTCCTCGATCCACACCACGACTTCGCCGGCCCCGACCCGCTCGCCCTCCTGCTTGTCGAACCTGATCACCCTCCCAATCGTCTGCGCCTTGACCTCGACTCGAGAACTCGAAACCAGGGTTCCGGTGACGGGGACGGTCACCGCGAAAGGCTGGGCTTCGATTCTGAGCACACTCGCTTTGACGGCCGCCGGTCGAGCCGCAGCAGCCGGATCGGCTTCCTGCTTCTTACAGCCGGAGAAAGGCAAAAGGCCAAGGGCCAGAATCAGAAGGCAAACGCAATGTGTTGTTCTACGCAATCTCTCACTCCCAGGGCGTCAAGCCTGCCGCCCAGCGCAGGTTGGCGCGCGTCACCGAGTAATCGTGCAACCCGCGCAAAAGGTTGGTCCGGGCCACCGACACGGCGGTCTGCGCGTCCACAATGTCCAGCGTGGTGGCCGCGCCGTAGCGATAGTTATCCTGCATCATGGCGAGCACTTTCTCGGCTTGGCTGATGGTTGCGCGGGTGGCGGCGATGGTCTGGCGGGCGGCGGCCAGCTCATCCAAACCTTGCTGCAAGCTCAGCCGCACCTGCTGCTCGACCCGCTCCCGCTCCAGCCGCGCCGCGCGCTGGGCCGCCGTGGCCTGCCACACCAGACCACTCCGGCGGAAGCCGTCGAAAACCGGCAGGGTGAAGTTCGCCGCCACGTTCCAGCGCGTGAACTGGGAGTTGAAAAGATTCGACGGCAACCGCGCCATGATCCCGTAAGCGGCGCCGAAGTCCAGCTTCATGCGGCTCTCGGCCCTGGCCAGATTCAGTTGCAGCCCGGCGCTCCGCTCGGCGATGCGCAGCCTGAGCAGCTCGGGCCGCCGGCGCAGCGCCTCGCGCATCAGCGCTTCCTGGTCCCCCTCCATCCAAGGCTGCTCCTCGAACTCCGCCAGTGCGCGTGTAGGAAAATCGATCGGGCGCACCAGGTAGTAGTTCAGCAGCGCACGGGTCTGGCGGATGTCGTTCTGGGCCCGCACCAGGTCCGGGGCGCCGTTAGCCACGGCGACTTCCGAGCGCAGCACATCCACCTCGGTGGCCACGCCGTTACGGAAGCGCGTGCGCGCCATCTCGGCGTGGAGTTTCTTCTGCTCCTGGGTTTGCGCCACCAGTTCGTGGTAGCGCTCCGCCCACAGCAGGCCGTAGAAAGCCTTCACGACGGCCAGCGCCAGATCCTGGTCGGCGCGGTCGATCTCGGTCAGCGAGCCTTCCGCCTCGACGGAGGCAATCCGCAGCGCCGTGCCGACTTTGCCTGCGGTGTAAAGCGGCTGCTTCACGCTGATGCTGTAGTCGAACAGGTTCACGCCCGAGGGCACCAGCGCGTCGCGCAGCTCTTTAGGAAACTTGTCCAGACCGGAGGCGTTCAGCAGGCTGGGGTCGCGCCACCGTGTGGCGTTCGAGCTGATCTTGACATCCGGCAGCGCCTGAGCGCGGACCTCGCGGATCTTTCCTTTCAGCCCCTCGGCCAGGGCCCGGGCCTTCTGCGCGTCGGGATGGCGTGCGATGGCCAGCCGGACCGCTTCCGAGAGCGTCACGGCGGCCGGTTCGCTGTCGGCGGCCCCACTCGAACCAGCCATGGAGAGCATGATTAGCGGCAAGCAACAGAAGGAGCGCATATCCAAAGTGGGGCCACATCTCATCGATAGCGCCCCATCCTTCAGTATACGGAATGCGCAGGCCCTGAGTTCCCGGACCCCGCGGCGCGCCCCAGGCCGAGTACTCGTCCTCTCAGGGCTGCCTGAGCCTCTGAGCGCATCCCCTGCCGGTCAGGCTAAAATGAAATTAAAGAATGGAAACTCTTTTTCGTGCGTTGCGTTGCTTGCCGGAGCTTCTAGGGACGGTCGCCGCGGTGTTCAGCCAATTTCAACTGAGCCGTTGGTTGCCGGCGTCCTGGTGGCTGGCCTGGATTCGGGGGGTCCCGGCCTGGCTCGGCGCGCCTCCCGAGATTGCTCTTTTACGTTTGTGCGCTACTTAATTGTCAGTGACATTCACGCTAATTGGGAGGCGCTGGAGGCAGTGCTCCGGCATGCCCAGGGCACTTATGAGAAAATCCTGTGCTGCGGGGACTTGGTTGGGTACGGCGCCGATCCCAACCCGGTAGTGGATTGGGCCCGCGAGGCCGTGACCGCAGTGGTGCGCGGCAATCACGATAAAGCCTGCGTCGGCCTGGATGACCTGGAATGGTTCAATCCGGTGGCCCGTACCGCCGCTCTATGGACGGAAAACGCACTCACCCCGGAGAACCTCTCCTATCTGCGCAACCTGCCCAAAGGCCCCCTGACCGTGGATTCTTTTCAGATCCTGCACGGTTCTCCGCTGGATGAGGATGAATACCTGATCTCGACCCTGGCCGCCTCGCAGGTAACGGCCTACCTGGAGGTGAGTCCTTCCTTCTTCGGCCACACCCATCTGCAAGGGGGCTTTGTATTTCGCCGGACTGGCGTGCGGCGCATCGAGAAACTGGGCGCACAAGTCCAGCAGCGGGTAGTGCACCTCAAGGATGATGCGCTCTACCTGATCAATCCCGGCTCCGTGGGCCAGCCGCGCGACGGAGACCCCCGCGCCGCCTACCTGATCTACGACACCGGGGAGCACCGGCTGGAGTACCGGCGCGTCTCCTACCCCGTCGCTGCGGCGCAAGCCAAGATTCGCAACGCGGGCCTTCCGGACGTGCTCGCCGACCGTCTAGCCGTGGGCGTCTGAACCCGTCTTCTCCCGGTTGCTCGGGCAGACTCCGGGCCAAATCTCCGGCGGTTCGGGGCAATTACCCCGGGCTGGGGGGGGCGTTCCGGAACAGAATGACCGGCGTCGGCTTTCCAGCCGTCCAGGTGAATGCATAGACTCGATCCGGCAGCAGGCTCACGCCGTTCACAATCAGATCTACAACTGCCCACCCCTCTGGCAGATCCTCTCTGACCGTGTAGGCTCCTTCCGTGAGGCCGCAGACTGTGGCCTGCCCGGTCGCGTCGGTAAAATACGGATTGACGACGCCCAAAGGGTCAGCCACGCTGATTGGCCAGTTCGTTCCTAGGCTCAACGTTCCGTCAGGTTCCAGGACCTGTTTCTGGACCGTCAGACAAAAGGCGGCTCCGGCTCTAGCCTTGAAATTGTCGGTTTTTGATTTGGCCGGCAAGAAGCCGTGCAAGCATCCGTTACCGCAATCGTTATCCACCTTCGCCGGGTCTCCGACGAAGTCGCCTACCGGCGTGGCCCAAACCTTGTACACGCCGCCGTTGTTGGGAGAATCGAGAAAATCACTCGGACAACTTGCGTCGGCGAGACGGATCGTGACCGCGCCGAGTTCCGGATGATCCAGGTCGATGCCTGTCGGGTGGATCGGACCGCCGACGCCGGTGTAGGCGACGATGACGCCGTTAGTCACCTGGAAACGTCGGTTCGACACCACGTCCCTGCTGAGCAGTTGCCTGCCGCTGGGGTCGGTCACCTGAAAGTAGTAGTCCCCGTCCGGCAGACCAGCCGCACGCGCCGGCGCGTTCGGACCGGGACCTCCGTCCAAGTAGACCGCACACTTGGAATCAAAGTGGTTCAAGTTAACTGCCGAACCGTTGGCCAGCGTCGTGAAGATAGCGCCGGTCACGGGCGCGCCCTGCGCCATAGACCAGGGCCCACCAACCACGACAAGCGACAGGGCTAACGCAACTGCGACAGAGAGATTCGATTTCATGTGAAGCGTCCTTTCAAACGCGGGACATCTTGATAGCACTCAGGCGCAACGGCCAGATTGCCCGCCGGTCGGCGGGACGGTAGGAGGGTGTTCGACTCCCCGATCGACCAGGGAAGTCTCACTTAAAATGCCCGCTTGGCTAGTATTATAACATCACTCAAAACCAGGCGCGCCGGGAAACTACCGCACTCAGGCAGGCCAAGTTGGTTCAGCCGCTCCGGAGTTTTCTCGGAGCCGGCGCGGACTGCACCCGGTATGACGCCGAACCCGAGCTGCTGCGCACACAGCGCAGCACGGTCTTCCTGTCGCCGCACGCGTCGAAAGTGCGTTCTAATGCCGGAAGTGGCGGACGCCGGTGAACACCATGGCCAGCCCCAGCCGGTCGGCCGCTGCGATCACTTCTTGATCCCGCACCGAGCCGCCGGGTTGGATCACCGCGGTGACGGCGTGGCGGGCGGCTTCCTCGACTCCGTCGGGGAAGGGGAAGAAGGCGTCGGAAGCCAGCATCGTACCTTGGAGAGGCAGCACGGCCTTCATCGCCCCGACCTTGACGGAATCGACCCGGCTCATCTGGCCAGCGCCCACCGCCACGGTCTGGCCGGCTCTGGCGTACACGATAGCGTTGGACTTGACGTGCTTGACCACCTTCCAGCCGAAAAGCAAGCCCGCCCACTCCTCTTCGCTGGGCGGGCGCTGGGTCTTGACTTGGGCCTGGGCGCGGTCCAGCCGGTGGAGGTCCGCGGTTTGCGCCAGAAAGCCGCCGCTGATGGACTTGATCACCAACTCGTCGCGCTGGGGATCGAGCACTTTCAGCAGCCGGAGGTTTCTCCTGCTGCGCAGCACCGCTAGCGCCTCGGGCGAGTAATCAGGCGCGGCAATGGCTTCGATAAAGGTCTTGGCGATCTCTCGCGCCGTCTCTTCGTCCAGGGGGCGGTTGAAGGCCAGCACGCCGCCGTAGGCCGAAACCGGGTCGCACTCGAACGCTTTGCGGTAGCTTTCCGCGAGGCTGGACTGCTCGGCGCACCCGCAGGGGTTGGTGTGCTTGATGATGGCCGAGGCCGGCAGGTCGAATTCCGAAACGAGCTGCCAGGCGGAGTCGAGGTCCACCAGGTTGTTGTAGGAAAGCTCCTTGCCATGGAGCTGCTGGGCGCCCGCGATGCCGCGTCGCCGGTCGGAGTAAAGCGCCGCCGATTGGTGCGGGTTCTCGCCGTAGCGCAGCTCGAGCGCCCGGTCCGCGCGCAGATCCAGCACGGAGGGCAGGCCATCCTGGGCGAACCTCCAACTTTGCTCAGGCGGGCGCTGATGGTCCGATCGTAGTCGGCAGTCAGCCGGAAGGCTTTCAACGCCAGCCGCCAGCGTGTCTCCAGCGACAACTCTCCGCCACTGGCCTGCAGTTCTTCGAAGAATCGTCTGGGTAATCCGCCGGAGACACTACCACGGCCACGTCCTGGTAATTCTTGGCCGCCGCGCGGATCAGCGTGGGCCCGCCGATGTCGATGTTTTCGATCAGTTCCTGGAGGCTTGCTCCCTCGCGAGCGGCAACTTCCTCGAAGGCATAGAGGTTCACCACCACCATGTCGATGCCGGGAATGCCGTGCGTCGCCAGCGCCTGCTGATGCTCCGGGTCACTGCGGATGGCCAGAATCCCTCCCAGGATTCTCGGGTGCGTGGTCTTCACCCGCCCGTCCAGCATTTCCGGGAACCCAGTCACTTCCGACACGTCACGCACCGGCAGCCCCGCCTGTCGCAGTGTCTGCGCAGTCCCGCCGGTAGAAATGATCTCTGCGCCGAACTGGTGTAACCCGCGGGCGAACTCGGCGATTCCCGTCTTTCTCTGTGACACTGATCAAAACCCGCTGAATCTTCGCCATGGACTCTCATTGTGCCACACAGGGTTCTGGCGGGTCGCTGATAATGAGATTGTGCCCCACCAGGTTACGTTAATCCCCGGAGACGGAATCGGGCCGGAAGTGGCCGACGCTACGGTTCGCGCAGTGGAAGCCACCGGCGTCCCGATCCAGTGGGAGCGGGTCGAGCTGAGCGCCAAGATCATCGAGCAATCCGGCCAGGAGTTGCCCGACGCCGTACTGGATTCCATCCGGCGCACTCGCGTGGGGCTGAAGGGGCCCGTTACCACGCCCATCGCGGGGGGATTCCAGAGCGTCAATGTGGCTTTGCGCAAGAAGCTGGACTTGTTCGCCAATTTTCGCCCGGTGAAGAGCTTTCCCGGCATCAAGACGCGCTACAGCGACGTGTACATCGACATGGTGATGTTCCGGGAGAACACCGAGGACCTGTACGCCGGCCTGGAGCACGAGGTGGTGCCGGATGTAGTGACGAGTCTGAAAGTGATCACTCGCGTGGCTTCGCTGCGCATCGCCCGCTACGCCTTCGCCTACGCCCGGCGTGAGGGACGGCGCCTGATCACCGCGGTGCACAAGGCGAACATCATGAAGCTCGGCGACGGCCTGTTCCTGCGCTGTTGCCGCGAGGTGGCCAGCCAGTACCCCGACATCCAGTACAACGAGCTGATCGTGGACAACGCCTCGATGCAGATGGTGATGCGGCCGGAAACCTTCGACGTGCTCCTGATGCCGAACCTTTATGGCGACATCGTGTCGGATCTTGCGGCAGGCCTGGTGGGAGGGCTGGGGATTGTGCCGGGAGCGAATCTGGGCGAGAACACCGCCGTGTTTGAGGCCGTGCATGGGAGCGCGCCCGACATCGCCGGCAAAGGCCTGGCCAACCCCACCGCGCTGATGCAGTCGGCCGTCCTGATGCTCAACTATCTGGGCGAGCGCGAGGCCGCTCAAAGGCTGCAATACGCCATCGAGCATGCCTACGCAGAGGGCCGATCCCTGACTCCGGACGTGGGCGGCTCAGCTTCCACCACCGAGTTCACGGATGCGGTGGTCAAGAGAATTGAGTCATTGAGCCGATCAGAATTGAGCCATTGACGATTGAATCATTGACGATTGATTAGAACCGGGCAGCGCGCTGCTGCTTCGACGGTTCAATCGTCAATGATCCAATCGTCAATGATTCAATTCCTCAGAGCCCTTTTGCGGCCAGGAACTTGATCAGGTCCACGACGCGGAGCGAGTAAGCCCACTCGTTGTCGTACCAGGAGACGACTTTCACCAGGTTCCCACCGATCACCTTTGTCAGGCCGGCATCCACGATCGAGCTGTTGGGGTTGTGCATCATGTCGGTGGAGACCACGGGGTCTTCCGTGTAGCCCAGGATGCCCTTCAGCTCGCCCTCGGCGGCCTTCTTGAGCGCTCCGTTCACTTCCTCGGTCGTGGTCGGCTTGGCGGTGACTACCACCAGATCCACTACCGAGACGTTGGGGGTCGGCACGCGCAGGGCATAACCGTCCATCTTGCCCTTCAGCTCGGGAATGACCAGCCCGATGGCCTTGGCGGCTCCGGTGGTGGTGGGGATTAGGTTGATGGCCGCGGCCCGCGCCCGCCGCAGGTCCTTGTGCGGGAAGTCCAGGACGTTTTGATCGTTGGTGTAGCTGTGGATCGTGGTCATCGAACCTTTCTCGATCCCAAAAGTGTCGTGCAACACCTTGACCACAGGCGCCAGGCAGTTGGTCGTGCACGAGGCATTGGAGATGATCTTGTGCTTGGCGGGGTCGTACATGTTCTCATTGACGCCCAGCACCAGGGTGATGTCCTCGTTCTTGGCGGGGGCCGAGATGATGACCTTCTTCACCGGCCCGCGCAGATGCTTAGCGGCCTGCGCCGCCTCCGTGAACTTGCCGGTCGATTCGATCACGATCTCCACGCCCAGCGACTCCCAAGGAAGCTCGGCGGGATCCTTGATCGCAAACACCTTGATCCTTGCGCCGTCCACCGCGATCGTGTCGCCCTCCGCCTTCACCTCGGCCTTCAGGGGCCCCAGAACGGAGTCGTACTTCAGCAGGTGAGCTAGCGTTTTGGTATCGGTGAGGTCATTCGCCGCCACCCACTCGATCCCTTCCTCGTGGAGGCCTGCACGCACCACGTTGCGGCCGATCCGGCCAAAGCCGTTGATTCCAACCTTGATTGCCATTCGGATACTCTCCTAGTCTCTTTCTAATGAGGGGGTACTTGGATCACTCTTAATGATAGCAAAGGAGGCGCACTGCTTGGCTTAACGGGGCGGCGGCAGAGTGGGCGCCTCGGAGCCCAACCCCGCGTAGGTCTCTTTGACCTTGATTACCTTGTTTCCCTTGAAGGTGACAAAGACAATGCGGCCGGGCGGCGTCCCGTAGATCCAATCCTCGGTCTCTTCGCCCTCGATGGTCTCGCGCACCTTGCGCACCGGCTTGCCCAGCGCCAGCAGCACCTGGTCCCGGTCCATCCCCTCGATGGCTCTGTTCTCCTTGACCGCTTTCTGGATCTCCGGCGGCAGGCTTTCTACGTAGCTTTGGGTCGCCGACCGTTTCTCGAAATCCAGGATGGGGGCCAGCATTTTCTTGACCTCCTCGGTTTTCAGAGGAGGCAACGGCTTGTGAAACAGCAGGGCGATCGTAGTGCCGCCCATGGCGTTCGATTGGTCCCTGCCAAGGGGCGTGGTGCGCGTCCCCATCCCAACCTCGACACGCTCGTACCATTTGCGACCGCCCTTGAAGCCGCCGTTGATCTCGAAGACAAGCTTGTCGCTCTCGATGTCGATCTTGGTGATCTGCACCAGGTCTCCGAGCCGCGCCGCAGGCCCGTACTCCCTGCCCACCGTCTCCCACTGCTTCTTGTCGTAGGTCCCGTTGCTTTCAAATGAGAGAGCTTTCCTGGAACGCGGTAGAAAGGCTTTCACGGTGGCGTACTCCGCCGTCAAGCCTCGGATCAACAGCACCCGCTCCTCGGGCCCCAGTTTTACATCCTCAGCCGGCAACAGCGAGATGCCCAGCAGAGCGGCCGGAAGGATCCTCGCGGGCATCTAAGCCTCCCCGCGGGCACGCAACAGGAATGCATCCTGGCGCCGGATGGGCGCCTTCAACAGGTAGACGAACAGGACAACCAGTACTCCGGACGTCAGGACGCCGGCTTCCGGGCCGTATTCTCCGCCGCTCCACAACAGCCCGATTTTCCAACTCATGGCGTAGCCCGTTACATTCATTTTAAACCCGCTCAGTGTGGCGCCGAACAGCGGCAGGGTCCAGTTCCAACCCACGTGCAGCCCGATAGGAAGCCACAGGTCGCCACTGCGCCAGAAGGCATAGCCCAGCAGCACGCCCCAGCCGGTCGTGTTGGCTAGCCCCAGCGGCGACGCGCCCAGATTCGAGGAATGAGCCAGGCGAACAGACAGCTTACCGGGAGGATGGTAGCCCAGGGCCCCAGCGCGCCTAACAATACCTGAAACCCGTACCCGTGGAAAAGCATCTCCTCTCCGACGGCGCCGAACAGGAGCAGTACCAGAAAAAACATGAGGCTTCCCCCGCTCTGGGGAGTCTTGGATAGTTCCGCGCACCCCGCCAGCAGCGGCCCACCCAGAACAAGAGCGGCTCCGACGATTCCACCGCCCAGTCCCAACAGCAGGTTGCGCACCGAGGCGGAGTTCCACGCGAACCCGATGTCCGCCAAGCGCCCCCGCTCGTAGATCCACATCCCAACGGCATTGGCGACGGTGGCAGCCGCAAACACCCCCAGCACACTGGCCAGCAAGTACCAGGCATCCCCACCGACAAACATCAGAACCTGGGCGAAGAGAAACACCCCCAGCAGCCCAAGGACGACATATACCCCCACCTTGAGAGCCAGGCCGACACCCAACCGATCACGCCATTGGATCATTGGAGAATTGAACCATTGAATGATTGAATCATTGAATCACTGTTCCGCTCACTGGGCCATCCTGCGAAAGCCGCATTCCTGTAATGCTGCAATGACTCAATGAATCAATGGATCAATGTCTTCACTCCTTCCGGGGCAACTCGTACGGGCAGCACCGTGGCGCCCTCGCGCTCGAGGCGGGCGGAAACCTTCGGCTTGGATCCACGCTCGACGAGAAAGAAGACGCAGCCTCCGCCGCCAGCTCCACAGGCTTTGGCGCCCATAGCCCCAGCCGAACGCGTGACCTGAACCAGACGGTCGATGAGCGGCGTCGAGATTCCGGGAGCGTTCCTCCGCCGATGGGCCCATTCCTCGCGCAACAGCCGCCCCACTTCGCTCCAGTCGCTCTCTTCCAGCGCGCCGCGCATGGCCTGCGCGATAGCCGCGATCTGGTCGAAGTTGCGGTGCACCTTGCGGTCGCCATCGATGTGTGCCTTGATCACTTCCCAGTTGTTGATCCCTGAAACGCGGGGTACGCCCGTGTAGGCCAGCACGATCCGCTCGTTGAAATCGTCCAGATCCACCGCAATCGGTTTCCGGACAATCCCCGCCGGCCCCAACTCAATGGCGTTCATACCGCCGTACATGGCTGGATAGTAATCTTGCGAGCCGGTGGGAACGCGGATGATCTGCGATTCGATGTTCTGGGAGATCTCCCGCAGGAGCTCGAGCGGGTAGCCCGCCCCGGTCAGCCGGCTCAGGGTGTTTACGATCGCGATGATCAGCGTGGAAGAGCCCGCGATGCCCGCCCCCAAAGGCGCTTCCGAGTCCATGCGAAGCTCAAAGCCCATCCGCGGCGCGAAGAATCTGATCAGATAGGCCGGCAGAGGCAGCTTGTACCTCTTGGCCGCCTGCAATGCCTCCAGCGATTCGAAGGTCTCCTCGCCGCCCAGGTCCTCCGAACTGAGCACAATCCGCGAGTCCGGGCGCGTTTCCAGCACGCAACTGGCGTAGCGGTCCACGGCAAAATTCACCGTCACCGCCCCGGCGTGGTAGAGGTACAAGGGCCAGATATCGAGGGTTCCACCCGCCAGGTCTACCCGGCACGGCGCTTTGGCAGTGACTTTCATATTGACCTGAGGCCACTCCTGAGCGGCCAGCCTCAGGCAGTGGACAAACAGCTACTATAGCTCGAAGTTCGGGTACCATGGTCGCTATGCCTGGCCGCCGCATCCTTGAACTTGGCGATCCGCTGTTGCGCACCGTCTCCGAGCCGGTATCCTCGGCGTCCGAGGCCAGGCTCATTCTTCGCGACCTGCGCGCGACTCTCCACGAGTTCCGGCGCACGCACGGCTTCGGGCGCGGTATCAGCGCCGTCCAGATCGGCGAGCTGAAGCGCATCATCTATCTGGAGTTCGACGGCCTGCTCTACTGCCTGATCAACCCCTCCTATGAACGCCAGAGCGCCGAAAAGCTCCGGCTCTGGGATGACTGTTTCTCGTTTCCCAACCTGCTGGTCTACCTGGAGCGTTCCCTGTCGGTTTCTGTCCGGTACCTGGACCGAACGGGCGCTGCCCAGCGACTGGAAGCTAGCGGCGCCCTCTCCGAGCTGCTCCAGCATGAGATGGACCACCTGGACGGTATCCTGGCGATCGATCGCGCCCTCGACCGCCACAGCTTTGCCACTCGTTCTGAGTTCGAACGCCGATTCGCCGCTCCGAAGCTGACGGCTGCCGGCTCCTGGCTTCCGGTGTAATGCCTCAGACGCTGTGAAAAAATCGCTCCGGCGGTGCGGGTGGCAGGCCAAACGGCCTGCCCCACGCTGCAATCAAGGCGCTCAGGCCACCGTGGGACAGGCGGTTTCGCCTGTCCGCCGATTTTTTCACACCTTCTGAGGCATGACCCTCCGGTGTAGAATAGGGCGAATCCAAACTCGAATGGAGATGATCCCAATGACCCTGACTCGGCGAACACTCATCGTTGCCTCACTGGCCTTGGCGCTGTTTGCTCTCGGCTTCCAGGCCGCGCGCAAGCCGGCGGCCTCCAGTGATCCCTTGATCGACGGTTTCAAGCAGACCACCGTGGCCTCGGCGGCTGACGCCGTTGACCAGGTGGTAGGAAAGCGGGGCTTCATGTCGCACGACATGCGGCCGCAGATCCCAGGCGCCTTCGTGGGACGCGCTGCTACGGCCCTGCTGAGACCCGCGCCTCCGGAACAGGCCACTGCGCAGCTCAGCGCCAAACATTCCATTGAGATGATCGATACCGCTAAAGAAGGTGAAGTCGGCGTGATCGTCATCGAGAAGAGCCTGGATGTGGCCGCCCTGGGCGGCCTGATGGCTACCGATGCCAAGGCGCGAGGGATGGCGGGCATGATCCTGGACGGCAGCGTCCGCGATGTGGGGGAGATCCGTGCCCTGGGCCTGCCGGTTTACGCTCGCGGCGTGGTTCCCTCCAGCAGCGTGAGCCGGTATGCCAGCGTGGCCCGGCAGATCCCGGTCGAGTGCGCCGGTGTGACAGTCAAACCCGGCGACATCATCGTGGCCAGCGAAGATGGGGTGGTCAGCGTTCCCCAGGAACGCGCGGCCGAGGTACTCAAGCGCGCCCAGGAAATCGACGCCCGCGAAGCCAAGATGGTCCCCCTAATCAAGCAGTACAAATCGCTACGAAAAGTGGTCGAAATGTTTAATCGCATCTAGACAGGAGCTAAGCGACTCCGGCGGAGAGGGCCTCAAGTATTTTCTCGGTATAAAGCTTTCTCCTTTCGCTACCGATACATAGGTGTATGCTGGACAGGCGCCTGGAAACCCGGATGCTCTGTGCGGACCTGATTCACGTCCACTGGAAAGACCGCTCCGGCCGCGCTAGAAAAGCGCTCGCCAACCTGGAAGACATCTCACTGTCAGGTGCCTGCCTCCAATTGGACATGCCGGTCCCCCGCGAAACGCTATTGCGACTGGCGCTTCCCAAGAGCGAGTTCCAGGCCAGGGTCCGCTATTGCGTGTTTCGGGAAAGCGGCTACTATCTGGGTATCCAGTTCGAACCCGGCTTCCGCTGGTCGCGGCGTCACTTCCGGCCCAAGCACCTGCTGGATCCCCGCCAGCTTGTAGCCCTGAGTCTGAAGCGCCCCCACAAACGCTCCGCGGCCAGCAACTAAAGACAGCTCTTAGCCGCTGGCGGCTAATACCCGCACAGCCAGCGGGCCTTTTCCAGCACCTTGGCGGCGTTGGGCAGAAAAGCCTCTTCCAGCGGCGGGCTGTAGGGTACTGGGGTATCCGGCGCGGCGATTCGCACCACCGGCGCGTCCAGATGCTGGAACGCCCGCTCGGCGATGCGCGCCGCGATCTCGCCGCCGATGCCGCCCGTGAGCGTGTCCTCGTGCAGCAGGATCACCCTGGAGGTCTTCTGCACGCTGCCCAAAATGGTCTCCTCGTCCAGGGGCAGCAGCGTGCGTAGGTCGATGATCTCGGCCGAGAGACCCTCCTTTTCGAGAGTCTCTGCGGCCTCCAGGGCCACGTACACCATGGCGCCGTAGGTCACGATAGACAGGTCCTTGCCCGGGCGAAACACGCGGGCCTTCCCCAGGGGCACGGTGTAGTCGCCAGCCGGGATCTCTTCTTTGATCCGGCGGTAGAGCGCCTTGTGTTCGAAGAACAGCACCGGATCGTTGTCCCTAATGGCCGATTTGATCAAGCCCTTGGCGTCGTATGCCGTGGCCGGGGCTACGACCTTGAGGCCGGGGGTATGGACAAACCAGGCTTCCGGGTTCTGAGAATGAAACGGCCCGCCGTGGACCCCGCCGCCGGAAGGCCCCCGGATCACCATCGGAACCGGGGCGCCCCACCGATACCGGCACTTGGCGGCAAAGTTGACCACCTGGTCGAAGGCGCAGGCGATGAAGTCGGAGAACTGCATCTCGGCGACCGGACGTAGCCCCATCAGGCTGGCGCCGATGGCGGCGCCCACGATGGCCGCCTCCGAAAGCGGTGTGTCGATGACTCTGCGTTCGCCGAAATGATCGAGCATGCCGGCCGTGAGCTTAAAGGCGCCGCCGTAGACCCCGATGTCCTCCCCGATTACAAACACATTCGGGTCCCGCTCCATCTCTTCCCAGATGCCCTGGCGGATAGCTTCGACGAAGGTGGTCGGCATGGGCTAGTTCTCACCGGCAGGCGCGGGCGGTTCGTAGACGTTCTCCAGCAGCGCGGAGGCCTCGGGATAAGGGCTGTTTTCCGCCCACTTGACGGCCTCATCGACTTCCTGGAGGATGCGGGCTTGGGTCTGATCGAGTTCGGACTGGCCGGCCCAGCCATTCTCCATCATCCGCTGCTTGAGGCGCTTTATGGGGTCCCTGTGGGCCCACTCCTCCCAGAGATGCTTGGGCACGTAGTCGCCAGGATCGTGTGCCGAGTGGCCGCTCATGCGGAAGGTCTTGCATTCGATCAGGTACGGTCCAAGGCCGGCGCGGGCATGCTCGGCAGCGCGCCGGGTGGCCTCGTAGACCGCAAATACGTCGTTGCCGTCCACGATCTCGGCGGGGATGCCGTAGGCCGGGCCGCGATCCGCCACGTTGGCGCAGGCCATCTGCTTGTCCAGGGGCGTCGAGTAGGCGTACTGGTTGTTGTTACAGATCAGCACCAGAGGGAGGCGCTGGACGGCGGCCAAATTCACCCCCTCGTGCCAGTCCCCGCGGCTGGTGGCCCCGTCGCCGAAGAATACGAAGGCAGCCTCGCGGGTCCCCTTGTATTTGATGGCCAGCGCCGCACCCGCGGCCACCGGGACCGAGGCGCCGATCGAGCTGATGATGGCCACGATCTTCAGCCGCAGGTCCCCCATGTGCATGTTGCCGTCTTTGCCCCGGGTCAGCCCGCCCACGCGCCCCATGTACTGGGCGAAGACCTGCCGGGGATGCACCCCGCGGATGAAGTACAGGCCCAGGTCCCGGTGGCTGGGGAAGACCATGTCGTCCGGTTCGGTCACCAGACCGGCTCCCACGCAGATCGCTTCCTGCCCCCGACCGGAGTAAACGCCCCCCGCAATCTTGCCCTGCCGGTAGAGCTTCCGCTCGAGGCGGTCCTCCACCTCCCGCATCAGCGACATGTAATAAAGGAACTGCCGGGCCAGCTCGACGTTGGGGTCCGCTCTCTCTGCCACCGCCCGGCTGGCCCGCGCTAGACCCAGGGGTTCAACCGCTGCCATCGCGCGCTCCGCCTCACCGGATTCTCACAGCCCAAAGCCTGTAGTATACGCTATCCCGGGCGGGTTTCAAGGTTGAGAAAGAGCCATCCGTCGTCAGGCATCAGCAACCCGCAGGGGAAGGCTAACGGCTGAGTGCTGGTGGCTGAGGGCCTGCGGATTCCCAAACCCGCAGCCCGAAGCGGCTGAGGTAGATGGGTATGCTCCGGTACTTGGGGTTGGCTTCGTGGATCTCGCGGATCATGGCGCGCTTCGAGGTGGCGTCCGGCCGGCTGAGCACGGTGACCGAGCCGCCGGCGCCCCCGGCCCCGTTCACCTTCCATCCGAGGGCCCCATATCGTCGGGCAATCTCGATAATCCGCTGGTGATCCGGCCCTACCAAAGCAGGATGCAGGCCGGCCTGGGCCTCGGTGTTTTCGATCATCACGCGGCCCAGGGTTTCCAGGTCGCCGGCGTAGAGAGCATTTTTGGATTTCTCCGCCGTCAGCCGCAGCGGGCCCAGCTTGGGGGCCTCCGGCCCGGCGTCCTCCAGTTCCCGGATCACCATCCTGTGCGTCTCCGAGGAGCTGTGCGCCTGGCCCAGGAAGATCAGCGAGAGCCGGCTCTCCAGCTCCCACCAGATCGAATCCGGAACCCGGATCTGGCTCACCGAGGCGTGCGGGTACTCGTACATCTCGATGTAGTTGATGCCGCCGTAGGCCGAGGCAATCTGGTCCTGGATGCCGCACTGCTGTTTGAGCAGCTCGGTCTCGATTTTCTGCGCCGCCACGGCCACTTCGTGAGGGGTCATGCGCCCCGGGGTGAGGCAATCCAGGGCGCCGATCAGCGCCACGCTCACCGCCGCCGAGGTGCCCGTCGAGCAGCCGCTGGGGGCTTCACTGAAAATCGAGATCTCCAGCGCCACCTGCCGCGGAATCTCCATGTAATCCAGAGCCGCCTCCAGCAGCGGATGCTTGTCGTAGACGCCCTCAGGCTCGGCGATGGTGTAGCAGGAGCCGTAGTTCTCCGCATTGATGGTGATCCGGGCGCGCTCCCCGTGATGCTCGTACACCCGCATCTGCACTTCCGCGTAAGGATAGACCGCAATGTTGAACACCCTGCCGTAGCGGGCAAACCAGGTGTCCGTCCATCCCCCGTTGTCGCAGATGCGGATCGGGGCGACGCTGTTGACGATGCGAAGAAGCCTTGAGTTTCCGTTCATAAGATCTGGTAAGCCTGTAGCGTGTAGCCTGTAGCGTGTGGAGATGAGACGACCCCAGCCGTTGTGCTTCCGACAAGCCACGAGCTACAAGCTACAGGCTCTTTAGACGAACTTGTACTGCCCGGGTACCGGCAGCGGCGGCGGGTTGGTCGTCAGCTTGTAGTCGAAGGCCTTGGGCTGGAGGTCCTGCTGGGATTTCATGATCATGTCCCAGGTGATCTCCAGGCCGGAGTAGGCCGACTCCCGCGCCATGATGCAGGTCATGGTGCTCTCGGCCACCGCCATGCCGTGGTTGATGTACGGGCCTTGGCCCAGGATGCTCTTCACCAGGTTGATGTGTTCCTGCACCTGCCCATTGATGCCCTTGGTCCCCATGTCTGTGCCGTTGCTGCGGCCCTTGGCGCCCACGACCAGGTCTTCCACCCTGTAGTAGAGGCCCTTCGGATACTGGCGGCAGTGGCTGGAGAGATGGACGCCGTTGGGGTACACGAAATCCGAGCACATGTGGTCGTAGATGTTCCCGTAGAGCGGTTCGCGCGGGCGCCAGATGGCGCCGCCGGAGGCCACCACCCGCACCGGATGCGCGTCCATGACCCAGTTGATGAAATCGATGTTGTGGAAGTGCTGCTCGACAATCTGGTCCCCGCAGATCCAGATGAAGGAGTACCAGTTGCGGTGCTCCCACTCCATGTCGCCCCACTTGGGGTCGCGGGCCTTGGCGTGCATCACCGGGCCCGCTCAGGTAGTTCGAGTACAAGGCCACGATCTCGCCGATGGCCCCGTTCTGGATCTTCTGGACGGTCTCGACGTATTCGGTGGACGAAGTGCCGCTGCGCGCCCCGAGACCACCGTCAGCTTCAACTCCTCGGCCTTCTTGGCCGCCGCCATGAAGCGCCGCACCCCCACCGGATCGGTGGCGATCGGCTTCTCGCAGAAGACGTGCTTCCTGGCGTTGATGGCGGCCTCGAAGTGCTCGGGACGATAGCCGGGCGGCGTGCACAGCATCACGATGTCGATGTCGGAGGCGATCAGCTTCTTGTAGGCGTCGAATCCCACGAAGCGGTGCTCCGCGTCCACCTTGATCCGGTCTGCGAACTTGCGTGTGCGCAGCCGGGCCAGGTTCTGCTCCAGGTGGTCCTCAAAAATGTCTGCCAGCGCCACCACGTCGACGTTCTCGGTGCCCGTGAGCAGGTTGTCGATCGCCCCGGTGCCGCGTCCGCCCACGCCGATTAGGCCAGCCTTCAGCTTCTCACTTCCAGCCCCGCGCACCAGTCCGGCTTGATGATGGTGAAGGCGGAAGCGCCCGCTCCCGCCGCCGTCGATTTCTTCAGAAACGACCTTCGTGATAACCCATTCTCCTGTTTCATTTTCGCCTCCCCCAAAAGCCCTCAGCCACTAGCCATCTGCACCCGGCTGATGGCTGATGGCTGACGGCCGATGGCTTGTTCAGATGAACTTGTACTGCGCCCGGCACCGGCAGCGGCGGCACGTCCATCTTCAGCTTGTAGTCAAACGCCTTGGGTTGCAGATCGAGCTGGGACTTCATGATCTGGTCCCAGGTGATCTTCTGGCCCGAATAGGCCGACTCGCGGCCCATGATGCAGGTCATGGTGGTTTCAGCCACCGCCATGGCCTCGTTGATGTATGGCCCGGTGCCGAGGATGCTGTTGACCATATCGGTGTGCTCCTGGACGTAAGGATTCAGCCCTTGGCGGCCCATGTTGTGGCAGTCGATCTTGCTGCCCCTTCGTGCCCACCAACAGCTCGCTCACGTCCCCGTAGCATCCACGCGGATACTGGCGGCAATAGCTGGACATGTGCACGCCGTTGGCGTAGACGAAATCCGCGCTGACGTGGTCGTAGATGTTGCCGTAGAGCTCCTCCTTCGGGCGCCACACGGCGCCGCCGGACGCGACCACTTCCACCGGGTGCGTCCCCATGAACCAGTTGCAGACGTCGATGTTGTGGAGGTGCTGCTCGACAATCTGGTCGCCGCAGATCCAAACGAAGGAATACCAGGCCCGGTGCTGCCATTCCATGTCGCCCCACTTCGCATCGCGCGCTTTCTGCTGGATCACCGGGCCGCCGATCCAGTAGGCGTAGCAGGCCACGATGTCGCCGATCTCGCCGTCTTTGACCCTCTGGAGCGCCTCGAGATACTTCTTCTGCGAGCGCCGCTGCGCTCCCGACTTCACTGTAAGCTTCAGCTCTTCCGACTTCTTGGCCGCGGCCATGGAGCGCCGGACCCCGACCGGATCCGTGCCGAACGGTTTCTCGCAGAAGACGTGCTTCTTGGCCTCGATGGCGGCTTCAAAGTGCTCCGGGCGATAGCCCGGCGGCGTGGCCAGCATCACGATATCGATGTCGGAGGCGATCACTTTCTTGAAAGCGTCGAAGCCGACAAAGCGATGCTCCGCATCCACGTTGAGTCGGTCCTGGAAGGCTGCGATTCGCTTCGATGCTCGGAGCTGTTTCAGAGACCTCTCCAGGCGGTCTTCGAAGATGTCGCCCATGGCCACGACCTCGACGTTCGGCGCCCCGTTGAGGACATCTTCGATGGCCTGCGTACCGCGCCCCCCGCAGCCGACTAGCCCGGCCTTGAGCTTCTCTTTGCCGGCGCCGCGCACCAGCTCCGGCCTGACAATCGTAAAAGCGGAAGCGCCCGCCCCCGCCAGGGTGGATCTTTTCAGGAAGGATCTTCGGGAAAAAGAATTGTTTTCCATCATCAACACCTCGGTCGCCTATTGTACTCAATTCGGGGACAGGCTACTCAACCCCCAAACGGGCGCTCCGGGTTTGGGGGTTGAGTAGCCTGTCCCCGAATTGAATGCAGTATCATTCCCAACATGCGTGGATGGTTCGCTGGTTTGTTCCTGCTATCGGGTTTGGCGGTCGCCGAGGAGAAGAAACTGGTCCCTGCCATCAATGAAATCGAGCCGTGGCAGCAGGTGGGACAACAGCCCTACGAGTTCACCTGGACCCAGCGCGAGGAGGATCCGCACACTCTGGTGGACTTCGAGGACCTGAAGGGCTGGACCTTGGAACTGTATGGCGGCGCGCGCGGCGAGCTCCGCCGCAGCCGCGAACAGCAGATGTGGGGGCAGTACGTCTCGAAATTCCTCTACTCGGGCACGGGCCCGGAAAGCCGCGTGGTGGCCCGCCCGCCCAAGCCCATCCCCATCCCGGGCCCCTTCGACTCCGTCGATCTGTGGGGGTACGGGAACCGCTGGAACTGGGTCAAGGACGACACCACTCCCGCGGCAGACGTGGCCGTTCTGGTGACCGACGCCCGCGGCAAGGAGTCCAAGATCCCGCTTACTGACATCCGCTGGAAACAGTGGTGGCTCATCCATCGCCGCATCCAGCCGGCAGTCTTGAAAGAGATGGTGCTGCCCGCCAGCTTCTCGGGCATCGAGATTTCGAAGGCCGCTAATTCCGAGCCGCGCTATTTCTTCTGCGATTCGCTGGCCTTCTACACCGAGGATCTCCACCCGCTCGAGTTCAAGCCGCAGCCGAAGCGCAACCTGAAGCCCTATCCGGGTCAGATCGCGGGCGCCAACACCGGGCCCGGAACCCTCCCCTTCCCCACGCGGGAGGAGACCATCCTGCCGTGGAATCGCGAGAAGCAGTTTCAGGTATCGGTGCGCCAGCTCGAGCCGAACCGTTTTGAATTCCAGTACAGAGGCCCCGGCGCGACCGTCACTTACGAATACCGCCCCCAGAACGGCAGCTTGAGCGAGCTGACCGTGAGCGTCGATGGCGGCGCCCCCTTCCGGCCACTGGATGGCGGAGGAGTCCGGTTCGTGGACTCCCCGTCAGCGGGCCAGTTGGTCTCGGCCAGCCTGTCCGAGGGCGCAGTCGAGGCCACGTTCCTCTACGGCTCCCATCTGGTTTCCTACCAGCTCCGGCTGTGGCAGAAATCGCTGGTTCTGGACGTGCGCTGCGAGGGCGGAGAAGCCACCGAGCTGAGCTTCGGGCGGGTCTCCGGCGTGACCAATCCCCGGCTCATCACCGTGCCCTACCTCACCTACGGCGCCACCAACCCGCGGGTCCTCATGTCCGGCCCGGCCTCCAGGCCGCTGTTCACCTCGATCTGGTTCGACTGGTATCGCTCGAACGCCTCCGAGCCGTACTTTGCGCCCGAGCCGAAGGTCACCTCCGACAGCGCCGAGATCAACGGCGGCATGCGCTACACTGCCAAGACCGACGGCCTGCGCAATAGCCTTTGCGAACGAATCTTCCTCACCAGTTCCCCGATTTACGAAGAGACACTGCCCACCATCGCCAACCCGCCATCCCTGCGGCAGCAGGAGGGCAAACAGGTCCTCTGGACCGTGGCCTCGCCACGCACCTTCCAGGCCGATCACAAGCGCTGCCTCGAGATCCGCTCCTACGGGCTGGACAAGGTCATGCAGCACAGTCACGAGGTGACCTGGCGGGATGAAGGCGACAGCTTCACCCTCAGGCTGCGCGCCGCGCCCCAGAAGGGCGGCGATGCCATGCTGAAGTGGTACATCCGCGTCCAGAACGAGATGGGCTGGCTCCAGGGCGTCTACAGCAACTACACCGATTTCGCCACCGTGAACACCAACTGGAACCCCGACCACGTCCAGCGCACCCCGGACGGCGATTGGCGCCGCGCCTGGCCGCGCAATTACGCGCTCAAGCCCGCCAAGGCCGTCGAGTTCGACGAGTACTACGCCCGGCGTATCAAGGAGAAGTTCGGGGTCAGGATGTCCTACACCGATGTGCACTCCGCCGTGGCCCCGTGGCAGTACTGCGATTATGACGCGCGGGTGCCCGGCGCCGGGACCTTTGCGGCCACCTTCTACGCCTACGGCCAGTTGCTCCTCAACGATCAGCGCGTCTACGGGCCCACTCAATCCGAGGCTACCTACCAGTGGCTGTACGCGGGGCTGGCTTCGGGCCATTACGGCTGGGTGTACACCAAAGTCAACCTGCTGATGCACCCGCTCGACGTGGCCTTCATGCTCACCAAGATCCATCCGCTGGAATGCGACTACGGCATGGGCTACACCTATTACTACCTGAGCCAGATCGACCCGAAATGGACCGAATCGCCCAAGCGGCGCGAGTACCTGGACCTGTTTCTGGCCACCACCATCGGCTACGGAAACATGGGCTGGTTGGTCAACGAGTTCCCCTCCTCGGAACCCTTCCACCTGGAAGCCCTGGCGCGCTCCTACTACATGATGCAGCAGTTGCAGCAGCAGTATGCTTTCGTGCGGCCCAAGACCATCGAGTACGCCGGCCGCGATGGCAACTTCCTCACGCCCAGCCAGGCCCACGCCACCGGCGCCATCGCCGATTCCCGGCTGCACGTGGTCTATGAGAATGGCGCTGAGGTATACGTGAACCGCTCCTCTTCAGATTCCTGGACCGTCAAAGGCGTGGAATTGCCCGTTTCCGGCTGGCTGGTCGTTAACGCCGCCAACGGCTTCTATGAGATGTCCGCCAACCTGGGCGGCAGGCGCATCGACTACGTCACCGCGCCGGAGTATGAATTCCTGGACGGTCGCAGCCAGTGGACCCGCCACGGCCATCTCGGCGCCACGGGCAGCGTGGCTCTGCGCCAGAAGCCCGGCGGCGTGCTCGAGTTGACCGACATCTACGGCAACGACCGCATCCAGTTCCAGGCCCAGGCCGCAGGCGTCTTGACAGCCTACGCTCCCGATGGCGCCAGCCTGGGTCCGGTACAGATGAGTCCTCGCGACGGCTGGCACGAATTCAAGCCGGTCCCCGGCGGCCGCACCTACGTCTTCGCTCCAGGGAGGTGAACAAGTAACGCCTCAGTCTCGGGGGCAACAGCCTGTGCAGCCGGGTAGGATAGGCTTCCAGCCTGTCCGGAGGCGTTTCGAATACCACCCGAGACAAGCTGAAGCTTGTCCCACGGCCCCCGAGACTGAGGCATTGCAGGGCTGCACTCATGGGCTTTACCCGGGCCGGGCCGCTGGAGTATGCTTAGGTAGATTGAAAACTGAGGGTAGTAGCCCGTCCCCTCGGGACGAGGCGGGTCTTTTGTAGAGGAGGATTATGAGCAAGCTTCCCTTTTCGATTTTTCTGGCGGTGTTGCTGTGTCTTGCCATCCCCGCAATGGCGCAGGTCACCACCGGAACCATTCTCGGCACGGTTCGCGACAGCACGGGCGCCGTTGTGCCCGGTGCGCAAGTGACCATCACTGAAACCGGCAAGGGCACTTCAACCCAATATGCGACCGACGAAACCGGCAGCTACAATGCGCCCTTCCTGGCTCCCGGCACATACAGCGTTGCGATCGAAAAGACCGGATTCAAGAAGCAGGTTCGCTCCGGCATCATCGTTCAGGTGGACCAGAAGGCGCGCATCGACGTAACCCTGGAGGTAGGGCAGGTGACTGAAACGGTCAGCGTCACCGAGGCCGCGCCCCTGGTGAAATCGGACAGCGCAGATCTGGGAGAGGTCATCACCGAGAGCGCCATCCGCGAGCTGCCCTTGAACGGCCGTAATTTCGCACAGTTGGTGTATCTGGCGCCGGGAGTCACACCCGGCCAGCAAAACGAGAACCTCTCCGGCCAGAGCAGCTTCAATCCCCGGGCTGCCTCCAATTTCAACGCCCTGGGAAGCCAGGCTAACGTCAACGCCTGGCTGATAGACGGCATCGACAACAACGAATTCACCTTCAATACGGTGATCGTTCAGCCCTCCATCGAGTCCGTGCGCGAGTTCAAGGTGCTGACCGGCACGTTCTCGGCGGAATTCGGGCGCGGCGCCGGTGTGGTCTCGGTCTCCACCAAATCCGGCGGCAACGACCTGCACGGCTCGCTGTTCGAGTTTGTGCGGAACGAACGGCTGGATGCGCGCAACTACTTCAACGCCGTCCCGCAGTGGAAGCCGCCCTTCCGCCGCAACCAGTTCGGCGTCGCGGCCAGCGGCCCCATCTGGTTGCCCAAGATCTACCACGGGCGCAATAAGACCTTCTTCTTCGCGGATTATTACGGCATGCGGGAGCGGAAGGGCTTGACCTTTGTCAACACTGTGCCCACGGCCCAGAGTCGAACCGGGGACTTCAGCAATTTCACCGACACTAAAGGCACCCTGATCCGGATCTACGATCCCATGACCACGCGCCTGAACCCCAGCTTCGACTCGACCAAACCGGTCAGCGCCAGCAACCCCCAATACCTGCGGGATCTGTTCTCCGGCAACCTCATCCCCTCTGGCCGCATCAATCCGGTTTCGCGGACCGTGGCGGGCATCTACCCGCTGCCCAACGCCCCCGGAAATTTCAACAACTACACCATCGCCGTGCCTCGGTCCATCAACGATGACGGCGGCAACATCCGCGTCGATCACCAGATCTCCCAGAAGGACACCTTCTTCGCGCGGTACAGTTACGAGAACTTCAATCTGGACGCGCCGCAAGGCCAGGCCAATTGCTGCCTGCCCACCCCGCCGGAAGCGGCCCAGAAGTACGATCTGGGACCCTACGTGGCGGGAATCCAGGTCACCCAACTGACCACCTCGGGGCTGGCCGTCAACGAGGCCCATGTCTTCCGGCCGAGCCTGATCAACGAATTCCGCGGCGGCTTCGCCCGCACCATCCCCTTCACCAGGCAGTCCGACTTCGGCCATGCGGCAGCCACTTCCCTGGGCATCCAGGGGGTGAACATCTCGGAGTTCAGTTCGGGCATCCCGGGCATCGACATTGCGGACTTCACGGGCTTGAGCGGCGGTCCCGGATTCCTTCCGGCCAAGCCCCGAGAAACTCACTGGCAGATCGAAGACGGGATCTCCTGGATGCACGCCCGTCACACCACCAAGGTCGGATACCGCTACGTCCACCGCATGTTCTCCCCCTATACGGGACCTCCGGGCGGCGGGCCGCGCGGCAACATGTCCTTCGGCCGCAACTTCACCAACGATCCGGCTACCAACACTCAGGGCACCGGGCTGGCCACCCTGTTGATCGGCTACATCAGCGGCGGCAGCGGCCGCAGCATCCTGCTCGAGCCCTACTATGTCACCGCCCGGGACCATGGCATGTACATCCAGGATGACTGGAGAGCCACTTCCCGGCTGACCCTCAATCTGGGTCTGCGCTATGACGTCTTTCTGCCCGAGATCGAGATTCGCAACCGCATGGTCAACTTCGACCTCACCAACCTGAAGCTGGCCTACGCCGGTGAAGGCGGCATCTCCCGGGCCGTTGGCAAGCAGACCCACTACCGCAATCTGGCCCCGCGGTTCGGATTTGCCTACGACGCCTCCGGAAACGGCAAGACCATCGTCCGCGGCGGTTATGCCATCGCCTACTTCCCCGAGCAGCCCTCCGGTTCCAACTTCCTCGGCGAACAGGTGCCCTACGTGGTTTCGCAGCTTCCTTACGGCAATATCCCAGTCAATCCGACCGATTTCTCAAGCATCCCCACCATCAACCAGCCGTTCCCCGCTATCACCCTGGTGAAGCCGATGACGACTGCGGAACTCAACGCGGTCAACATCGGGATCCTGGGCCACTCGTTCAAGAACGAGACCCCCTCCCAGATGACCTGGAGTCTCAATATCGAGCGGCAGATCGGCTCCAGCATGGTGGCCGAGATTGGTTATGCGGGCAGCCACGCCTTGCACCTGCTGTTCGGCTGGAACCCCAATGAGATCCAACCGGGTCTGGGTTCGCAGGCCTCGCGCCGCCTGCTCCAGCCCCTGGCCAACCTCTCCAGCATCACCGTGTTCGATCCCCGGAACTCCTCGCTATACAACGGACTGCAAACCAAGCTGCTCAAGCGCTACTCCTCCGGGCTTCAGTTCCTGTTGGCGTACACTTTCTCCAAGAACCTGGACTATGGCGGCTCGGCCGCCAGCGGCGGCGGTTCAAGCGGCGGTCCTCAGACCGTCACCAATATCCGCGCCGGCCGCGGAGCTTCCGGCTTCGATGTCAAACACCGCTTCGTGGGCAGCTACCTCTACGAATTGCCGTTCGGCAAAGGCAAGCGCTGGGTGTCCACTGGTCCGCTCGAGCGGGTCCTGGGCGGATGGGCGCTATCCGGCATCCTCACACTCCAGACGGGACGTCCGTTCAGCGTCGGTCTGGCCACCGGCGTCAACAACGGCGCGCCTAGCTGGCCCAACCGCACCGGTTCCGGGAAACTGGACAATCCCGACCGCGCCATGTGGTTCAATGCGGCTGATTTCGTCGCGCCTCCGCCCAACACCTACGGGAACGTGGCTCGCGGCGTGTTGTATGCCCCCGGACAGAGGGCCCTGGACGCTTCTTTCGTCAAGAACACCAGGCTGCGCGAGCGGCTCAGCGTACAGTTCCGCCTGGATGCCTTCAACATCACCAACACCCCCTACTTCGGGTTCCCCAATGCCAGCATCGGCTCGCCCACGGTGGGAAACATTACCTCCACCAACTCGGACAACCGCGACCTCCAGTTTGCTCTGAAGATTGAATTCTGAGCATTGTTGTTTCCACCACTCGCTGACGCTCGTGGCTCGGTAAGGTTTCCGAGCCCCGCGCGTCAGCAAGCGGCAGCAGTTCGTGTCCCTTCTCCGCCAGCGGCCAGGATCAGCCTGCTGGCCTTCTTCATGACCGCTTGCCATCACATCCGGAATTGTCTACAACAGAAAGTCACGTGGGACATCGAGGAGGTGGAGAAAATGAATACCAGTCTAAATCGTCGTGATTTCTTGAAGACCACCGCGGCGCTCGCCCTGCCCCCAGCCGCCGCCAACAAACCCAACATCCTGTTCCTGTTCACTGACGACCAGCGCTTCAACACGCTGCGCGCCCTGGGCAATCCCGAGATCCAGACCCCGAACATGGATGCGCTGGTGCGCCGCGGCACCGCTTTCACCCACGCCTGCATCATGGGCGGGACCGTGGGGGCCATCTGTGTGCCCAGCCGGGGCATGCTCCTGACCGGCCAAAGCCTCTTCCACGTGCATAACAACATCGTCGCGCCCAAAGACGCTCCGGACAGCGTCCGGCGCCCCTTCGTCATGTTCCCGGAGGCATTCCAACAGGCGGGCTATACCACCTTCGGTACCGGCAAGTGGCACAACGGAGAGCGCCTCTACGCCCGCTGCTTCCAGCGCGGCGAGAACGTTTTCTTCGGCGGCATGTCCAACCACCTCGAGGTGCTGGTGGCCGACTTCGATCCTGCCGGCGAGTACCCCCGCAACAAGCGCCGCAAGGCCGAAAAGTTCTCCAGCGAACTCTTCAGCGACTCGGCCATAAAGTTCCTCAGGGAATACAAGAGCGACAATCCGTTCCTGCTCTACCTCGCCTACACCGCCCCGCACGATCCCCGCATGGCGCCCAAGGAATATGCGGACATGTATCCGCCCGAAAAGATGGCGTTACCGAAGAACTTCCTGCCCGAGCATCCCTTCGACAACGGCGACCTGCGCGTGCGCGACGAACAGCTTGCGCCTTGGCCGCGCACGCCCCGGATCGTCCGCGAACATATCGCCGCCTACTACGCCATGATCACCCACCTGGACGCCCAGATCGGCCGCGTGCTGGAAGCGCTCAATCAGACCGGCCGCGCGGGTAACACCATCATCGTTTTCGCCG
Source organism: uncultured Acidobacteriota bacterium (assembly GCA_963725415.1). Lineage (GTDB taxonomy): Bacteria > Acidobacteriota > Terriglobia > Bryobacterales > Bryobacteraceae > CAVRZY01. The sequence goes on along the minus strand of CAVRZY010000169.1, from coordinate 2,527 downwards.
GCGACAACGGCCTGGCCGTCGGCCAGCACGGCCTGTTTGGCAAGCAGAATCTCTACGACCACAGCGTGCGCGTACCGCTCGTTATCAGCGCTCCGGGCCTCCCTCAGGGCAAAAGGAGCGATTCGCTGTGCTACCTGCTGGACGTCTTTCCGACCCTCTGCGAGCTGAGCGGCATCCCCATCCCCGCTACGGTTGAGGGCCACAGCCTCCTGCCGCTGCTGAAGAACCCCAAGGCCAGAGTCCGCGACTCGGTCTTCCTGGCCTACCGCAACTTCCAGCGCGCCGTCCGCACTGACCGCTGGAAGCTCATCCGGTATAACGTTGGGGGCAAGCAAACCACGCAACTGTTCGACCTGCGCCGCGACCCCTGGGAAACCAAGAACCTGGCCGCCGACCCCGCGCAAGCCGCCCGCATCAGGGATCTCACCGCCCTGCTCAAGGACTGGATGCATAAAACCGACGACCCCTTGGACCTGGACAAGCCTAACTGGGGCTACCTCGGATCTGAAACGGGTACTCCTGCACGGGATTCTCACCCGACGGCTCTTCGAGGCCATGGTACGGCGGATCGGGATGCCACCCTCGCCAGCGGGGTAGAGACGCCCCAGTGGCAGGCGAAAATCTGGCGAGGAACTTCAACGGCTTCAAGATAGACCGCTGGTGGTATACTGAGGCTGGCCGGAAAGCCCAAAAGGAAGTCCTGGATAATAGCGAAACATGCCCCAGTGCTGGCAGTGCAGTTGGGCGCTGGCGATAACAGCTTCCATGTCCGGCAGCATCATGGGGGACGAACACACCGCGTCCTGGTGCTTTTGCGTCGCCTGCCAGGTCTACACCCTGGAGGTCTGACGGGAGCGGTTCTGCGGGGAGGATTCCGTCCGTGTGTACGGTTCCATACCCAAGGCCGACGGCGATGCCGAGGTCAAGCTGATCCAAAGCCCTGCGGAACCCTGGAACAAGAAGTGTCGCTGTGAGGCCCGTCGGGCGCATTTCGGCGGCTCGCTGGACTGACAGTCCGGAGGGTCCCGCGGCTAATAAAGGAGGAAGCGTGAGGTCGCGCTACATCGGGCTTCTGCCGGGCGCCTTGCTGGCGCTCCAGGCATGGGCTGGAGGAAAGGCGGTTTCAGCCATGAACGGACAGGGCGACATCGGAGCCATCCTGTCGTGTTTCGGTTACGGATACAAGGTCAAGGTTGTGATCAACGGCGTCCCCACCAAAGTGAAGGGCGGCCAGTCCGAAACGATGCGGTTGCTCAACCAGGACAGTGAGCTGGCCAAGCAGGTCCCTCCGGAAATGAAAAGTCTCTTCATTCTGAAACCGGGTGAGAACCAGATCCAGGTCGAGTTCACCAGGGAAGGCGCCAACAATCCCGGGCTTACAGTCTCGCTGGAACTGGAAGGCTATCCGGCGCCGGTCTTCCTGCTGTACAGCAAGTCCAAGGCTTCGGGGAAAGTGGACGGCAAGTTCGGGTTGGCGCCCAAGGCTCCCCAGAACTTCCGGCCGGTTTATTTCAGCGATGAAGGCGAGAACAAGTCCGCCTTCGTGTATGTCAGCTCAATGGAGGCCACCGTGACGCCCGTCTTGAATGGGCAGACAGCAGATGACCCTGGCCGGGATGCCGGGCCCCATCCCCCTGACGGGTGTCCGAGCGGGCAAGAACGAACTGATCGTCAACTACAAGGTTGACCCGGCCGCGGCCAAGGAATTGAAATTCGCCGTGGTCACACCCGAGTGGGTGAAGTTCCTGAACCGCAAAATCACGGACCCGTCCCCCAAACAAGAGACCTTCACCTTCACCGTGCCGTGATCGGCCGGCCCTGGCCGGACGCGCGCCCACCGGCGCGTAGACAGCGTTGACTGTCATCGTATTTCGCGAGGCTCAGTAGCCTGCTTGTAGTCGCTCATAACAGCTCGTGCTGTACAATTGATCTGCGGAGAGAATTCCAACTTCCTAGCCGGGCTGGAGGAGCCGGGGCATGATCGGACGGACCATCCTGCATTACGAGATCGTCGAGAAGCTCGGCGAAGGCGGGATGGGAGTTCATCGCTGGCGACCAGCTAATACTCCTGCGGAATCCGAACTATCACGGAGAGGCAGACTACAGCAAGAAGGTCCAATTCGACAGGCTAATCATCAAGACCTATCTGGAGCCCGCGGCGATGCTCATCGACATGGAGAAGGGAAGCATCGACCTTGCAGCCTTCAACGCCCCGAACTACCGGAACCTGATGGACTGGCTCAGAGGAACCCGACGGACAACATTGGGCACTACGCTGGCCTGAGCACGACGGCCTATTCGAACGACATACTTGTCTCCATGTACAACGACACCTCCGGTGAGACCAACTCTCTGAGGTTTGATCCTGCGGTCAGGCAGGCCATGGCTAGCGATCAACAGGGAAATCATCAAGGATAGCATATTCGCGGGCTATGCCGATGTCGGCTCGACGATAATTGCACCGACATATGGTGACTACTACTGGCAACCCGGTCCAAGTGAGATATATGACTACACACATTGCCAA
>CAVRZY010000168.1:0-17074 GCA_963725415.1 uncultured Acidobacteriota bacterium | reverse complement strand
GGCTGGCTGGATCATGGCCGTAGACTGGCCATGGACCGACTTCGCTTCCAGCGCTATCAACTGCATGCCTTTGTCGTAACGCCCAATCACGTCTACCTGCTAACGAGACTCCACCTCAGACCGAGGAGGCATGTTGCCGCGCCGTCTTCACCGCAGAGGCGCAAAGGAGCTAAAGGGGGCGCAGAGAAATCCTGACGGTTTTTCTCCGCGTTATCTCTGCGGCCTCTGCGTCTTTGCGGTGAGAAGAACTTGACTCACTCACGTCAAGTTCTCAACGTCAAGCCTGAGCTAGTGAGTCCTGCTGTGACCACGCAGCAGTGGCTGGGAAAGCTGAGCGGTGCGTTCTGGCAGGAACATCGAATACAACCCCGTCAGGGCGGGGTTGGTGGGGCTGCCCGAGGGGTTTGCTTGGTCGCGCGCGGCGCCGGGCCGGAGCCCGGCGGCAGGCTAAAAGCCTGACCCCACTCAAACAGCGTTCATCTGGACAGGCCTCTGGCCTATCTGGTGAGGCGAACCCGGAGAGGCGCCATGCGCTGTTTGATAGCGCCTCTCCGGTCTGGGGCGCTACTCCGCAGGAACAACCTTTACTCCTGCGCCCAGATACTGTGAGAGAAGATGCCTACAGCCCGCCACGGCCGCAGTGTCTCTGCTTTGTACCTTTCCCCGGTGCTTGCCCCGTTGTTCTGGTTCTACATCATTAGACAGCGAATGGCCCGCATTGGTTCCCTACCCAGACCGCCAGAAACCGGACGCCAGGTGTATAATTTCATCTACCCGCGATCCCGAAACAGAAATGCGGGAGGAGTTGTTATGAGAGCGCGCCTCCGTTTCTCCCTCTGCTGGCTGGCCTTCTGCCTGGGGGCCAGTCCCGCACTCCAGTCGCAGGAGCAGGACATCAATGCAAAGGTCGCCCAGATCACCATCGGCAGGTCATCTCTGGACGACGTGATCCGGGTGTTCGGCGAGCCGACCAGCTACGCGTGGAGCCAACAGACCTTCACAAAAGACAAGTTGCCCTCCACCTACATCGCCGCCTACCCGAACAAGTTTAGCGTGGTGATCTCCAACGGCCTGGTCATCGAACTCCGCTTTGAGGGCCCTGGCTTTCTCTATCTGGGCAAACTTCAGGTGGGCTCCTCGCTTCAGGAAGTCTTGGACGCGGCAGGCCCGCCCAGCGCCACGGTCACAGGCGAGCCGCTTCCGCAGCAAGCCAAGGACGGCGTGCTGTACGAGGACATCGGCGGCCGCAAGGGTTACTGTTATTACCCACGCCAGGATCTGGGCGTGCGCTTCTTTTTCTGGGAGAGCAGGGTCTCGGCCTTGTACCTGACCGTCAGACAGGGAGTGGGGGCCGTCTTGACCTCCCTTCCCAGCTACAATCCCGATTCCTCAGCGCCCTTGCAGGTGGACGTGCGCAGCGCTGACCTATCGAGGCTCGATCTAAGAGACAGGCTGAATGACCTGCTCTATGCCGACTTCGACGACAAAACCATCTGGCCCTCCAGTGACAAGATGCCCCCGGAGTTCGACTGGCAACGCATCATGGAGTTGGGCCGGAACCCGGGCCTGGGGATCCGCAGTCTGCACGACAGCGGCCTCACCGGGCGAGGCGTCGCCATCGCCCTGATCGACAACCCCTTGCTGGTCACCCACCAGGAATACGCCGATCGCCTGCGCGTCTACGAGGAAATCAACACCGCACAGAATAGCAGTCCCAACATGCACGGCTCGGCCGTGGTGTCGATCGCCGCTGGAAAAACCGTGGGCGTGGCGCCCGAAGCGGACATTTACTACATGGCGGCCTGGGTGTCCGGCGCGCAGGGAACCGACTTCAAGGACCGCGCCGAGTGTGTGCGCAGAATTCTCAGGATCAACGAGCAGCTCCCCCAGGACAAAAAGATCCGAGTGATTTCCATGTCCGTAGGCTGGGATCCAACTCAAGCCGGTTACGAGGAGATGACCGCCGCCGCTGACGAAGCCAAAGCCGCGGGAATGCTGTTTGTGTCCTCCAGCATCGAGAGCGTGCACGGGTTTCGGTTCCAGGCCCTGGGCCGCTTCCCCTTGGCGGACCCCGATGCCTTCGAGTCTTACGAACCGGGACTGTTTTGGGCCGAGGCATTCTACGCCGGCAACCGTTTCTCGGATCGTCTGCTGGCTCCTATGGACTCCAGGACAACGGCCAGCGAGCGCGGCAACGGCGTTTACGTCTTCTATCGCATGGGCGGTTGGAGTTGGACCATCCCGTACATCGCCGGAGTGTACGCCCTGGCAGTGCAAGCAGACCCGGCCATTACGCCGGAACGATTTTGGTCGCTGGCCATGAAGACCGGCCGCACCATCGAACTGAAATACCGCGACGAAACCATCTCCTTCGGCCCCATCATCGACCCGGTTGCGTTGATAAAAGAACTGCGCCCGGACTGATACACACCGCGCTGGGACCGCCAGGGGTAATTCGGGTACAGGCCACGAATTTCGCAACGGCGGCGAAATTCGCGCCAGTCCCCGAATTACGCAAACCGGGAAGGCACCGGGTGTAAAACTGGGAGAGGGCCATGAGCCACATCCCTGCCGCCCTCCAGTGCCAGGGAGTAAACTGGTTTAGGTTGCTGCGTCGAGCCTTCAACAAACCGGCGCAGTGGGAGGTTGTTCATGAGGTTGTTCGCTTTGGTTGCCGTGCTCCTCGCGGGGGGAGCTTCTGCCACCGCCCAGACACCTTCGGCCAGCGTGGTCGGCCGGGTGACTGACCCAACCGGGGCGGTCATCCCCGGCGTCTCCATCAAGATCACCAACCTGGACACCAACATCTCGCAGCCAGGTTCGTCCAATGAGATCGGGGATTTCACCATTCCCTATCTGAACCCCGGCCGGTACGCGCTGGAGGCCAGCGCTCCGGGGTTCCGCACCTACAAGCGCGCTGAATTCACTCTGGCCGTGGACCAGGTGCTCCGCATCGACATTCCGCTCGAAGTCGGCGCCACAACCGAGAGCGTGACCATTACCGACGCGCCTCCCGTGCTCAACACCGAGAGCGGCGCGCGGGGAGATGTCACCACCAACGAAGAGATCGCCGAGATTCCGCTCGACGGCCGCAATTTCGCCGACCTGGCATACCTGACCGGCGGCGTCCTCCCCAAGGGCGACGGAGGCGACGGCCAGTACGCGGTCAACGGCGCCCGCGCCGACAACATCGGCTTCCTGATCGATGGCATGAACAATTCCCAGCGCCGCAACACCGGCTACGTCATTAATCCGCCGCTGGAAGGCGTTCAGGAATTCAAGATGATCACCTCGGGCTTCAGCGCCGAATTTGGCCGCTACGCCGGGGGCGTCCTCAGCGCGCTCACCAAGAGCGGCAGCAACCGCTTCCGCGGGTCTCTCTACGAGTTCATCCGCAACGATATCTGGGACGCCACCGGCTACTTCGATGTGGAGAAGTCCAAGCTGCGTCAGAACCGCTTCGGCGCTACCCTCAGCGGTCCGATTTTCCTCCCCAAGCTCTACAACGGACGCAACCGGACTTTCTTCATGGTGACCTGGGAGTCGCTGCGCTCAATCAGCGGCAAGACCCAGCGAGGAATCGTCCCCACCCCGGAGATGTTGAACGGGGATTTTTCCAAGGCTGTGGATGCCTACGGCAAGCCCATCAAAATCACGGACACCCTGGCCAAGGCGCCGTTCTCCAACAATCAAATCCCGCCCAGCCGCTTCGACCCCGTCTCCGTGAAGCTGGCCTCCTATTACCCCAAGCCCAATCTGGCCGGCGTGAACAACTACATCGCGCAGGGCAACGGCACCACCAGCAACAACAACATCGGCATCAAGATCGACCATCAGCTCACCGCCAGCGACCGCCTCACCCTGAGCACCTTCTGGCGGCCCAACACCTCCTGGGATCCGGTGGTGAACAGCCGCTCGCCGCTTCCGCAGTTCGGACTCGCCAACAACACCTTGGATCTTCTCTCTTACGTCCGGTGGGTGCGGACCGTGACGCCCTCGATGTTCCTGGAGCTGAACGCCTCGTTCTCCCGCAAGACCAATGATCAGCGCTGGCCCTACAGCCAGGATCGCGACTGGGCCGCCGAGGTGGGCTTCCTGGGCGGCACCAAGAACCCCATTGCCCGCGGCCTTCCGCAGGTTGACACCACCGGCTACATCCTGCTGGGCCCCGCCTATGACTACCCCAAGATCTGGTCGTTCAACAATTACCAGTATTCCGGCAACCTCACCTGGATCCACGGCCGGCACGGCGTCAAATACGGCGGCGACTTCCTCCGCATGCAGTATTTCTCCCGCCAGTACGGCGATACGCGCGGCCGCCTGACCTTCCTGGGGCGCTATACCGGGGAGACCATGGCCGATCTGCTGCTGGGCTGGCTCAACAAGAGCAGTCGCCAGTTGGACGCGGCTGGCCCCTATCATCTGATCTCCAACTACTCCGGCTACGTGCAGGACGACTTCAGGGTCAGTCCCACGCTGACCCTCAACCTGGGCCTGCGCTACGAGCTGATGAAGCCGCCCCGCGAGAAGTTCGGCGCTTGGTCCATGTTCGTGCCAGCGCTCGGCAAGGTGGTCATCGCCGGCAAGGGAACCCTTCCCGATTTCGACCAGCGCATCCAGAGTACCGGCCTCGCGCAATACGTCACCATGGCCGCGGACGCCGGCCTGCCTCCCACCATCACCAAGCCGGACTACACTAACTTCGCTCCCCGCTTCGGCTTCGCCTGGCGTCCTTTCGGCGGGACCAAGTCCGTGATTCGAGGCGGCTACGGCATCTTCTACGGAAGCAGCTCGCTCTACCGCATGGATGAGTACAGCGACGTGTACCCCTTTTCCATCAACGAGTCCTACTCCGCCAACTCCTCGAATCCGCTGCTGTTGACCGTTTCCAATCCTTTCCCGGAGGCCCGGCGCAGCGTGGGCGGCGTGACCAGCACCTACGGGCAGGAAGCCAATTCACAGAGCCAGTACCTCCAGTCCTGGAACCTCACCGTGGAGCGGGAAATCGCGCACGGCACCGTTTTCGAGATCGCCTATGCGGGATCCAAGGGCACCCACCTCCAGCGGCGCTACGACATCAACCAGCCTTACCGCGCTCAGGAGTTGCGGCAGGTCCGCCCTTACCCGGCGTTCAGCAGTATCCAAATCATTTCCGACGGCTCCAACTCCATCTACAACTCGGGAGCCCTCACCATCCGCCGCCATTTCAGCAAGCAAACCTTCATTCGTGCCACCTATACCTATGCGAAGTCGATTGACGAGAGCTCCAATACCGGCGGAACCATCCAGTACAACTTCCCCATTGCGCAGGATTCCCGAAACCTGAAAGGCGAACGCGGGCGCTCGGACTTCGACATCGGCCACTCCTTCGCCGCGAGTTTCGTCTGGCAGCCCAAGGTCTCCCAAAACCTGCTGCTCCGCGACTGGCAGGTCGCCGGCTCCAGCACCATCTACACCGGGCCGCCCTTCACTCCCAAAGTGGCCAACTACAACTACACCAACGGCGAAGCCAGCCGCCCGGACCGAGTTGCCAAAGGCACGCTCCCCAACCCCTCCGTGGACCAGTGGTTCGACCGCACGGCGTTTCCCGTGGTCCCGCTCGGGGCCTATCGCTTCGGCAATTCCGGCCGCAACATTCTCGACGGTCCAGCCACCTTCAACCTCAACATGTCGCTCTCGCGCCGGGTGAGGTTAGCCGAATCCAGGTCGCTCCAGTTCCGTTTGGAGTCCTTCAACCTGCCCAACCACCCCAACTTCAATCTTCCGGAGAACCGGGTGGACATTATTAGCGGCGGCAGCATCAGCCGGGCGAAGAACAACCGGGTGCTCCAACTCGGGCTGCGTATGGAATTCTGAGCCGTTGGCGGAGCAGCACCGGTGCACTCGAACAGCGCCCCCCTATCGTCGCCCCACATTGCGATACTAACCAGTATGCGCCAAGCGAGACAAGGCAACCGGCCCGGTCGCATCGATAAGAGAATTGCGGCACGATCGATAGCCCGGAGGTTTGCCCTCCCCCAGTTTCACGCCGAGGGACCCCGCAGCCCGCGTAATTCGGGGACTGGCGCGAATTTCGCCGTTGTTGCGGAATTCGTGGCCTGTACCCGAATTACCCGTCCCCGCATTCGTCCGCTCAAAGAAACTGGGGGGCAAGGCCCGGAGGCCATTGACTTTTGGAGAGGACCATGCCTGGCAGACATCTTTTGCTGACCCTTGCGCTTGAAAGCGTGTTAGCCCTTGCGCTGTTCGCCACAGGGCCCACTGGAACCATCGTCGGCACGGTTTCCGACCCCACCGGAGCCGTCGTACCCAAAGCCCGGATTACGGTGCGCAACCAGGAGACCAGTGCCAAACGCGAGGTGGAGACTAACGAAGACGGCGACTACACTGTCCCGCTCTTGCCTCCGGCGCTGTATCGGGTGAGCGTCGAGAAGGCGGGCTTCCGCCGGAGCTTCTATAGCGACGTCAGCTTGAATGTGGATCAAACCGCACGAGTGGATTTCACGCTTCAGATCGGCATGCTCAGCGAGGAAATAGCGGTGACCGACACGGTCCCCTTGGTCCAGACTGACACTTCCACCCTGGGCCAGGTGATCGACCGCCGCCAGGTGCGCGAACTGCCCCTGAACGAGCGCAACTTCTTGTCGTTCGCTCTGCTCGTCCCGGGGGGACAACTGCCCGCCGAGGGCTCTCAGAACTCCACTCAGGGCGGGGCCATCAGCGTCAACGGCGCCCGCGAGCAGTCCAATAACTTTCTCCTCGAGGGCGTGGACAACAACGACCTCTACATGAATCAGTACGTCGCCTTGCCCTCCATCGACGCCATCCAGGAGTTTAAGGTCCAATCCAGCAACTATTCAGCCGAATTCGGCCGCGGCGGCGGCGCGCAGATAAACGTGGTCTTAAAGAGCGGCGCCAACCGCTTCCATGGCAGTCTGTTCGAGTTCTTCCGCAACCGGCGTTTGGATGCCAAGAATTTCTTCGATCCTCCCGACTGCGTGCCCGCCTCCATCCCTGGCACCTGCGCCCAGATCCCACGCTTCGATCGCAACCAGTTCGGCGCGACCGTGGGAGGACCCATCCGCCGCGACAAGACCTTCTTCTTCGGCTCCTACGAAGGTCTGCGCTTGAGACAGGCCACCACACGACAAGCCACGGTGCCTTCCCAGGCCCAGCGCTCGGCAGTTCTGGCCCTGTTGGCCTCCCTGCCTCACAACCCGGCTGGCGAAGCGGTCTTCAACTTGCTCCCGGCGGCCAATGTCGGTCCGGACCTAGCCACCTCGAACACCTTCGCCTCTTCTCCGATCATTCGCAACTCCCTGAATTCGGCGCTGGTCAAGCTAGACCAGCATGCCGGCCCCAACAACTCTTTCTCGGCTCACTACGCTCTCTTTAACGAGAACCGCTTCAACCCCTTCGATCCTGTCAACCCCTTCACCAGCCTGCCCGGCTACGGCAGCTTTACCCTCAACCGTGGCCAGAACGCCGGGCTGAGCTGGACGCATATTCTCAGCTCGCGCCGGGTCAACGAGCTGCGCTTCGGGTTCAACCGCTTGCGGGCCGCCGTCTTGCAGGAGCACCATGGCGTCAACATGAACCAGCGTCTGGGCTTTCCCACGGTGCTCACCAACCAGGTGGACCTTGGGTTTCCCAATGTCAGCATCCTGGGCTTTGATGGAATCGGCGAACCCATCAACTACCCGCAAGACCGTCACGACAACACCTTTCACCTGGTTGACACCCTGGCTTGGACCTCTGGTCCTCACCAGTTCAAGTTCGGGGCGGACTTCCGCCGCGTCCAATTGAATTCCTACCTCGACTTCCTGGCACGCGGCGAGTGGTTCTTCCTCAGCGGGTTGATCGGAGATCCGATGGTAGCTCTGGCGCAGATGATCTATGGCATGCCCGACTTCGCCATCTCGGTCCGCGGCGATACCGTCAACGGACTGCGCACCAGCGGCCTGAGTTTCTTCGTCCAGGACGATATCCGCGTCGTGCCGCGCTTGTTGCTCAACGTGGGCTTGCGCTACGAGTACAACAACCCTCCGGTCGAGATCCATGATCGCTTCAGCGTTCCCGACCTCAGTCCCAACTCCATTGCGTGCTCTCCCTCCCCCGACTGCCAGTTCATCCGGGCCGGCACACACGGCATCCCCCGGGCCACTTACGGCAAGGACCTCAACAACTTCGCGCCCCGCATCGGGGTGGCCTGGCGACCGCTGAAAACGGAGCGCTTTATCGTTCGCTCCGCCTACGGCGTCTTTTACGACGTCGGTATCCTCAACATCAACATCTTTCCCCGCATGAATCCGCCCTTCTACAAACTTTTCTTTTTTCCCAACAGCGGCTCGAATATCATTCAGGACATCCTCAGCCAGCCGGGGGAAACGTTCGTCCAGCCCAATGTGATCTCCCCCAACTTGCGCGACGCTTACATGCAGCAGTGGAACCTCGACTTGCAGTATGAGCTGCGGCCCAACTGGATGATCGACCTGGCTTATGTGGGTTCCAAGGGCACGCATCTGCCGGCGCCACGCGATCTCAACCAGCCCCGCCCCGACACCGGGGCCGTCTCTTACCCGCAGTTTTCCTCCCTCCTCTATGTCGAGTCGCGCGCCTCCAGTTCCTACAACGCCTTGCAGTTCCGCTCCGAGAAGCGGGTAGCCCAGGGGCTGGCCTTCCTGGGCGCCTATACCTGGTCGAAATCCATTGATGACGCCTCGGCCGTCTTCAGTGGCAACGTCGGCTCTGGCCTGCCTCAGGATTCGCAGAACCTCCGCGCCGAACGTGGGCTCTCCGACTTCCACACCCACCACCGTGTGGCCTTCAGCTACCTCTATGATCTGCCCTTCGGTGGCGGCCGGCGCTGGGTCAAGCGCCCAGGGCTGGGCAATCATCTCTTGGGCAACTGGCAGTTGGCCGGGATCATGACCTTACAGACGGGCCACCCCTTCACGGTCAACCGGGGTACCACAATGACCGCCACCGCCATGACCGCCTTCGGCGTCCCCGACCGGCCGGACCTGCTCGCCGACCCCTTCCAGCCTGGCCCTGTGCCCAATCACCCGGACCCGGCCTGCCACTCGACGCGATCTCGGGGGGGACGCGCCGCCGACTACGTTAAGCGGCCGCAAAGCTGGTTTAATCCCTGCGCCTTCGATACCCCCGCTCCCGGGCGTTTCGGCAACGCCGGCCGGAATATTCTCACTGGCCCGGGCGTCAACAACCTCGACTTCTCTTTGTCCAAGAGCATTCCCTTGCGCCGGGAGGGCCGTCGCTTGCAGCTCCGGGCCGAATTCTTCAATTTGCTCAACCATCCAAATTTCGACATCCCCAGTCGCACCTTGGAGACACCGACGTTTGCCACGGTGCTCTCGGCAAACGCCTACGGCAACAAGCCGCCCCGCCAGATTCAGTTGGGCGTCAAACACGTCTTCTGATTTCACGCCCGCTCACCGCGGCGTGATCAGGCCGCCCAGCTTGTCCTGCTCCGAGGCCGCAGGCCGCGGGAAGCGCGTCGAGTAGGCCTCCAGATACTTCAAACCCGCACCGGTGTTGTAGATGACGACCCGCTCCGGCGGCTTCAGAAACCCGCTCGCCAGCAGCTTCCTCAAGGCTGCCACGCAGGCCGCGCCTTCCGGCGCTGCGAACATGCCCTCCTCCGTCGCCAGCTCCACCCCGGCGTCGATCAACTCCGTGTCGCTGACCGCCACCGCCGTCCCCCCGCTCGCTCGCAGCGCCTCCAGGATCAGGAAATCCCCCAGCGGCTTGGGAACCCGTAGCCCGGCCGCCACCGTCGCTGCGTTCTCCCAGAACTCGCAGCGCGCCTGCCCGCGCTCGAACGCCCGCACTACCGGCTGGCAGCCCTCCGGCTGCACCGCGATCATCTTGGGCCGCTGGCTCCCCACCCAGCCCAGCGCCTCCATCTCCTCAAACGCTTTCCACATCCCGATCAGCCCCACCCCGCCCCCAGTGGGATAGAAGATCGCATCCGGTAGCTCCCAGTTGAACTGCTCCGCCACCTCGTAGCCCATGGTTTTCTTTCCGTCAATCCGGTAGGGCTCCTTCAGCGTGCTCATGTCGAACCAACCCTCGGTGTCCTTGCCCGCCGCCACCAGCTTGGCGCAGTCGCTGATCAACCCGTCCACCAGCGTCACGCGCGCCCCGAAAGCCTTGCACTCGATGTAATTCGACTGCGGCACATCGCGGGGCATGAAGATGTGCGCCTCCATTCCCGCGGCCGCCGCGTAAGCCGCCAGCGCGCTGGCCGCATTCCCGGCCGACGGAATCGCCACCTTGCGAATCCCCAGCTCCACCGCCATCGAGATCGCGCACGACAGCCCGCGCGCCTTGAACGACCCCGTCGGATTCAGTCCCTCGTCCTTGATCCACAGGTTCTCCGCTCCCAGCCGCGCACCCAGGCGGCTGGCACGGATTAGAGGCGTCATCCCCTCCCCCAGCGAGACGATCGAGCGCCGGCTTCGCCACTGGCAGCACCGGCGCGTACCGCCACATCGTCGAAGGCCCCGCTTTGATCCATTCAGGATTCCAGCTCCGCCGCGCCAGCTCCAGGTCGTAGCGCACCAGCAGCGGCCCTCCGCACTCGCACAGGTTGTACACCTTCCCCGGTTCGTAGGTCTTCTGACACCGGCTGCACTGGAGATGCGTTAAGGTCGTCATGGTCTGAATTGCTCTATCATAGCGAGGTTACCACCATGAAGACACATCACCGTCCCCCACTCGCTCTCTTCGTCCTGGTTTTCCTGGCCGCCGGCCTGGATTCCGCCCAGACCGCCAGAAAAGCCAAACCCGCAAAAGCCGCCCCGCCGCCTGCCCCCGTCGAACAGAAACTCGATGAGGCTTACAGCGCCAAGATTCGCGAGTACACCACCGAGCCGTTCTTCCTCACTGAGCTGGTCAATCATCTCCCCGCATCCGCCAGCGTCCCCACTCCCGATAAGGTGCTCGGCTACATCATCGGCACGCCCAACAAGCTCACCTACTCGAAAGACATCTACGCCTACATGCGCGCCCTGGAAAAAGCCTCGCCCCGCGTGCGCGTCTTCTCCATCGGCCAGACCGAGGAAAACAGAGAGATGCTGCTGGTCGCCGTCTCCGACGAAGCCAACCTCCAGAAGCTCAGCCGCTACAAAGAAATAACTGCCCGGCTGGCCGATCCTCGAAAAATCTCCGACGCCGAATCCAAGCAACTCATCGCCGAAGGACTGCCCATGTACTGGATGTCGGGCAGCATCCATTCGCCCGAAACCGGCGCGCCGGAGATGCTCATGGAGATGGCCTATCGTCTGGCCGTCGAGGAAACACCCTTCATCCAGGCCATTCGCAAGAACCTCATCGCGCTGATCACGCCCCTGGTCGAAGTGGACGGGCACGATCGCCAGGTGGACGTCTACAACTACCGGCAGGCCAATCCCAAGAAGGCCGCGCCCAGCCTCGTCTACTGGGGCAAGTACGTGGGCCACGACAATAACCGCGACGCCATGTCCATGTCCCTGGCCCTCAGCCGCAACATGATGAAGGCCTTCTTCGAGTGGCATCCCCAGGTCCTGCACGATCTGCACGAATCGGTCCCCTTCCTCTACACCTCCACCGGCATGGGGCCCTACAACGCCTGGCTCGACCCCATCGTGATCAACGAGTGGCACACCCTGGCCTACCACGAAATCGAGGAGATGACCAAGCGCGGCGTCCCCGGCGTCTGGACTCACGGCTTCTACGACGGCTGGGCCGCCAATTACATGTTTTACGTTGCCAACGGCCACAACTCCATCGGCCGTTTCTATGAGACCTTCGGCGGGCGCGGCGCCGATACCGGCGAGCGCACCGTCACCGCCAGCCAGACCACCCGCGCCTGGTTCCGCCCCAATCCCCCGCTGCCTCGGGTGAAATGGTCCATCCGCAACAACATCAACCTCCAGCAGAGCGCCCTGCTGTTCGCCATGAACCTGGTGGCCAACAACAAGCAGCAGTACCTGGAGAACTTCTACCTCAAGAGCAAACGCTCCGTCGAAAAGGCGGCTAAGGAAGGTCCGGCCGCCTGGGTCATCCCCTCCGACGACCCGCGCCCCGTCGAGTGTGCCGGCCTGGTCAGCCTGCTCCAGCTCCAGGGCGTCGAGGTCCACAAGGCCGACGGCCTGCTGGAGGTCACCACCAAGGAAGGCAAAGAGGAGAAGAAGCTGAGATTCCCCGCCGGCAGCTACGTCGTTCGCATGGATCAGCCCTACAGCCGCATGGCCGACATGCTGCTCGACACCCAGTACTACAATCCCACTGACCCCCGCCCCTACGACGACACCGGCTGGTCGCTGGGCGCTCTGCGCAACGTCAAGACCGTCCGCGTCACCGATGCTTCCATCTTGAAAGCCAGCATGTCGCCGCTGGCCGGACCCACCCGCGTACAGGGCGCCGTTCGCGCCTCCGGCGCCCCCATGGCCTACCTCATCAACCACAACACCGACAACACCCTTGCCACCTTCCGCTTCCGCCTCAAAGACGTCAAGATGTTCGCCGCCGAGGAACCCTTCAAAGCCTTGGACCAGGATTTCCGGGCCGGCTCGTTCATCATCAAGACCGACGGCAATCCGCCCGACCTGCGCGCCCGCCTCGAGCCCGCCGCCACCGAACTGGGGCTGACCGCCTACGCCGTCAGCGAGCTTCCCAAGACCCCCATGCATGAGCTGGCAGCCCCGCGCGTGGCCCTCGTCCACACCTGGCAGAGCACTCAGACCGAGGGCTGGTTTCGCATCGCCTTCGACGGGCTCCAGATCCCTTACTTCTACATCTCCGACCACGTCATCCGCGATACGCCTGACCTTCGCGGCAAGTACGATGTGATCATCTTCGGGCCGACCTCCGGGTCCTCGCAGCGCCTCGTCAACGGCATCCCCATGCGCGGCGATCCCATCCCCTGGAAGAAATCCGATCTTACGCCCAACATCGGCACCTCGCCCGATCAAACCGACGACACGCGCGGCGGTATGGGCCTCCAGGGGCTGATCCATCTGAAAAACTTCATCGAGCAAGGCGGATTGTTCGTCACCATCGCCAGCAACGCCTCCATCCCCATCGATTTCGGCTTGATCGAGGGCGTCTCGATCACCCAGACCCGGGAGTTGCAGGTCCGCGGCAGCGTCCTCAACGCCGTCATCGCCGACAAGAGGAGCCCCATCGCCTACGGTTACGGCGACCGGCTCCCCGTCTACTTCAGCCAGGCCCCCGTCTTTCAGGTCAGCATGATGGGGGGGATGGGTTTCGGTGGCGGTGGTTTCCCCTTCGGCGATCAGCAGGCCGGCAGACCCAGCGGGCGCGGTTCCCTCACCGATCCCGATATCCCGCAGGGCCGCCCCTACACCCCGCCCGCGCCCAGACCCGAACTCAGACCTGGTGAAGAGCCACCCATCCCGGATGAAATGCGCGAGTACGTTCGCAACCTGCTGCCGCCCCCGGAGGCCCGCCCACGCACTGTTCTCCGTTTCGCCGAAGAGAAAGATCTGCTGGTGGCCGGCATGCTGGCTGGCGGCCGAGAGCTGGCCAGTCGTCCCGCCATCCTCGATGTCCCCCTCGGCAAGGGCCATGTGGTCCTGTTCGCCAACAACCCCATGTGGCGCCAGCAGACCCAGGGCAGCTTCTTCCTGCTCTTCAACGCCATGCTCAACTACGACAACCTCCACGTCGGCCGGCCCAAACCCAAACCCGAGTAGTGACAGGCCTCCGGCCTGTCACTCCAAAACCTTGCACGCCACGCGCTCGCAATGCGTCTATCCCTTGAGAGACAATCTTGTGATGGCCCCCAGACTCCTCGTCGGGCTCCTGCTGCTCGCCCTCGACGCCCTGGCTGGTGAATACGCCGTGCTGTCAACGGGCTTCCTGCTCCGTGTGGACCGCCACGAGCTGGACGGCGACAGAGTCCGCCTATACCTGAACGGAGGAAGCATCGAGCTGCCCGCTGCGGCCATCCTGGCCTTCGAAAAAGAAGAAGCCAAGCCCGCCCCGCTCTCTCAGCCAAAGCCCTCTCCGCAAGAGCTCGTGCACCAGGCCGCTGAGCGCTGGGGCCTGCCCCCGGAATTTGTCAGCAGCGTCGCTCGAGTTCGAGTCCGGCTACCGCACCGATTCCGTTTCCCCCAAAGGCGCCCTGGGCCTGATGCAGTTGATGCCTTCCACCGCCGAACTGCTCGCTGCCGACCCCAGCGATCCCGAGCAGAACGCCGATGCCGGCGCCCGCTACCTCCGATCGCTTCTCGAAAAATACGACGGCGACGTCCCCCGCGCCCTGGCCGCCTACAATGCCGGCCCCGGCGCTGTGGACCGCTACAACGGCATCCCCCCTTACCGCGAGACCGTGCAGTACGTCGAACGGGTCATCAAGCAGTACCACGCCGAGAGGAAACAACGATGACTTGCTGCGCCATTCTCGATTGAAAGCCCGTGAAGGATCTTGACAGTGCCCAGTGCTTCGAATGAGATCACGAGTAAGCGCGAAGCCCAGCAGCGCGCGGATACCGTCCGCGCCCTCCGCGAAGAACTCGCCCGGCTCCAGCGCCAAGGGATCCTAGTCCTCTCGGACGAGCAGCGCCGGAGCGTGGACCGCAACCTGGACCAGACGCTCACGTTCCTCGCCAATCGGTTCGACATCGACACAACCGAGTCGGAGAAGCAGGTCTCCTGGGGTATGCGTATCGCCTCGACGATCGGCGGTCTGGCCCTCTGTGCCGCGGTCTTCCTCTTCTTCTACCGTTTCTGGGGACTGCTGGCCACCCCCGTGCAGGTCGCCATCCTGATTCTCACCCCCATTTGCCTTGTCCTGGTCGCGGAGTTCGCGGCGCGCCGTGAGCGCACGCTCTACTTCGCCTCCCTGATCAGCCTCGTCGCTTTCGCCGCGTTCATCATGAATCTGAGCGTGCTCGGAAGCATCTTCAACCTGGCGCCTTCGCCCGGCGCGTTCCTGGCTTGGGGTGTGTTCGCGCTGGCCCTCGCGTACCATTTCCGTTTGCGCCTGCCGCTGGCCGCCGCGCTCGTCTGCCTCATGATCTGGCTCGCCGCGGTCGTAGCCACGTGGAGCGGCACTTACTGGGTTGAACTGATGGAAGCGCCGGAACCGTTGATCCTGGCGGGGCTGGTCACACTCGCCGTGGCTTTCACCGCCAAGCACGGGTCCTATCCCGAGTTCCCTGCGGTGTACCGTCTGCTCGGGCTCCTCGCGGTTTTCCTCTCCATACTGGCGCTGTCGCTCAAGATCTCCAGGAGCTACCTTCTGATCTCGGAGAAAAACACGGCGGTCCTCTACCAGGTCTCGGGCATGCTCGTCGCTGCGGCCGCCATCTGGTTCGGCATCACGCGCCGGTTCACCGGAGTCGTCAATCTGGCAGCGACTTTCTTCGTCATCTTCCTTTACTGCCGCTTCGTCGCGTGGTGGTGGGACTGGATGCCGAAGTATCTCTTCTTCCTGATCATCGGCCTGATCTCGCTGGGGCTTCTGGCGGTGTTCAGAAAAATCAGGCTGCGCCTCCAGGAGGTGCGCGCCATATGAGGCGGTGGGGTTTGCTGTTGCCGGTTACGGTTGTGCTCGCTGCGAATCTGTTCGTTCTCGGTGGGGTCGCGATGAACCGTGCGGGCCAGCCCGAGGCGCGAGTGGAACTCACGGAACGCGAGCTGCACCTGGTTCCACTCGGTGACGAGAACACCGGTCTCGCCATGCGGCTCATAGTCACGCGCCCCGGCTTCCTGGACAGGCAGGGCTGGCTGAACCGCGCCAAGCTGGCAGAGCTGGGCCTCGACCCCGGTGACCCGTCAGCCCAGGCGCACCATTACGGAGCCCCCTCGAAGGAAGCCTTCGTCGCAATTGACTGCCAGGCGAACCAACCTCAGTCGCGTCTCGTGGCGGTGGATGTGGCCCGGGACGCAGATGTGCTGCGGCAGCGCTACCCGGATAGGCAGCGCTTCATCGTCACGCGTGGCTGGCTGGGGCCGCGCTGGCGGGACGGGCGGCGCACGGGTGTCGTTCTCGACCTCCTGGTGTCCGACATCCACGTGCCCTTGCCTTACAGCCGGATCCTGAGCGGCCTGACGATGACCCCGAATCAGGGTGACTTCGAGCCGCGGTACAAAGTCACGCTCTGTTACGGAAAGAACTACCAGCCCTGGATCTGCGATTGCCGGCTGGTGCGTGGCGGGTCATGAGTTGACACAGCGCGGCATGGCCGCAACCAAACAAACCAGCGAGCCGCGCCTGCGGGCAGAGCGGCCGTGCCGGGGGAGATTGACGATTGCAGTTTCTGGCGCCGCGGGACACTGGAATCGTCAATCGTCAATGAGCCAATCGTCAATTGATCGGCGCCACCGAAAGTGGCCAACACGCGGAATCTCCCCAAGCCGCAAAGGAATGGGGCTTTAGTGGGACACAGCGCAGCATGGCCGCAACGGAACAACGGAGCGAGGGGCAGGTACGGGCAGAGCGGCTGTGACGGGGGAATTGACGATCACGGGATTGACGATTGACGATTGCTGTGTCTGGCGCCGCGGGACACTGGAATCGTCAATCGTCAATGAGCCAATCGTCAATTGATCGGCGCCACCGAAAGTGGCCAACACGCGGAATCTTCCCAAGCCGCAAAGGAATGGGGCTTTAGTGCGACAACGCTCTGCTATACTGGGAGCAGACGCAACCCTATGAACAGCCGCTTAAAAGCTGTCGTCGTGACAATCTCGGCGTGCTTCGCCGCCGTGGTGCTCACCGGCGCCATGCTGGTCCGCAGCGCCCCGCCCGAGGGCGCCTACCGTCAGCTTGCCGTCTACACCGATGTCCTGGCTCGCATCAAGAGCGACTACGTCGAGGAGCCCAACATCGCCAACGTCACCCTGGGCGCCTTGACCGGCCTGCTGGAATCCATCGATCCCTTCGCCAGCTACTTGAACGCCGAACAGTACAAAGAGTACCTGAAGAACCACGACGCTTTCCGGGGCAGCGTGGGCTTGTCTTTGTCCAAGCGGTACGGCTATATCGGCGTGGTGGATGTGGTCCCCGGCTCGCCGGCCGCCAAGGCCGGCCTCACCACCC